>CAZOEC010000044.1:0-33874 GCA_964578635.1 uncultured Pseudomonas sp.
ACTCCAAGGTGATCGTTGCGATCAACAAGGACGAAGAAGCGCCGATCTTCCAGGTCGCCGATTACGGTCTGGTCGCTGATCTGTTCGAAGCTGTACCTGAGCTGGAGAAACTGGTTTAAGCCAGTTTCCCCAGGCCAGAAAAAACCCGCTCACTGAGCGGGTTTTTTTATGCTCAGCGCATCCGGGGCCTGGGCGCAAAAACGCTCCCGGCCCTTTTGCGCTAATCCGACAGCGCTTGAAGAAAGGCCCGGTAATGCTGCGCAGTCTGTTGCGGGCGCTCGATCATGGGGGCATGGCCGGTTGCGGGCATGACCACGATGGTGGGCTGGCGCAGCAGCGGGCGCATGACCTCGGTACTGGAAACGTGCAGGGCGCGATCCTCGGCTCCCCAGATCACCAGAGTGGGTGCCTGGATCTTCGCCAGTTCGGGTTCCAGCGGGATATAGCGCTCGATCAGGTGGGCGAATACCCGGTCATAGTGGGCGCTGTTGGCGATGGCCTGCTCGGCGAAATAGCCCTTGAGCGATTCCGGCAGGTAGGGCGGCTCGACAAAGACGAACTCCAGCAGGCGCTGGAAATCCTCAGGCTGGCGCACCACCAGGGGGTTGGGTTCGCCACGTTCGAGTAGCTGCATCAGTTCGCTGGGTTGCGGCGAGCTGATGCCGGCGTTGTCCAGCAAGGCCAGCGACAGCACCTGGTCCGGGTAGCGCGCGGCATATAGTGCGCTGATCTGCCCGCCCATGGAGTTGCCGATCAGGTGCAGCTTGTCGATCTGCAGGGCCTGCAACACATTGGCCAGGCGCTCGGTCTGGGTGCCGACGTCGTAGCTGCCGGTTGGCTTGTCGCTGGCACCGAAACCCGGCAGGTCGAGGGCGATCACCCGGTAGTCCTGGCTGAGGTGGCGGGCGAAACGCAACCAGTTGTCCTTGTTGGCGGCAAAGCCATGCACCATCAGCAGGGTTTGTGCATCGTCTGGGCCGCCCTCGTAGTAATGGATGTTAAGATCGCCCACTGCGATCTGTTCGAGGCTCAGGCCCGCACGTTGCCGTTCAATCAGCTGCATGCCGGTCAACAGGACGGCAGGCGACAGGTAGAGCAGGGCGGCTGTGGCCAGAAGCAGTGAGAACAGGCCGATAATCAGTTTTTTCATGACAGCTCTTTATCGCGATCGATTGGGACGCGTATTAAGCTAGCACGAAGCTCCTGTCTCCCGGCGCGCGCCCGTAGACGCCCCACCCAAGGTTCAGTCGAGAAGTTTGCCAATGCTTGAGCGTGGTTTAGTGAAGTCCTTTGTGTTGTCGCTTGGCCTGCTGGTGCTGCCGGGGCTGGCCGCCGCCGCTGCCGGCAAGTGCGAGCGCCTGGTGGCGACAGGCAACCCGGAGTACCCGCCTTATCTATGGCGCGACCCGCAGAACCCACAGCAGCTGATCGGGGCCAATGCCGACCTGCTCAAGCACCTGGCCAAGGAATTGGGGTTGGTGGTCGATGTGCTCGACAGCGGAGCCTGGCCGCAGCCCCTGGATGAGGTGCGCAGCGGGCGCATCGACCTGCTGGCCGGTGCCGTTCTCAATGCATCGCAGCTCGATGCGATGGACTATGTGCATCCCGTCCCCTATGTAACGCCCAGCGTGGTCTGGGTGCGGCGGGACGCGGCGTTCCCCTATGCCGGCTGGGAAGACTTGCGTGAGCGTACGGGCGAGACCCTGGCCAGCAACAGTTTTGGTCCGCAGTTCGATGCTTATGCCAAGAGCCAGCTGACCCTGGAGCGGGTTACCAGCCTGACCCAGGCCTTGCAGAAATTGCTGTTGGGGCGCACCGACTATGTGCTCCATGAGCGTTACCCCGGCCAGGCGCTGGCCGATACCCTGGAAATGCAGGATGACCTGCTGGCCCTGGAACCAGCGGTTTCCAGCGAGGGTCTGTATCTCGCGCTGTCGCACAACTCCGCCTGCAACGAACCCAAGCTAAGAGGCGGGCTGGCGAAGAAGATGCTCGAGGCGGTGGCCGCAGGGTTGCCCGAGGTCTTGCTGCAGCGCAATTTGCAACTCTGGAAAGAGCAACAGCTCATCCCCGCCAGCGACGTTATTCAGTAGGAAAAGCCTTGTGATCTATCGACGTTTTTGCGCAGCGCTCGTGCCGCTGCTGCTCAGTGCCTGTGCCACCGATCCCGCCCCTGTCGAGCAGCTGCGTCTGACCGAGCAGGCGCTTGCCCAGGCTCAGGCTTTGGGCCTTTCGGCAGAGCAATCCGCGGCGTTGCGTCAGGCCGAGGAGAAGTTCGCCTTGGCCCAGGCCGCCATGCAGGACGAAGACTACAAGCAGGCGCGTATCCATGCCGAACAGGCCGAACTGGATGCCCGTCTGGCCGAGGCCCAGTACCTGACCGAGAAAAGCGCGCAGCAGTTGGCCGAGCTGAACAACCGCATCAGCCGTTTGCGCAGACAGCTGGGAGACCTGTGATGAAGACTTTGCCAGCACTGGCTAGCGTGCTTCTGGCGGCGACTGTGCTCAACGGTTGTGCGTCTTCGCACTCCAGCGAACAGGCGCTGCAAGCGGCGCATGCGGGCTTTCAGACGGTCAAGGAGGATCCCGATGTGCTGCGTAGCGCGGCCAAGGATCTGATTCGTGCCGGCGAGTCCCTGGCGCGCGCCGATCGCCTGTCGAGCTACTGGGGCAGTGCCGAGGATGTGACGCACTACGCCTACCTGAGCCAGCAATACAGTGCGATTGCCGGGCAGAAGAGCGCACTCAACCTGAACCAAGAGCGCGCCGTCAAACTGGAACTGGAGCGTCAGCGGCTGCAACTGGCCTTGCGCGAGGCCAAGTTGCTCAGCGTGCAGGAGCAGAGCAGCTGGCTCGACGAGCAGATGGTCAGCCTGACGACCAGCGAGGGCGAACGTGGCCTGGTGATGACCCTGGGTGATGTGCTGTTCGACGCCGGGCATGCCGATCTCAAGGCCTCGGCCAACCGTACGGTGCTCAGGCTGGTGCAGTTTCTCCAGCTCAACCCGCGGCGCATTGTGCGGATAGAGGGTTATACCGACAGCCGTGGCGACGCCCAGGAAAACCTCGAACTGTCCCAGGCCCGGGCCCAGGCGGTGGCCGATGTGCTGGTCGACCTGGGTATCGATGCCCAGCGCATCGAGGTGCAAGGCCATGGCGCGAGCTTCCCTGTGACCGAAAACGCCTCGGCCAAGGGCCGGGCGCAGAATCGTCGGGTGGAGATCGTGTTCTCCGATGAGCAGGGCCGTTTAGGCTCGTCGCGCTAAGCACCGTGCTATATACAGAGCCCCGGTTTCCGGGGCTTTTTTTGGCCCATTCGCTATGACCTCCCCCTGCGGCTCGTCGCCAGGCATCACCGCACCATCTGCGCACCTGTTAAGTGAGCCGTCACAGTCCTGGCGGATGGGCACTGTATCGCCCACAATTCAGTAAGCTGTACCGGTGCAATTTTAAAAGCCCGGTTTACTGTTACGGTTCAGTCACGCAGGAACGCGGTCATGACCAATCTGTTGCTTTATCAGCGCATTGCCCAGCAACTGGCGGAAGATATCCGCCGCGGCGTTTACCAGCCCGGTGAGCGCGTGCCTTCGGTGCGCAAGATGAGTGCGCAGCTCAGCGTCAGCCACGCCACCGTACTGCAGGCCTACGCCAATCTGGAAGATCAGGGGCTGATCCGCGCCCGCCCGCAGTCTGGCTTCTATGTCCACCAGACGCCGGCCCTGACCGCGCCAACCCCGGATATCGCCCGGGTCGAGCGACCTGGCCTGGTGACGCGCAGCAGCATCATTAACCAGGTGCTCACCGAGTCGCGCCGCGAAGGGGTGTTCCCCCTCGGTGCGGCGGTGCCCCATGTCGATTATTTGCCGGTGCGTGCCTTGCACCAGCAGCTGGCCAAGGTCACTCGTTTCCATAGCGCCCGTGCCTTCAGCTATATGTTCAGCCCGGGCTTCGAGCCGCTACGCCGCCAGGTGGCGATCCGCATGCGCGATGCCGGCGTGGTGGTCGACCCGACTGAGGTGGTGATCACCCACGGCTGCGTCGATGCCCTGCAGATGAGCCTGCGGGTGCTGACCAAGCCGGGTGATCTGATCGCCGCCGAGTCGCCGACCTACTATGGCCTGCTGCAACTGGCCGACCTGCTCGGCCTGAAAGTCATCGAGATTCCCAGCGATCCCGCCACCGGCATCAGCCTGGAGGCCTTGCAACTGGCAGCCAACCAATGGCCGATCAAAGCCCTGGTGCTGACCGCGCGGCTAAGCAACCCGCTGGGCGGCACTATTCCCGAAGAGCGTCAGCGGCAGCTGCTGCGCCTGGCCGGTGATTACGATATTCAGATCATCGAAGACGATATCTACGGCGAGCTGATGTTCGAGCAGGGCCCGACCAAGGCGCTCAAGTCCCATGATCGCGAGGGGCGGGTGATCTATTGTTCGAGTTTCTCGAAAACCCTCTCTCCCGGGGTGCGAATCGGCTGGATTATCGCTGGCAAGTATCAGGATGAAATCCAGCGTCTGCAGACCTTTAGCACCCACTCGGCGTGTAGCGTGACGCAGATGGCAGTAGCGGCCTATCTGGAGAACGGCGGTTACGACCGCCACCTGCGCTTTATCCGCCAGGAGTACCGCAAGAACCTCAGCGCCTTCCAGCTGGCGGTGCAGCAGTACTTCCCCGAAGGCACGCAGATGAGCCGGCCCAAGGGCGGCTTTATCCTCTGGGTCAGCCTGCCGGCGCGGGTCAACACCAAGGACCTGCATGTACGCGCCCTGCAGCAGGGCATCAGCATTGCACCGGGGCTGATCTTCAGTAATACCGAGCAGTTCAATCACTGCATCCGGCTGAACTGCGGCATCCCGTGGAACCGCGAAGCCGAGCGTGCCTTGATGACTTTGGGCATGCTGGCCGGGCAGCTGTGTCAGGAAGGCGTTGCGAGTTTTTAACAGCGGCTTAACCCGATGTAGCCAAGGGCTGCGTCTACCTGAGCGAATGGTTTATTCGATCGCTCAGGAGATGCCCCCATGTCTGCTTATCCCGTATTGCTTACCCGTCCTCTGCTTGCCGGTTTTGCCGCAGGCGTACTGATCAGCCTTGGTGCGTGCAGCGCCGCCAATCCTGAGGCTCCGGCTACCGAGGCTGGCAGCCCGCAGCTGAGCGATCAGGCCCATAAGCGTGAACGTGCCGAGCTGCATGAGCAGCTGGCCGCTGCCCCCGCTGAGTTGCAACGCAAAAGCCAGGTGACGGGCAGGGCGGTGATGCCCAGCGTGGCCTATGCGCCGATGCCGATGTCTATGCAGGCCGATGCCTTGCCGCCGGGCTACCGTGACGAGAACCGCGAGCAGTATCAGAAACTGGCCGACAACCCGGTGCATGCGGTGGCCGAGACGCCGGTGTCGACCTTCAGCATCGATGTGGATACCGGCAGCTACGCCAATGTGCGGCGTTTCCTCAATGGTGGGCAGTTGCCGCCGCAGGAGGCGGTGCGCCTGGAGGAGCTGGTCAACTACTTCCCCTACGCCTATCCGCTGCCCAAGGGTGATGCGCCGTTTGGCGTGCACACCGAACTGGCGGCCACGCCGTGGAACCCCGAGAGCCGCCTGCTGCGTATCGCCATCAAAGCCTCGGATCTACGCGTAGAGGAATTACCAGCGGCCAATCTGGTGTTTCTGGTGGATGTCTCCGGCTCGATGGATCGCCGTGAAGGCCTGCCCATGGTGCAAAGCACGTTGAAGCTGCTGGTCGAGCAGCTGCGCGCCCAGGACAAGGTATCGCTGGTGATCTATGCCGGCTCATCCCGCGTGGTATTGGAGCCGACCTCCGGCAGCGAGAAAGCCAAGATCCGCGCGGCCATCGACCAGCTGACGGCGGGCGGTTCCACAGCAGGCGAATCGGGCATTCAGCTGGCCTACCAACAGGCGCAGCAGGGTCTTATCGATGGCGGTATCAACCGCATCCTGCTGGCCACCGATGGCGACTTCAACGTCGGCATCAGCGATTTTGAAACGCTCAAACAACTGGCCGCCGAGAAGCGCAAGACCGGTGTATCGCTGACCACCCTGGGCTTTGGTACCGACAACTACAACGAGCGTCTGATGGAGCAGCTGGCCGATGCCGGTAACGGCAACTACGCCTATATCGACAACCTGCGTGAGGCGCGCAAGGTGTTGGTGGATCAGCTCAGCTCAACCCTGGCGACGGTCGCCAGTGACGTGAAGATCCAGGTCGAGTTCAACCCGGCCGAGGTCAGCGAGTACCGCCTGCTGGGCTATGAAAATCGTGCGCTGAAACGTGAGGATTTCAGCAACGACAAGATCGATGCCGGTGAAGTCGGCGCAGGCCATACCGTGACTGCGCTCTATGAGGTGGTGCCTGTGGGCGGCAAGGGCTGGCTGGAGCCGCTGCGCTATCAGCAAGCGGTCAAGTCGGGGAATCCTGCAGGCGAGCTGGCCTGGCTGCGCATTCGCTACAAGACGCCAGGCCAGGACGTCAGCACGCTGCTGGAACAAGCGATTCAGGCGGATACGGCCGTGGCCTTGAACCAGGCCAGCGAGGATCTGCGCTTTGCTGCAGCGGTGGCCGCCTTCGCCCAGCAGCTTAAAGGCGATACCTACACCGGGCATTTCAGTCTGGCCGACAGCGCCGAGCTGGCGCGCAATGCCAAGGGCGATGACCGCTTCGGTCTGCGTGGCGAGTTCGTACAGCTGGTGGAACTGGCGCAGAGTCTGCAAACTGCGACGAACCGTTCAACTAGCGCACGAGTACAGCAGTGAATCGACCCCTCACGGATGACGACGCCGCCTTGTTGCGGCGTTACCGCCGCGGTGATGCGGCGGCTTTCGCCGAGTTGTATCAGCGCCACCGGCTCGGCCTGTTCCGCTTTCTGCTCGGCCTGTGTGGCGACCACGCCCTGGCCGAGGAAGTGTTTCAGGACACCTGGATGAGCCTGATCCGCAGCCAGAGCGAACAGCGCGATGCGGTGCTGTTCAGGACCTGGTTGTACCAGATCGGCCGCAACCGGCTGATCGACCATTGGCGCAAGCATGGTCGGCACCAGGCGGGGCATGCTGAGTACGATGAACAGCAGCATGCCCCGCACGACCCGCAGCCGGGGCCTGAGCAGCAGCTCAGCCTGAGCCGCGATCAGCAGCGTTTGCAGGCCGCCTTGGCGGATTTGCCGGCGGAGCAGCGCGAAGTATTTCTGCTGCGCGCCCATGGCGACATGGAGCTGGCCGAGATCGCCGAACTGACCCAGATACCTGCCGAGACGGTAAAGAGCCGTCTGCGCTATGCCCTGCAGAAGTTACGTCGGCTGCTGGCTGACCCGGCCGCCGAGGAGTTGTCCGTATGAACCACGATCAACATAGGCCCGATGAGCAGGAACGGCAGATGCTGGAGCATTTCCGCCAGCACAGCGGCGGCGAGCCCAGTGCGCAGCTGGATGCGCAGATTCTCGCGGCGGCCAGTGCAGCAGCGCGCAGTGCGCCTGCTGCTGAAGCCAAATCTGGTCTGAGCGCGCGCCTGCACAGCTGGCTATTTGGCGCGGGCGGCCGGCAACGCTGGTCGGTGGCGTTGGCCGGGGTCGCTTGTCTGGGGATTGGCGTGAGCCTGACCTGGCGCACCTTCGAGCAGGCTCCGGATGCCTTCGATGCCGTGCCCAGCGCCGCACCCATGGCACCGGCTGCTGCGCGGATGGCACCGCAATCTGCGCCGCTGGCGGAATCCGCTGAGGTGGTTGATGAAGCAGAACGTTCGCGGGCGGCGCAGCCTGCGCCGGTGATCCAGGGCTACAGCGCTGATGCCGCCAAGGCCGAGAAGAAGCTTTCGGCCGGCGCGTCCAATCAGTTGCTACGTGAAGAGTCGGCGGCCGATGCGCTGCATGATGCTGCGCCCGCGGTTTCAGCCCCCGAGAAAGCGGCGGAAGCCGCAGGCAGTCAGGCCGAACAGCAGCTGCGCAGCGAGTTGCAGCGCTTGCTCAAATTGCGCCGTGATGGCTGGACGGATGAAGCCGATGCCTTGCTGTTGCAACTGATGCGCGAGCATCCCGGGCTCGATATCGACGCGCAGTTGCAGCAACTGCAATCGCCTGAATAAGGCTGGGTAGGTAAGTCGCTGGCGGCCATCGACACCGGTGGCCGTCGGCTGATCCTGAGAATAGAAGGTTGCGCTGTTACCTGCGGTACGTATTGCGAGCTTGCCAGGGGAAGGGGGAGGGGCCAGCATAGCGACTTGTGTCACTGCCTTTGTACCTGCCCATGTTGCCTATTCGAAGCCTCGCGCTGCTGCTGACAATGCTGTCACTGGTGGCCTGCGAGCAAAGCACCAATCCTCCTGCCAAGCCCAAGGCTGAAACCGTCAAGGTGCAACCGGCGGTCAAGCGCACAGCGGCTGAAGTCGAACCTGCTGCCCCTGTGGTGAGCAAGCCTGCGCCCAAGGTTTCAGAACCTGCACCCGTTGCCGCTGCGGCTCAACCCAAGCCGAAGCCAGCTGTTGTTGCCCCCAAGCCCGAACCTGCTGAGCCGCAAGCACCGTTGGATTTGGGCCTGCATATCAATGTGTTTGATCCCCTGCAGCCGGTGGCACCGCTCAGCGACCTGTCGATCCCGTTACTGCCGCCTATGTTTGGCGACAAGGATGAGACCGAAGGCCCCTTTCAACTCAATGGCAAGCTGATTACCAATGAGCGCGGTGAGGACTACTGGCAGTCGGTCGAGGGCGCGCAATTGCAGTTCGAGTTCAAGCGCTAGCAGCCGGCTGCCGGCAATCAGAAGCGATAGGTCTCCTGACCGATGGCGGCGAACAGGCTGTGGTCCAGCGGGGTAAAGCGCTGCTCGCCCGGCAGGCGTACCCACAAGGGTTCCTGCACCGCTGCCGGGTTGTAGGCGGCCTGCTTGAGGTCGGTCTTCTTGTATTTGAAGGTGCCGGTAGTTTCCACCTCGCCCAGCAGGCGGATAAATAGCGGCGCGGCATACACCGGCAATTCGGCATCCAGGTGCGCGGCAAGGGCGGCGCTATCCAGTTGCTGGCCTTCGCTCAGGCGCAGCGCGGCCATGCCGCAGCGGCCATTGGTGCCGGGGATTTCCACGCCATACACCACCGCATCCTCGACGCCGGGGAAAGCTCCCAGGACGTTTTCCACCTCGGTGGTGGAGACGTTCTCGCCTTTCCAGCGGAAGGTGTCGCCGAGGCGGTCGACAAACTGCGCGTGCTTGCAGCCGATATCGCGCATCAGATCGCCAGTGTTGAACCAGGCATCGTCCTTCTTGAACACGTTGCGCAGGATCGCCGCCTCGCTCTTGGCCGGATCGGTGTAGCCGTCAAATGGCCATTTGGCGCTGATCTCGCTGATCAGCAAACCAGGCTCGCCCTTGTCGGCCTTCTGTAGAAAACCCTTGGCGGTGCGGATGGCGCAGTCGTTCTCCAGGTCATAGCGCACGATGGCGTAGGTGGCGGGGGAGAAACCTACGGTGTTGTCGAAGTTGAACACGTTGGTAAAGCCGATATTGCCTTCGCTGGAGGCGTAGAACTCGGTGATCTGCTCGACGCCGAAGCGTGCCTTGAACTCGGCCCAGATCGAGGGCCGCAGGCCGTTACCGATCATGCAGCGCAGGCTGTTGTTCTTCTCTGCGGCGCACTCGGGCTGGTTAAGCAGGTAGCGGCACAGCTCGCCGATATAGCCGAAGCAGGTGGCCTGATAGCGCTGCACATCCGGCCAGAAGGCGCTGGCGGAGAACTTGCGGCGCAGGGCGATGGCCGCGCCACCGGCCAGAGCGGCGCTCCAGCATACGGTGACGGCGTTGTTGTGGTAGCAGGGCAGGGTCAGGTAGAGCACGTCCTGATTGCTCAGGGTCAGGCCGGAATGGCCGAAGCCGCCGTAAGCCTTGATCCACTTGCCGTGGCTCATGATCGAAGCCTTGGGCAGGCCGGTGGTGCCGGAGGTGTAGATCAGAAAGCAGGGGTCCTTCATCTTCACCTTGGCGCTGTCGGGCAGGTTATCGCTGGCCTGGCTGCGCGCCAGTTGCATCAGATTGGTCCAGCCGTCGGGTGCCTGGCTGGGGTCTTCCAGGCAATCCTGATCGGCGATCCAGTAGCGGGTTGCGCTGGGGTTATCCAGTTGCCCGGCGACTTCCTCGAAAGCTTCGCGCAGCTCATCGCCGATCACCATAAAACCAGGTTTGACCAGATTCAGGCTATGGGCCAGCACCTTGCCACGCTGGGTGGTGTTGACCAGTGCGCCGACCGCGCCGAGCTTGCTCAGGGCGGCGAGAATGGCCAGCAGCTCCAGGCGGTTTTCCAGCATCACCGCCACCACGCTGCCATGGCGTACGCCTTCGGCCTTGAAGGCCCAGGCCAGGCGGTTGGCCCAGGCGTTGAACTGGGCATAGCTGAGGCTGCGCGACTCATCCAGCAGCGCCGGGCGCTCGGGATGCTGCTGCGCCGTGCGCTCCAGCGCCCAGGCCAGCGACAGGTTCTTCTCGCGATTGCGGATACCGGCGTAATACAGGCCGCGCAACATGCGCGGTACACGCGGCAGGTGCTGGGGCAAACGGGCAAGGAAACGCAGCGGGGAAATCAGATCGGTCTGGCTCATGGCTCTCGCGCTTATGGTTGTTATGCGGGGGCGAAAGCCAACTCTAGTCGCGCGAATGCCCCCCTGCCATGGCCCTGGCGCAAGCCTGACAGGGCAGATCGGCAAATACCCGCTGCCTGCGTAGGGTGCGCCATGTGTTCAGCCGGGCACAAATACGCAGGGCATCTCGGTGCGCGCGGCGCACCCTACGGTGCGACGCCCAACCCATCGCCCGGATTAAATCCGGCACCGCGCAGTAGGCAGTCAATCGACAAAAAGATCCGGGATCAGTGCGCCGCCTTGTGGGTCGAAGCGGTAATGCTCGAAGTCGCTGACACCCTGCTCGCGCAGAATCTCCTCGTCGATCAGCAAGCGCCCGGTGATGCTGCGGCCTTGGCTCGACACAATGGCGTGGGCGGCGTCGGCCATGATGGCGGGGATACGGGCGCGCTTGAAGGCGTCGCGGCTGCCCAGTTCGAACTCGATGGCGGCGGTGGCGATCATGGTTTTCGGCCACAGCGAGTTGACGCTGATGCCGTATTTCTTGAATTCCTCGCTCATGCCCAGGGTGAGCATGCTCATGCCGTACTTGGTCACGGTGTAGGGGCCGTGCTGGGCAAACCATTTGCTGTCCATATTCAGCGGCGGCGACAGGTTGAGGATATGTCCGCCCGCGCTTTGCTTACCCGCAGCGGAGCCGCTTTCTTTCAAATAGGGCAGCGCGGCCTGGCTGCAGACCATCACCGCGCGGGTGTTGATCTGGAACATCAGGTCGAAGCGCTTGGGTTCGAGTTTCTCCACGCCCACCAGCTTGATTGCGCCGGCGTTGTTGATCAGTACATCGATGCCGCCGAAGTGTTCGGCCGCCTGGGCCATGGCGGCTTTTACCGCGTTTTCGTCACGCACATCGACCTGCAGGGCCAGGGCCTTGCCGCCGGCTTCCTCGACCTCGGCGGCCACCGAATAGATGGTGCCCGGCAGCTTGGCGTGGGGCTCGGCGCTTTTCGCCGCAATCACGATATTGGCCCCTTCACGGGCTGCGCGCAGGGCGATTTCACGGCCGATGCCGCGGCTGGCACCGGTGATAAACAGGGTTTTGCCTTGCAGTGACATATGCGTGCTCCAATTTTGTTTTTATGTAGGGTGGATGACGCTTTTTTCATCCACCGTGGCGGCGTGATGGTGGATGGATAAAGGCCATCCACCCTACGGGGCGTCTACGGCTTCGATCTCCACCAACAGCTGGCGGTTTTTCACCTGATCGCCGCGGCTGACGCCAATCCGGCGCACCACGCCGTCGATGCTGGCCTTGAGTGGGTGTTCCATCTTCATCGCTTCCAGCACCACCAGCAGTTGGCCCTTGCTGACGCTGGCACCTTCTTCCACCAGCACCTCGACAATCGCCCCGTCCATCGGTGCCTTGACGCTGCCCGAGCCTGCACCGGCGGCGCTGCTGACCGGCAGATGGGTGATGTCGCTCAGCTGCAGATTGCCGTTATGGCCATACAGCCAGAGGTTATCCCCGGCCAGGTGATAGGCCAGGCGCTGGCGAATACCGTCCAGCTCCAGGGTGGCCCAGCGGCCATCGCTGGCCAGCAGTTTGAGGCTGATTTGCTGCTCGCCAATCGTGGCTAGCAGGCTGGGTTGTGGGCCGTCGCCCAGCACTTCCAGTTCCACGGTGAAGGTCTGTTCACCGTGCTTAAGCAAAAAGCGCCAGGGCGCACTGCCGGCATTGCGCCAGCCGGAGAGACCCGGTTGGTGCGCGCGGGCATTGGCCGATTGCTGGAACAGCAAGGCGGCTGCGGCTGCCAGTTCGCAGGCAGCGGGCGGCTGCGGGCTAAGGCTTGGGTCGCTGGCGAAATGTTCGGCGATAAATGCGGTGGTGGCATTGCCAGCGGCAAACTCGGGGTGGCTGAGCAGGTTGGCGAGAAAGCGCTGGTTGCCGTTGACCCCCAGCAGCACGCAATCCTCAACTGCACGCACCAGCTTGCGCCGCGCTTCTTCGCGGGTCGCGCCATAGGCGATGACCTTGGCCAGCATCGGATCATAGAACGGGGTAATGGCTTGGCCTTCGACCAGGCCGTGGTCGATGCGAATGCCGTCGCGTAGCGCCGGCTCCCAGCGCAGTGCGGTACCTGTTTGCGGGAGGAAATTCTGCGTGGCGTCTTCGGCGTACAGGCGCACTTCCATGGCGTGGCCGGTGAGGCGAATCTCGTCCTGCTTAAGCGGCAATGGCTGGCCTTCAGCCACGCGAATCTGCCAGGCGACCAGATCCTGGCCGGTGATCAGTTCGGTGACCGGATGCTCCACCTGTAGACGGGTGTTCATTTCCAGAAAGAAGAACTCGCCGCTCTGATCGAGGAGAAACTCCACGGTGCCAGCGTCGACGTAGTTCACCGAGGCGGCGGCCTTGACGGCTGCTTCACCCATGGCGCGGCGCAGCGCTGGCGTCATCACCGGGCAGGGTGCTTCCTCGACCACTTTCTGGTGGCGGCGCTGCACCGAACAGTCGCGTTCACCGAGATAAACGATGCTGCCGTGCTGATCGCCGAACACCTGGATTTCCACATGGCGCGGCTGGATCACCGCGCGTTCGAGAATCAGTTCGCCGGAGCCGAAGGCGTTTTGCGCCTCCGAGCGGGCGGTGCGGATCTGCGCCAGCAGCTCGCTGGATTCGTGTACCAGACGCATGCCACGACCGCCGCCACCGGCACTGGCCTTGATCATCAGCGGGTAACCGATGCGACCGGCCTCGCGGCTCAGGGTTTCATCGTCCTGGGCTGCGCCCTCAAAACCGGGAATGCACGGCACGCCGGCTTCGAGCATGGCGATCTTCGACAGGCGCTTGCTGCCCATCAGGTGGATGGCTTCCACGGTTGGGCCGATAAACACGATGCCGACGGCCTCACAGGCGCGGGCGAAGTCGGCGTTTTCCGAGAGAAAGCCGTAGCCAGGGTGGATCGCGTCGGCCCCGGTTTTCTGTGCCGCGGCGATGATATTGGCGATCAGCAGATAGGACTGGTTGACCTGAGCCGGGCCGATGCATACGGCTTCATCGGCCTGCTGCACATGGCGGGCGCCGGCGTCGGCCTCCGAGTACACGGCCACGGTGCGGTAGCCGAGGTCCTGGGCGGTGCGCATCACCCGGCAGGCGATTTCCCCGCGGTTGGCGATCAGGATTTTGTTAAAGGCGGGCATCTGGGTGCTCCTGCTGGTGATGGGTATCGCTGCGCTCAACCTGCGCGGCTCGACCCATCCTACGGTCTTGTTGTAGGAGCCAGCTTGCTGCGGTCCGGCGTTCCGGCGTTCCGGCGATCCTGGCCGGAGCTGATCGCGAGCAAGCTCGCTCCTACAGTTGGTGTATGGCTACTGTGCCCACTTCGGCGCGCGTTTCTGCACAAAGGCCATGGTGCCCTCGACGCCTTCGGCACCGGTTACCGCCGCGGCAAACTGCTCGGCGGCGCGGTCCAGCAACGGGCCGAGTGCTTCATTTTCTGCGGCCAGCAGCAGGGCCTTGGTCTGGGCATTGGCCTGGGGCGCACATTGGCGTACTTGGCTAAGCACCTCGGTCAATCTCTGCTCCAGAGCGTCCTTGTCTGCTTCGCTAAAATGCACCAGGCCCAGGCGTTCGGCCTCGCTGCCATTGAAGCGGGCGGCGGTCAGGGCCAGGCGACGGGTCTGGGTCAGGCCGATGCGCCGCACCACAAAGGGCGCAATCTGTGCCGGCAGAATGCCTAGGGTGGTTTCTGGCAGACCGAACTTGGCGTCCTGCTGGCAGATGGCGATATCCGACACGCAGGCCAGGCCGAAGCCGCCGCCGAGCACCGCGCCTTCGAGCACCGCGATCAGCACCTGTGGCGTGTTCTGTGCTTCTTCCAGCAGGCTGCCAAAGGCGCGGTTAAGGCTGCGGTAGGCGTCACCACCCGCCGCACGCGCGCCGGCCATATCCTTGATATCGCCACCTGCGCAGAAATGCCCACCGGCACCGCGCAGCACAATGGCCCGCACGCTTGGGTCTGCATGCAAGCTTTCCAGCACCGCGCGCAATTCGCTGACCATGGCCAGGCTCATGGCATTGCGGCTGTCCGGGCGGTTAAGGGTGATATGCAGCACACCGGCGTCGAGGCTTAGCAGCAGGGTTTCGCAGTTCGGTAGAGCGGCCATGGTCGCGTCCTCAGCCTTTCTTCTTGCCAGGCAGAATGCCCATCAGCTTGCAGATAATGCCGAGCATGATTTCGTCGGCACCGCCGCCGATGCTCACCAGGCGCACGTCGCGGTAAGCGCGGGCCACCGGGTTTTCCCACATGTAGCCCATGCCGCCCCAGTACTGCAGGCAGCTGTCGGTGACTTCACGGCCGAGGCGGCCGGCTTTGAGCTTGGCCATCGAGGCCAGATTGGTGACGTCGCGGCCGCGCACGTATTGCTCGGTGGCCTGATAAACCAGGGCGCGCAGGCACTCGACTTCGGTCTGCAGCTCGGCCATGCGGAAGTGGATGACCTGGTTGTCGATCAGCGCGTTGCCAAAGGTCTTGCGCTCCTTGCAGTAATCGATGGTGGCGTTGATGCAGTGCTCCAGGCCTTTGATCATGTTGGCCGCGCCGAACAGGCGCTCTTCCTGGAACTGCAGCATCTGCATCATAAAACCGGCGCCTTCGTGGCCGATGCGGTAGCGCTGCGGCACGCGCACATTGTCGAAGAACACCTGGGCGGTCTCCGAGCTGCGCATGCCGAGCTTTTCCAGGTGCGGGCTGACGCCGATGCCTGGGGTGTTCATCGGCACCATGATCAGCGACTTGTTGACGTGCGGCTTGTCATCCGAGGTGTTGGCCAGCAGGCAGATAAAATCGGCGCTTGGCGAGTTGGTGATCCACATCTTGCTGCCGTTGATCACATAGTCGCTGCCGTCTTTCTTGGCCGTGGTTTTCAGCCCGGCCACATCCGAGCCGGCGCCGACTTCGGAGACGCCGATGCAGCCGACCATCTCGCCGGCAATCGCCGGTTTGAGGAATTCTTCGCGCAGCTCATCGGAGCCGAAGCGTGCCAGGGCCGGGGTGCACATATCGGTCTGCACGCCGATGGACATCGGAATGCCGCCGCAGATGATGGTGCCGAACTCTTCGGCGGCGACGATCGAGTAGCTGTAGTCCAGGCCCATGCCGCCGAATTTCTCTGGCTTGGAGATGCCCAGCAGGCCGAGGTCGCCGGCTTTCTTGAAAATCTCGTGGATCGGGAAGCGGCCGTCCTTTTCCCACTGCTCGACGTGCGGGTTGATTTCCTTGTCGACAAAATTACGGACCGTGCGGCGCAGCTCTTCGTGTTCTTGGGTAAAGATCATTTTTTATTCTCCGAAGGGTTACAGGCGGGCTACGCCGAAAGTGGTGGTTTTAAGCGGGCGAACAGCGGCTTCGGCACAGATATCCAGCAGGTAGCCGAGCAGCTTGCGCGTATCACGTGGGTCGATCAGGCCGTCGTCCCACAGGCTGGCGGTGCCGTAGAGCGCGGTGGATTGGCTGTCGAGCTTCTGCGCGGTGACGGTTTCCAGCATATCGAGCATCTTCGGATCGGCTTCCTTGCCCTCTTTGGCGTGCTTGTCTTCGGTGACGATGCGCAGCACCTTGCCGGCCTGGGCGCCGCCCATCACTGCGGTCTTGCTGTTGGGCCAGGCGAAGATAAAGCGCGGATCGAGGCCGCGGCCGCACATGGCGTAGTTGCCGGCACCGTAGGAGCCGCCTACGACTATGGTGAGTTTCGGCACCGTGGCGTTGGCCACCGCCTGGATCATTTTCGAGCCGTGCTTGATCACGCCGAGCTGTTCCGACTCGGTGCCGACCATAAAGCCGGTGGTGTTGTGGAAGAACAGGATCGGCGTATTGCTTTGCTCACACAGCTGGATAAATTGCGCTGCCTTGGCTGCGCCTTGCGGGGTGATCGGGCCGTTGTTGCCGATAAAGCCGCAGGGCTGGCCTTCGATCTGCAAGTGGCCGCAGACGGTCTGGTTGTCGAACTCGTTCTTGAAGTCGAGAAACGCCGAACCGTCAGCAATGCGCGCGATGATTTCGCGCACGTCGTAGGGTTTCTTGGCGTCTGCCGGGACCAGGCCGAGCAGCTCTTCGACTGGATACAGCGGCTCGCTGTAGACCTTGGCAGGGCGTGCCGGAAGCTGGGCGTTCCACGGCAGCATGGCGAGGATTTCGCGGGCGATGCGTACGCCATCGGCGTCATTCTCGGCCAGGTATTCGGCGGTGCCGGCGACCTGGGCATGCATCTCGGCACCCCCCAGTTGCTCATCGGTGGCGATTTCGCCGGTGGCAGCTTTTAGCAGCGGCGGGCCGGCGAGGAACATCTTGGCCTTGCCACGCACCACCACCACGTAATCCGACAGCCCCGGCTGGTAAGCGCCGCCTGCGGTGCTGGAACCGTGCACCACGGTGATCTGTGGCAGGCCCATGGCCGACATTCGTGCCTGGTTGGCAAAGCCGCGCGCGCCTTCGACAAAGATATCGGCGGCGTAGTTGAGGTTGGCGCCGCCGCTTTCGGTCAGCGCCACCACCGGCAGTTTGTTCTCGAAGGCGATCTGCTGCAGGCGTAGGGTTTTCTTCAGGCCGGTGGGGGAGATGGTGCCGCCCTTGATTGCGCTATTGCTGGCGGTGACCAGGCAGCGCACCCCGGCGATATAACCGATGCCGGAAATAATCCCGCCGCCGGCCTGGGTGCCGTCTTTGTCGTCATGCAGCTTGTAGCCAGCCAGCGATGACAGTTCGAGAAACGGCGCGCCGGGGTCGAGCAGCAGGTTAAGGCGCTCACGCGGCAGCAGCTGGCCGCGCTTTTCGAATTTGGCTTTGGCCTCGGCTGCCTTGTTTAGGCAGTTCTGCTCGATCTGGCGAAAGCTGTCGACGGCGGCGAGCATGGCTTCGCGGTTCTTGGCGAACTCCTCGCCATGCACATCGATTTCGGACTGAATGACGGGCATAGCGTTATTCCTCGCCCTTGAACACGTCAGGCATATACGCCCGGTGGAAGCCGTTATAGGTCTCGCTGTTTTTCGCCTTGCCCAGGGTCCAGGCACGGGTACCCTGGCTGGCTGCGCCGTCGATGCGGATGCAGTTGCCGCTGATAAAGTTGGCCCCCGGCGTGAGCAGAAAGACGATGGCGGCGGCCACTTCCGATTCGCTGCCGATGCGTTGCAGCGGCACGTGATCCTTGAGCGAGCGGATCATGTTCTTCATTGATTCGGGGTAGGTGTCCATACCGCTGGAGGCGATCCAGCCCGGTGCCACGGCGTTGACCCGCACCCCGGCATGACCCCATTCGTAGGCAGCAGTCTTGGTGAAGTTTTCCATGCCGGCGCGCGCCGCACCGGAGTGGCCCATGCCCGGCATGCCGCCCCACATGTCGGCGAGCATATTGACGATGCTGCCGCCATGTTTGCTCATGCTCTGCAGGAACACTTCCTTGGCGATCAGAAAACCGCCGACCAGGTTGGTGCGTACCACGGTCTCGAAGCCTTTCTGGTTGATGCCGATCAGTGGCGCGGGGAACTGGCCCCCGGCGTTGTTGACCAGGTGATGGATCTGCCCGCGCTCGGCCACCACGGTTTTGACCATGGCCTTGACCGCTTCTTCATCACGGATATCGCAGACCTGGAAACTGGCTTGGCCGCCGTCTTCAATAATTTCGCCGCAGGTGGCTTCGAGCTTTTCCAGCTTGCGTCCGACCAGCACTACATGGGCACCCAGGTGCGCCAGCTCATGGGCGGTGCAACGGCCGATGCCGCTGCCGCCGCCGGTGACCATGATGGTCTGGTCGCTAAATAGGCCGGGTTTAAACACCGAGTCGTAGCTCATTGTTATTGTCCTTGTTCGAGGCTAGCGGCCAGCGCCTTGGGCACCGGTATCGGGAATTCCAGCAGCTGTTGGGCGAAGGCCTTGCCTTGCGGGTCGATACGCAGCGAGGCGACGCCGCCGCCACCCAAGGCGTTCTCCAGTAAAAAATTCAGGCTATGGCTGCCCGGTAAATACCAGCGGCTGACCTTGCCGGTTTGCGGGTCGAGCGCGTGCTGCATCCATTCGGCCACGGCACCTTCACTCAGCGCAGCGGCGATCCAGGCCAAGTACTCGGGCTTTCTGGCCATTACACCGATATTGCTGTGGTTGCCCTTGTCGCCGGAGCGCGCCACCGCCAGCTTGATCAGCGGTACGCAGGCGTCGGCCTGGCCGCTTGGTAGCGGGGCGGGGATATCGGCGGCGATCTGCGCGCTATCCAGCACGGAGATCTGCGGCAGTTCGATGGGTGTGCGTTCGCCGTCGATTTCTACCTGCAGCTGACAGGCCGACTTGTCAGCGAGAAAGCTAAATAGGCGGATCACCGGGTAAACCGTAGGGCGGCCGCCGACTATGCCAGTCAGGCCCGGTGCCATGCCGGTGGCGGCTTGGGCGATCTCGCGGGAGAACAAAATCAAGGCTTCTTTCTTCGCATGACGCACGGCGATCTTGATCACGATCTCGCGGCTGTCGGTGCGCTGGCCACGGGGGCCATAGGTGGCCTCGGAGCCTAGCAGCTCGATGCTGACTTCTTTGTAAGGCCCCCAGCCGCGCTCGGCGAACATTTCTTCGGTCTTGTTGATGATCGCCTGGCTGACCCGCTGGGCTTTCTGCACCGCATTGATGCCAGCCATCAGGCAGCTGGCGGTACAACGGAAACCGTCCGGGTGAGTGGCGCTGACTTTGTACTGAGCAGTTGGTGGCAGGCCGCGCGCGCCTTTGAGTTCAACGCGGTTGTCGCCGACTTGGGTGAGTTGCACCTGGGTGAAATCGCAGAGCACATCGGGCAGGTAATAGGCCCGTGGATCGCCGATTTCATAAAGCATCTGCTCGCCTACGGTAAAAGGCGTGACCAAGCCGCCGGAACCCTGCGGTTTGCTCACGACAAAGCTGCCATCTGCCGCCACTTCTACTACCGGGAAACCGATATGCTCAAAATCCGGCACGCTTTCCCAATCGGTGAAATTGCCGCCGGTGCACTGCGCGCCGCACTCGATGATATGCCCGGCCAATGCGGCCTGAGCCAGCTGATCGTAGTCGCTCCAACTCCAGGCAAATTCATGCACCAGGGCGGCGCTGACCACGGCGCTGTCGACCACGCGGCCGGTGATGACGATATCGGCACCGAGCTTCAGGGCTTCGACTATGCCTGGCGCGCCGAGGTAGGCATTGACCGAGACGCAGAAGGACGGCAACGGCGCACCGCTAAACATCTCCACTGTGCCAGCTTTGGCCAGTTCACCGAGCTTGGGTTGCAGGTTGTCGCCATGCAGCACGGCGATCTTCAGGTCGACTCCGGCTTGCTCACAGGCAGCAGCCAAAGCGGCGGCGCAGGCGCTGGGGTTGACCCCGCCGGCGTTGCTGATCACGCGGATATTCTTCTGGGCTATGTCCTGCAGCAGCGGCGCGAGGGTTTCCACAAAGTCGGTGGCGTAGCCGGCGTCCGGCTTCTTCATCCGCGCGCCAGCCATGATCGACATGGTCACTTCGGCCAGGTAGTCGAATACCAGGTAATCCAGTTCGGTGCCTTGAACCAGCTGGGCGGCGGCGGTGCTGGTATCGCCCCAGAAGGCGGAAGCGCAGCCGATGCGTACGGTTTTAGTCATTGGAATAGGTCCGCAACACATAAATAAGGTGACTTGAAGGCTACCAAGCAAGCGCTTGGTTGAAAAGCCCCAGGCTGAATCTTTCTAACCTAAAGTGTGGCCAAGCGCTTGCTTGGGTGGCTGGCGCAGCATAAATTTCACTAATAACGACAAGCACTTGGGCGAGAACGCGCAGGGCGTGAGTTCAAGGCAATAAAAGTTGGAGAGTATTTAGCGTGGATGATCAACAAGCGCAGGCGGTGATGCAGCAACTGGTGGCCAGCGGGCAGATCACCGACCCGGACAGCGCACGCGGCAAACTGCTGCAAACTGCCGCGCACCTGTTTCGTAGCAAGGGCTACGAGCGCACCACCGTGCGCGACCTGGCCAGCGCCGTGGGCATTCAGTCCGGCAGCATCTTTCATCACTTCAAGAGCAAGGACGAGATCCTGCGTTCGGTGATGGAGGAGACCATTCGCTACAACACCGCGCTGATGCAGGCTTCCCTGGCTGAGGCGAGCGACCTGCGCGGTCGGGTACTGGCGTTGATCCGCTGCGAACTGCAATCGATCATGGGCGGCACCGGTGAGGCCATGGCGGTGCTGGTGTATGAGTGGCGTTCGCTGTCGGAGCCGGGCCAGGCGTTTATCCTCGAGCTGCGTGACAACTACGAACAGCTCTGGCTGCAGGTGTTGGGCGAGGCCAAGGCCGCCGGTTATTTCAAGGCCGATCCGTTTATCCTGCGCCGCCTGCTGACTGGCGCGCTAAGCTGGACTACTACCTGGTTCCGCCCCGAAGGACCGATGACTCTTGATCAACTGGCAGAGGAGGCACTGTCGCTGGTGATCAAGGAAGTTTGAGTTAGACGGGGTGGCTTTGGGCTAGTATTTTGGCGTCAAGGGATGGGCTGTACTCCTAGGGAAAATCAATGGTTGTTTGGCTCCACGGTGGGGTGTTTCTCTTGCGCATGTTGGTGCGAAATCTGTGCCTTAGCTTTCTGCTGTGCCTCGCGCTGCCGGCATTGGCGGCTGAGGAGGTGCGGGTTGGTGCCTACCACTTTCCGCCCTATATGGTTAAGCCGGAGAGTGCCGAGCCGGTGGGCCTGGTGGTGGATTTGCTGGCAGAACTCAATCAACTGCAGAGCACCTACCGTTTCGTTCTGGTCGCGACTTCGACCATGCGCCGCTACCGCGATCTGGAGAGTGGCCGCTTCGACCTGATCCTGTTCGAGTCCCCCCAATGGGGCTGGCAGAACACCCCGCATAGCACATTGAACCTGCATATCGAAGATGCCGAGGTGTATGTCGCCCGCGCGCAGCCGGGCCGCGACCAGAGCTATTTCGATGAGCTCAAGGGCAAGCGCCTGGCCCTCTACAATGGCTATCACTATGGTTTCGCCGATTTCAATTCGGACCAGCAATTTCTGACCGAGCACTTCGATGCACGGCTCACCTATTCCCATGACAGCAATCTGGTCATGCTGATGCGTGATCGGGCGGATATCGCGGTGATTACCCATTCCTACCTGCGCCTCTACCAGGATCGGCACCCTGAGCTGCGTGCGGCCTTTCTGGTATCGCAACGGGTCGATCAGTTCTATCGCCACCAGGCGCTGTTTCGTCCGCAGGCCCCGGTGAAGCCGGAGCGCTTTGCCGAGCTGTTGCAGGCCCTCAATAGTGACGGCCGGCTGGACCGTTTATTGACGCGTTATCACCTGCTTAACTCGCCAGGGTCGCTGCGTGACTGAATTCGCTCTATTCGGTCAGCTTTTGCTGGAGTAGGCTGGCGGCTGGATAAATAAGGAAGTTGGCTATATGCCTGTGTCCATGGGTAGGTTGATCAGAGGTTGTGGACTGGCTCTGGCGTTGTGGGTGTCTGCACCCCTGGCCGCCGAGCAGGTGGTGCATGTTGCCGGCGTGTATTTTCCACCCTATGTATTCAAGGCCGACGAGCTGTCGAAAAAGGCGGGGCTGCTCGCGGATCTGCTGGATGAGCTGAACCGGCAGCAGACCGGGTTCCGCTTTGTCATGGTGCCCACCTCGATCAAGCGCCGCTTCGGCGATTTTCAGCAGGGGCGAGTCGACCTGGCCATTTTCGAGAACCCGGACTGGGGCTGGCAGGACATTGCCCATAACGCCGTGGATATGGGCCTGGAGGATTCGGAGGTGTTTGTCAGCCGAGCCGAACCGGGGCGCGACCAGCATTATTTCGAGCGGTTGGAGGGCAAGCGTCTGGCCCTGTACCACGGTTATCACTATGCCTTTGCCGACTTCAATGCCGAGCCCGAGTACCTGGTCAAACGCTTCAAGGCGACCCTGACCCATTCCCATGACAGCAACCTGCTGATGGTATTGCGCGGGCGGGCGGATATTGCTCTGGTGACGCGCTCCTATATCGGCGACTTTCTTGAGCGCTACCGCGAATACGCCGGGCAACTGCTGATCTCCGAGCGCATCGATCAGCGCTATCGCCACCATGTGCTGTTGCGCCCCGCGGCACCGATCAGTGCCGAACAGTTCACTGAGCTGTTCGAGGCATTGCGCCGCAATGGTCGTCTGGCCGAGATATTCGGGCGCTATCAGGTGACGGTCGTCCCGGCGGCAGCGGATACCTCGCTTAGCGCCGGTAGCGGGGGCTAGCTGCTTGTTATTTACCTAGACGCTCATGGTTGCCGAAAATAGCGCTCAAGCAGATAGGGATCGTCGAAGTGCGCGCGGCCGATAAAGGCGGTGGCGTGGCGTCCCCACTGGCGCATGGCACCCGGCGACTTGACCCCGGACGGCCATAGCAGCCAGCGCTCCAGACGTTGGCTGCCGGCAATCAGGCCGTCTGTGCGGTACAGGCTACGCTGACCCTGGGGGTGCGGCAGTTGGCGCAGATGGTCGAGAGACTGGGTCTGGTAACTGACCCCAGGGTAGGGCGAGCGACGGGCATCGACCCAGCTCAGGTTGTGCTCGCCCGCACTTAGCCACAGGGTGGCGGCCTGGTCGCCCGCGAAGTTCAGACGATGCGCCTGACGCGCTTCCTCACCCGCAGGCTGGTGTAGCTGCAGCGGCGAGCCAGCCGGCAGGTAGAAGCTGTGCCAGCAGCCGCAGGGATGGATGCTGTCGTAGAGCAGGGCATGCCCCTGCTGGTCCAGGGTGACGCGCCAGATCAGGCCGTCCAGCTCGCCGCCGAACAGATCCAGAGCGTGGGGTTTGGGCCGCTGGCTGAACCAGAACTGGTAGCTCAGCTGCAGGTGCCAGCGTCCCTGCAAGCGGCTCCAGCCGCTGTGCCGGTACAGCCGAACATGCTGCGTATTGAAGCCCCGGGTGCCATCGGCGCGGTACTGGGGGCTGCCGAGCCTGTCGCTGCGGCTGGCTTGCTCGACCTTCAGCCAGGGGGCGTGGCGGTTGAAGAGGGCTTCGAGTTCTGCCGGCTGGGCCTGGGGCAGGCCCAGGACATCCTCGCTCAGCCTGATAGAAATCGCCTGAGTTTGGTTTGGCAACGGCTGGTAGCCCAGCCACTGCGCGCTGTCTGTGGGGGCTGTGGCCTGGGCCGCGCTGCGTTGCCAGGCCGCCACGCCCCTGGCGAAGATGGGTTCGATAAGAGGGTAGAGGCCCGCCACCCGCGCCCAGGTGCGGTAGTCGTCGGCCACCTGGGCCGCTGCGACTGCCTGGGCAAAGGCGCGTGGGTCATCAATCAGGCGCTCGACCTGACGGCTACGGCAGGTGCTCAGCGCATGCTGGCGCTGCGGGCTGCTCCACAGGCGCTGCGGCTCGGGTGCTAGTTGCGCCAGTTCGATCGTGCTGGCTTCGGCGTCCCGGGCGGCCAGGCGCTGTAGCCACAGCAGTCGTTGCGCCTGGCTCTGTGCGCTTGCGCCAAGGGCGGCCAGGGTGCGCTCGCTGCGCAAGCCGGCAAAGCCCTGCAGGCGCTGATATTGCCCGTCCCGGTGGGCTTGGGTGGCGCTGTGCAGTTGCTCGAACAGCGCCGTGCAACTGTCGCCGTCCTGGGTCGGTGGCAGCTGCGAACAGCCCAGCAGCAGGACGCATAGCAGGCTAGCGCTGCTCAGCGTCCTTGGCATCCTGGGCATCCATCTCGAGTTTGCGTTTACGGACGATTTCCAGCTGTTCGACGGTCAAGGGGTCGTCATTGGCGGTGCGCAGCAACATAAACAGGCCGCTCACAATCGAACCCAGCACGAGCACCAGCAGTAACCAGATGTACCAAGGCATGACACATTCCTCCATGTAGGCTTCACCATATCGCGCCTGGGCCGGTTTGTCAGAAGCGCTTGGCAGCTGATCGCCTGGTCGGTCTCGCCTGCTCTATGCATAGGGCACCGTTGCCACGCTAGGCGCAGGAGCGGGTCGCTGGTCTGTGGGGATGCGGGGCGAGTGGAGTGAGGATTGCTCGCGGCCATGGGTTAGGCACCCATGCCCGCGAACAGATGCTGGGCGGACAGCTTGTCCGCCTTTTTCTAGCGACGAACCTGCTTGAGGGTTTCGGCGATCAGAAAGGCCAGCTCCAGGGACTGGTCGGCGTTCATCCGTGGGTCGCAGTGGGTGTGGTAGCGGTCCGACAGGCTGTCTTCGGTCACCGGCCGCGCGCCGCCGATGCATTCGGTGACGTTCTGCCCGGTCATCTCGATATGGATACCGCCGGCGTAACTGCCCTCGGCCTGGTGCACGGCAAAGAACTGCTTCACTTCGGCGAGGATCTGCGCGAAGTCGCGGGTCTTGTAGCCGGTCGAGGCCTTGATGGTGTTGCCGTGCATCGGGTCGGAGCTCCACAGCACCTGACGACCTTCGCCCTGCACCTTGCGCACCAGGCGCGGCATATGGGCTTCGACCTTGTCCGCGCCCATGCGCACGATCAGGTTGAGGCGGCCTGGGTCGTTGTCCGGGTTGAGGATGTCGATCAGGCGGATCAGCTCGTCAGGGTCCATGCTCGGGCCGACCTTGACCCCGATGGGGTTGCCGACGCCACGCAGGAACTCGACATGGGCACCGTCCAGCTGGCGGGTGCGGTCGCCGATCCAGAGCATATGCGCCGAGCAGGCGTAGTCGCCGCCGGTCAGGCTGTCGCGGCGCACAAAGGCCTGCTCGTAGTTGAGCAGCAGGGCCTCATGGGCAGTAAAGAAGCTGGTCTCGCGCACTTGCGAGGAGCCGTCCATGCCACAGGCGCGCATAAAGGCCAGGGTTTCGTCGATGCGGTTGGCCAGGTGGCTGTACTTCTCGGCCAGGGCCGAGTTGGCGATAAAGTCCAGGTTCCACTGGTGCACCTGATGCAGGTCGGCAAAACCGCCCTGGGCGAAGGCGCGCAGCAGATTGAGCGAAGCGGTGGACTGGTGGTAGGCCTGCAGCAGGCGCTCCGGGTCCGGCACGCGGCTGGCAGAGTCAAAGCCGATGCCGTTGACGATATCGCCGCGGTAGGCGGGCAGGGTAATGCCGTCGATGGTTTCATCATTGGCCGAACGCGGCTTGGCGAACTGCCCGGCCATGCGCCCGACTTTCACCACCGGGCAGCCGGCGGCGAAGGTCATGACGATGGCCATCTGCAGCAGCACCTTGAAGGTGTCGCGGATTTTCGCCGCGCTGAACTCGGCGAAGCTCTCGGCGCAATCGCCACCCTGCAGGAGAAACGCGCGACCCTGGGTGACCTCGGCAAACTGGCGGCGCAGCTCACGGGCTTCGCCGGCAAATACCAGCGGCGGATAGCCGGCCAGGGTCTGCTCGACTCTGCCCAGGTGGGCGGCGTCCGGGTACTGCGGTTGCTGCTGGATGGGCTTGGCTCTCCAGCTTTCGGGGCTCCAGGGTTGCGACATTGCGGTTCTCGGCTTCTGACAATTCGGGCGAGCGGGCATGGTAACCGATAAGCCCGGCGCTTCAAGCCGATAGGCGCGATAGAGCCGCTGCATGGTGACGCACGGCTCAGGCGATGGCGGGGTTTAAACCTGTGGCCTCGCCAACACTTTTAGTGGCCTGCTACCAGTAGCAGGCAGCCGGTGACCAGTAGCAACAGGTAGATGGCGATGCGGAAATGCTGCTCGTTAAAACGCCGATGCAAACGCTCGCCTAGCCACACGCCGATCAGCAGCAAGGGCGCATAGCTGAGCACCTGCGGCAGGGCGGGCAGCAGGCGACCGTCGAGCAGAAAGGCCAGCGTCAGCAGGCTGTTAAGGCTGAACCACACAGTGACCAGGGTGGCGCGCAGGCGCGCCTTGTCCAGCTGGGTGCCGGCCAGGGCGAATACCAGCAGCGGCCCGCCGGATGCAAACAGGCCATGGCTGATGCCCGCGCACAGGCTAAGCAGGCGGCTGAGCCACAGGGGGCGAACGGGTTGCACGGCAGAGTGACGCAAACGCCATAGCTCGCGGGCGGCGAACCACAGCACCAGTGCGCCAAACAGGCGCTTGGCCAGAGTGGCATCGAGGAAGGGCAACAGGGCGTAGCCGATTAGGGTGCCGACGACCATACCTGGCAGGATCATGCCCAGCAGCAGTCGCCACTCGATCGAGCGCCAGTGCCGCGCCACCAGATATCCGGTCATGCAGATATTCAGCGGCACCAGCACCGGCAGCAGCTGATCGATGGGCAGCAGCAGGGCACCCAGTGACAGGGCGATGACGATGCTGCCGAAACCGGTGATCGCCTCCAGGGTGTAGGCCAGCAGGATAAAACCGGCCAGCGTCAGCCAGATAACCTCCATCAGCTCATCTCCGCGGCGAAGCGTGCGCTCATCTTGCGGTAGTAAAAACCGGGGGCGATGCGCCACAGCAGGCTGGCGAGCAAGCTGCCTCGGTCGGGAAATAGCCGCTCACGCCCTTGCCTCTGGGCCTGGAGAATCTGCGCGGCCATCCACTCGGCGCTGCGCACCTGGCCGATGGTCGAGCGGCCGTGCTGCGCCTGCTTGCCATCGCCGCCCAGGGCATTCTGTTCGATGGGGGTGTCGAGAAAGCTCGGGTACACCAGCAGCATGCGGATGCCATCGCGGGCGGCCTCGGCGCGCAGCACTTCGAAGAATTGTCCCAGGGCGCTTTTCGCCGCGCAGTAACCGGCGCGGCCCAGAACCGGCATCCAACCGGCCATGGAGCCGATGGCGATGATCTGTCCACGGCTCTGGCGCAGCAACGGCAGGGCGCTCAGGGTCAGCTCCACGGGGGCCTGGTAATCCACGGCCATGACTTTGCGCAGCACCGCCGGGTCAGTCTGCATGGCCGGCGAGCGGTGGGTGATGCCGGCGTTGTTGATCAGCACATCGAGGCCGCCGAAGCGCTCGCTGCAGGTCTGCAGCAATTGCTGGTGCAGGGCCGGGTCGGTGATATCGCCGGCCAGCCCGATTACCCGCTCTGCGCCCAGCTCATTCACCCGCGTGCTCAGGCCGTCTGCATTGATATCGGTGAGCAGCAGATTGCAGCCTTGGTCGTGATAGGCGCGTGCAAGCTGCCAGCCGAGGCCGCTGGCGGCCCCGGTGATCAATACGCTGTGCATTATTTTTCTCCAGCGCTGGCCAGGGCCGTAGGTGTTAGCGGCAGGCTTGCGGGTGGCCGACGTGACCAGATAAACGCCAGGGTCAGGCCGCTGACCAGGTGCCAGCAGCCCCAGAACGCGGCGATCAGCAACATGCCGCTGGCCTGAGGGAAGAAGGTAAAGATGATCACCAGGCCCAGGGCCGAGTTCTGGATACCGACTTCCAGGGTGATCGCCCGGCGATCCGCTGCCGGCAGGCCGGACAGTCGCGCGCAGCCGTAACCTACCGCCAAAGCCAGGGCGTTGTGCGCCACCACCAGCCAGAAGAACAGATGGAAGTGGGCGATAAACTGGTCGAAGTTGCGGCTAAAGGCCAGGGTCACGAAGGCCAGCATCACCAGCAGGGCAAAGATGCGCAGCGGTTTTTCCACCTTGAGTGACAGGCTGGGAAAACGCCGGCCGATCCACATGCCGGCGATCAGTGGCAGGCCGAGCACCAGCAGCACCAGGAGCAGCAGGCTGATCGGGTCCATGGCGATTTCGGTCAGCAGCGGGCGGGTCAGCGGATTCAGCCAGGCGTAAAAGCCGAAGTTCAGCGGCGTCAGCACGCTGGCGGCGAGGCTGGATACCGCAGTCATGCTCACTGATACCGCGACGTTGCCACGGGCCATCCAGGTCATGATGTTGGAGAAGCTGCCGCCGGGGCAGGCCGCTACCAGCATCATGCCCAGGGCCAGCATCGGCTCGATGCGCAGCGCCCAGCAGGCCAGACAGGTCAGTGCCGGCAGCAGAACAAACTGCGCGAACAGGCCCATCAGCGGTGCTTTGGGCTCGCGGACGATACGTTTGAAGTCATCCAGGCGCAGCTCCAGCGAGACGCCGAACATCATCACCGCGACGATGACGTTGATCAGCACCAGGCTGCTGGGGTCGAACTGGATATTCACCGGCTCCATCACAGGCTTCCTTCAACAGTGCGGCCGGCGGTAGTGGGCAGCGTAGCCAGGCCGGTGCGCAGGCTGTTGCTGTGTTGCGCGATGCTCTGACGATAGCTGTCCTTGTGCACGTAGTAGGCCATGCGCTCCAGTTGCAGGTATTGGTAGCCACCGTCCAGGCGCATGCTCGCCCGTTCGCGCTTGAGCTTCTGGAAGTCCTTGGCCGCCTGGCTGCCGGCCTGCAGGCCCTTGATATACAGCGCCACCAGCTCGGCCTGCTCGTCGCGGCCCTGCCAGCCGAGGCCCGAGGCCTCGACCATGCCCAGCATAAATAGGTCGTCGTACTCGGGGTGGAACACGTTGAGGTACAGCTGCGGCGCGCCGGCGCTACTCGGCCAGTTGAGGTGCGCGCGGTCGATAAAGGGGTAGTCGAGCTTGTAGCCGGTGCCTTGCAGAATCAGGTCGTACTCGGCCTGTTCGCCGTCGCTGAAGGTCACTTGCAGGCCGTCGACCTTGGCCACATCGCGGCGCGCCTGGATATCGCCATGGCCGAGGTAATGCAGCACCAGGGAGTTCATCACCGGGTGTGATTCGTAGAGTTTGTAGTCCGGGTCAGGCAGGCCGTACTGCGACGGCTTGCCGACCAGGGCGCGAATCAGCAGGCCGTCGAGAAACTGCTTGAGCGGGCGCGGCAGTTTGATTGCGCCGCCGAGGGTATCAGTGGGCCTGCCGAGGGTGAATTTGGGCAGGAAGTAATAGCCGCGGCGCACAGAGAGGTCTACCGAGGCGGCGCGGTGCACGGCGTCCACGGCGATATCGCAGGCCGAGTTGCCGCAGCCGACCACCAGCACCCGCTTGCCGTCGAACACCGCCGCCGAGCGGTAGTCGCTGGAGTGCATCAGTTCGCCCGTAAACGCGCCGGGCAGTGCCGGCTGATTGGGCGTGTGCAGGGTGCCGTTGGCCATCAGCACGCCGTCGACCAGCCATTCACGCTGCACGCCGTCCTGCTCGCTGAGCAGCTTCCAGCCTTTGTCCAGGCGCTGGATTTCTACCACACGGGTATTGAACTGGTAATGCGCGTACAGGCCGAAGTGCTCGGCGTAGTCGCGGAAATAGCGGCGCATTTCACTGTGATGCGGGTAGGGGGCCACCTCGGCGCGCATCGGGAATTCGCTGAACTGGGTGGTGCCCTTGGAGGAAATCAGGTGCGCCGAGTCGTACATGGTGCTGTGCGGGTTATCGATGTCCCACAGGCCGCCGACATCCGCGTGCAGTTCGAAACCGACGAAGTCGATGCCGTGCTTGTGCAGTTGACGTGCTGTACACAGCCCCATGGGGCCGGCACCAATAATGGCGTACATGGCAAACCTCGATATTTGTTTTTATTGTTGTAGCCGCATAACGACGAACTCGGCGCTCCCGACTGCGGCAAATTATCGCGTGACCAGGGGAGGGTGCCTCAATGACAATTAGCGCCTTTCCCCTGGCCGAAATGGTCGGGGATGTCACGGTGGAGAGTGGTGGATGCCAGGTTTACCCCCGGTCGGTCAGATGCCGGACCCGCTGTTGATCGCCGAAGTGCACGATGCCTTCGGGGTGATCCAGGTAGTCGAAATGGGTGCTTACCGCTTTCTCGAGTTCGGCGAAGCGATCGAGCAGAGCTGCGTCTATATGCCGGACCCCAGCTGGCTGGAGTACGACTACACCCGCGCCATGCTGCTCGGCGCGTTGTGCCATGAACATCCGGAAAGCGCGCTGTTTCTAGGCCTCGGTGCCGGCAACCTGACCCAGGCCTGCCTGCGGTTTCTGCCGTTGGAGGATGTCGAAGTGATCGAATTGCGCGCCGATGTGCCGCGCTTGGCCATGGAGCATATGGGCCTGGTCGATGACCCGCGCCTGACCATCCGCATCGGCGATGCCCTGGAATTGCTGGAAAGCGCGGAAAAGACCGACCTGCTGTTTGTCGACCTCTATACCGATCATGGTCCTGCGACCGGGCATCTGGCCTGGCGTTTTCTGGAAAACTGCCAGAAGCAGCTCAACCCCGGCGGCTGGCTGATTATCAACCAGTGGGCTGGCAACGACGGCAAGCCGCTCGGCGCACCGCTGCTGCGCGGCCTCTACCATCGGCATTACTGGGAGTGTCCGGTAAAAGAGGGCAACGTGGTGTTGCTGGTGCCGGCCGATCTCGACCAGCAGCTTGATCAGGATGAGTTGCTGCGCCGCGACGAGCTGCTGGCCCCGCAGCTGGGTTATTCACTGAGGTCGTTGATACAGGCGCTGCGCCCGGCGACCTGAGCAGGTGCCGGGTCAGGTAGGGTGCGCCGTGCGCACCGGCGCAGGCCAGAGGGTCCTGGTGCGCACGGCGCACCCTACGGGTTGGGCTGCTCCGCGCTCTTCAGCGCCCTTTAAAGTCGCCAGGACGGCGCTCCAGTAAAGCAGGTTCTGAGCAGGTGCCGGGTGGGTAGGGTGCCCGTGCGCGCCGGCGCAGGCCAGAAGCTCCTGGTGCGCACGGCGCACCCTACGGGGTTGGGCTGCTCCGAGCTTTTCAGCACCCTTTAAAGTCGCCTGGGCGGCGTTCGAGCATGGCTTTGACGCCTTCCTGGGCATCTGCGCTGGCCATCAGCCTTGTAACAGTGGGGTGCAAGCTGGCAGCTGCGGCTGCCGGGCCTTCGATCACGGCCTGGCGTGCCGAGGCCAGGGTGGCCTGCACGCCCAGTGGTGCTTGGGCGGCAATGCGTTCGGCAAGCCACAGCGCCTTGGGTAGCAACTCTTCGCTGGCCACAACTTCCTGAATAAAGCCCAGGCGATAGGCCTCGTGAGCATCGAACTCGTCGCCGGTCAGCAGCCAGCGCATGGCATTGCCCCAGCCGGCCGTCTGATGCATGCGCAGGGTGGCACCGCCGAAGGGGAAGATGCCGCGCTGCACTTCCATCTGGGCAAAGCGGGTATTGCTGGCGCACAGGTTGATATCCGAGGCCAGCATCAGCTCGATACCGATGGTGTAGCAATAGCCTTGCGCGGCGACGATCACCGGTTTGCTCACCCGCGGCCCGCCGAATACGCCCCAGGGGTCGCAACCGCCTTCAGGAATCTTCCAGCCGGCGGCAAACTGCGCTGCCACATTGGCCAGGTCCAATCCGGCGGTAAAGTGCTCGCCATGGGCAAATACCAGCGCCACCCGCGCTTCGCTGTCGCGTTCGAACTCACCGTAGGCCAGGCACATATCGTCGAGCATGGGCATATCGAAGGCGTTGCGTTTGCTCGCTCGGTCCAGGCCGATCAACATGATCTGGCCGCGTTTTTCACGGCTGACGCGGCCGCTGGTGCTTTGGGTCATGGCGGGGAGTCCTTGTGCGCAGGTTAGTAAACTGGGGCGTGAAGCCGTTACAGCATGGCAGCTGCAGGCTATCAGAGGATGACCATCCGGCGCGCTATATGCTCTATTTCAGGAAAAACCAGTACATTTGGCCAGGTTTTCCGGTATAGTGCGCGCCGGTCAATTCTTGGCCACGTTCAGGTAGTACAACTCGCCCGAAGGTTAACTTTGGCAGTTAGTCCGTTTTGCGGACTATCCTTGACGATTCATTTATCACACGTTTTCGCAAATCCCCGCCGACATGGCTGCCAGGGTGACTTTCGGGTCTTACACGGCATGCGCAGCTTTGGAACATGGGTCTTTGCGGATGCACTAGAGGCAGACCCATGACCCAGGAAATCGGCGGCTTCGCCGCTCTCGATCTACATCCCAATGTTCTCGCTGCTGTAATTGCCACTGGCTATGAAGAGCCTTCGGCTATTCAGATTCAAGCGATTCCAGTAATCCTCGCCGGCCACGACATGATCGGCCAGGCGCAGACCGGTACCGGTAAAACCGCTGCCTTCGCCCTGCCAATCCTCAGCCGCATCGACCCGGCCAAGCGTCAGCCACAAGCGCTGATCCTGGCGCCGACCCGCGAGCTGGCGCTGCAGGTTGCCACCGCTTTTGAAACCTACGCCAAGCAAATGCCGGGCGTCAGTGTTATCGCCGTTTATGGCGGTGCGCCGATGGGCCCGCAGCTCAAGGCTATCCGCAATGGCGCACAGATTGTTGTGGCCACTCCAGGTCGTCTGGTTGACCACCTGCGTCGCGACGAGAAAGTCCTGTCGACCATTCAGCACCTGGTTCTCGACGAAGCCGACGAGATGCTCAAGCTGGGCTTTATGGATGACCTCGAAGTCATCTTCAAGGCCATGCCGGAAAGCCGTCAGAGCGTGCTGTTCTCCGCCACTCTGCCGCACTCGATCCGTTCCATCGCCGAAAAACACCTGCGTGACCCCAAGCACGTCAAGATCGAAACCAAAACCCAGACCGTAACTGCCATTGAGCAGGTGCATCTGATGGTTCACGCCGACCAGAAGCACGCCGCCGTACTGCGTCTGCTGGAAGTCGAAGAGTTCGACGCGCTGATCGGTTTCGTTCGCACCAAACAAGCCACCCTGGATCTGGCCGCCGCGCTGGAAGCCAAGGGCTACAAGGCTGCTGCACTGAACGGCGACATCGCCCAGAACCAGCGTGAGCGCGTTATCGACTCGCTGAAAGATGGCCGTCTGGACATCGTGATCGCCACCGACGTTGCCGCTCGCGGCCTCGACGTACCGCGCATCACCCACGTGATGAACGTGGATATGCCCTACGATCCGGAATCCTACGTACACCGTATCGGCCGTACTGGTCGTGCCGGCCGTACCGGTCGCGCCCTGTTGCTGGTGACTCCGCGTGAGCGCCGCATGCTGCAGGTTATCGAGCGTGTTACCGGGCAGAAGGTTGGCGAAGTCAAGCTGCCAGACGCCAAGCAGGTACTGGACGCACGTATCAAGAAACTCACCAACAGCCTGGCTCCGCTGGTTGCTGATGCCGAAGCCAGCCACGGTGAGCTGCTTGATCGTCTGACTGCTGACATCGGTTGCAGCCCGCGCGCCCTGGCCGCGGCCCTGCTGCGCAAGGCCACCAATGGCCAGGCGCTGACCCTGGCTGAAGTCGAGCGTGACCAGCCGCTGGTGCCGAACAGCAGTGGCCCGCGTGAACGTAGCGAGCGCAGTGATCGTCCTGAGCGTCCGGATCGCGACGGCAGCCGTGAACGTCGTGCGCCGGTGCCATTGGCCGAAGGCCGTGCCCGTTGCCGTACCGCCCTGGGCGCTCGCGACGGCATCGCCGCGAAGAACCTGCTGGGCGCGATCCTCAACGAAGGCGGCCTGGTCCGTGAAGCCATCGGCCGCATCCAGGTGCGCGAGAGCTTCAGCCTGGTCGAGCTGCCGGAAG
>CAZOEC010000045.1:0-33646 GCA_964578635.1 uncultured Pseudomonas sp.
AGGACCCGCACGAAGCGGTCAAGGCCGGCGACGTGGTCAAGGTCAAGGTCATGGAGGTGGATATCCCGCGCAACCGTATCGCCCTGTCGATGCGCATGGGCGACACCCCCGGCGAGAAGATCGAAGGCCCGCGTGGCGGGCAATCCCGTGGCGGCAAGCCGGCCGGCAATGCACCGCGCAGCGAACGCCACTCCAGCCAGGACAAACCGGCACCGGCCAGCGGCGGCATGGCAGCGCTATTTGCCAATGCCAAGCAGCTGAAAAAGTAAGGCACGCCCCGTAGGGTGCGCCGTGCGCACCACCTATAAGCAGGTGCAGCACCGATACCCATCACCCCAGATGGGTATCGCGTTGCTCAACCTCCGCGACCGACCCTTCCTACGGCCTGCCGCGTCGCCCTGACGCAAAAGCACAGCGCCCAGCTATAACATTCTTCATCCGTGCCGGGTTATAAGACGGCACTGAGCGGCCACGCCGCAATTCTCGCCCCCTTGTAGAGCACAGCAGTCGTCCCCATATTGGGGCAACCGATGCGTGAAGGAATGCAATCTTGAGCGACCTGTTACCCCGCCGCCTGGCCCAGCTTGGCGAGCGCGCCAACCTCTCCCTGCTTTCCCAGTGCCTGCACGGTATCGAGCGCGAATGCTTGCGCGTCGACGGCGACGGCCAGCTGGCGCTGACCCCGCACCCGACCGCCCTCGGCTCGGCGCTGACCCACGCGCAGATCACCACCGACTATTCCGAGTCGCTGCTGGAATTTATCACTCCGGCCGAGCCTGATCCGCAAACGACCCTGGACGATCTGGAGCGCATCCACCGTTTCGCCTACAGCAAGCTGGACGGCGAGTACCTGTGGAGCCCATCGATGCCCTGCGCCCTGCCGGACGAAGAGACGATCCCGATCGCCCGTTACGGCAGCTCGCATATCGGCGAACTCAAGTATGTGTACCGCAAGGGCCTGGCCCTGCGTTACGGCAAGACCATGCAGTGCATCGCCGGCATCCACTACAACTTCTCCCTGCCCGACGCGCTGTGGCAACTGCAGCAGCAGGCCGAAGGCGATACGCGCAGCGCGCGGGATTACCAGTCGGCGCGCTATATCGCGCTGATCCGCAACTTCCGCCGCTACAGCTGGCTGCTGATGTACCTGTTCGGTGCCTCGCCGGCGTTGCACAAGGGCTTTATGCGCGGCCGTCCGCACCAGCTGCAGGAGCTGGACGCAGAAACCCTCTACCTGCCCTACGCCACCAGCCTGCGCATGAGCGACCTGGGCTACCAGAGCACCGCCCAATCCGGCCTGACGCCCTGCTACAACGACCTGGCCAGCTACACCGACAGCCTGCGCCAGGCCGTCGGCACGCCCTACCCGCCCTATGTGGAAATCGGCGCGAAGAAGGATGGCCAGTGGTTGCAGCTCAATACCAACATCCTGCAGATCGAGAACGAGTACTACTCCAATATCCGCCCCAAGCGCGTGACCTACAGCGGCGAGCGGCCGATCCAGGCGCTGATGGCCCGTGGCGTGCAGTACGTCGAAGTGCGCTGCCTGGACATCAACCCCTTCCTGCCCCTGGGCATCGACCTGACCGAATCGCGCTTCCTCGACGCCTTCCTGCTGTTCTGCGCGCTGGCCGACAGCCCACTGCTGGAAAGCGGCGAATGCCATGCCTGCACCGACAACTTCCTGAGCGTGGTCAAGGAAGGTCGGCGTCCGGGGCTGCAACTGCAACGCCATGGTCAGCCGGTAGTCTTGCAGGCCTGGGCCAGCGAATTACTGGAACAGATCCTGCCGCTGGCCGAGCTGCTCGACCAGAGCCAGGGCCACAGCCAGCACATGGCGGCCCTGCTGGCGCAACAGGCCAAGGTCGAAGACGTCAGCCTGACGCCCTCCGCCCAGGTGCTGGCGCAGTTGCAACAAGGTGTCAGCTTTACCGAGTTCGCCCTGCGCCAGAGCAAGCTGCATGCCGAGTACTTCCGCAGCCAGCCCCTGAGCGCCGAACAGCAGGCCGCCTTCGAGGCCAGCGCGGCCAAGTCGCTGCAGGACCAGGCCGAGCTGGAAGCCCACGAGGAAGGCGATTTCGACAGCTTTGCCGCGGCCTATCAGGCCAGCATCCTGGCAATCGCCAACTGAGCAGCGCAAGCACCGGCCCGACCGCGGCCGGAATTTCGTCAACTGCCTCACAAAACCAGTGAGCGGCGCAAAAATCAGGATCTACGGCTCAACGCGCGCGGCTTTATCCGGCTAGCATTAGGCCTGAATGTTCAATGCGAGTTTGTGCCATGGCGTCCGCCGCCTCGACCACGGAAGATCAGCACTGGAGCCTGGAAAGCCTCAACAAGGCTTACCAGCAGGGCTATATGGCCGGCCTGACCGGACAGCCCAACGTGCCCCAGGGCCAGGGTGCCGAAGTGCTCACGGCCGCCTGGGAAGCCGGCTGGGATGATGGCAACGAACAGTTCGAACAGCACAAACGCCGCAGCGCCTGACCCTCCCCGTAATTCACCATCCCTGAACGCCGATAGCGAACGGCATCGGGGCTGGCATAGCCCAATCCCAGCGAATCCACCGTTAGCCGCGCGGCAATGCCGGCGTACGTGGCGGAATAACCCGCTTGCTCCCGGTCGACTCAAACGCAGAAGCCAGGCGCAGCAGCGCCGAATCGTCGTAGGCGCGGCCGGCGAAGGTCAGCCCAACCGGCATGCCGATATCCGCCATCAGCCCCATCGGCACGGTGACCGTGGGCACGCCCAGGTGGCGGATGGCGAGATTGCCGTTGGCCACCCAGACCCCGTTACTCCAGGCGATATCCGCAGACGCAGGATTCACATCGGCATCGGCCGGGCCCACATCGGCGACGGTGGGAAAGAGCACCGCGTCGAGCCCCAGCCTGTCCATCCAGTTTTCCAGATCGAGCTTGCGGGTCTGTTCCAGGCCGCGCAGGCCATCGGGCAGCGTAGCTATCTGGTCCCAGGGGGTGATGCCGCGCTCGGCCATGCGCACGTATTCGTCCATACCGGCAGCCAGCTCGTCTTCGCGATTGGGCAGGGTGCCCGGGTCATGGGGGAAGATCAGCGGGCCGTCGACATCGACCAGGCGGTTCAGCTTGGGATCGCCGTTGGCCTGGAGGAAATCGTCGAAGCCCCAGGCTGACAACTCCCACAGCTCGTCGTGGAGGAACTCCTTGGACACCAGGCCGCGGGTGAACACCGTCGGCGCACCAGGGCGGTCGCCCTCGCAATTGGACACCAGGGGGAAATCCACCTCGATCACTTCCGCACCCGCGGCTTCCAGTGCCTGACGCGCCTGCTCCCACAGCTCGATCACCGAGGCACGGGTGTGGATACGCTGCCCGGTCGGGCCGCCGATACCCGGCTTGGCGCTGGTGCCGGCCGCGTCATCCCTGTTGATAAACATGCGTGGCACGCCGAAGCGCTTGCCGGCGAGGGCATCACGCGTGGCGGCGAGGTCCAGGTAGGAAGCCGGACGCACCGCGGCGACACTCGGGATCGGCACCCAGGGCTGCAGCCGCCACAGGTCGCCACGTTTATCGGCGTCTTCCGCCACCACCACGTCGAGCACTTCGAGCAGGTCGGCCATGGTCCGCGCATAGGGCACCACCACGTCCATGGTCGGCGTCAGCGGCCAGTTGCCACGCACCGAGATCACCCCACGGGACGGCGTGTAGGCGCACAGGCCGTTGTTCGACGCCGGCCCGCGGCCGCTCGACCAGGTTTCCTCGGCCAGGCCGAAGGCGGCGAAACTGGCCGCGGTGGCCGTACCGGCACCATTGGAGGAGCCCGAGGCGAAGGGTGCGGTGAGGTAGGCGGCGTTGTACGGGCTTTCCGCGCGGCCATAGACGCCACGCTGCATGCCGCCGTTGGCCATGGGCGGCATATTGGTCTTGCCCAGGCAGATCGCCCCGGCGGCGCGCAGGCGCTCGACGGTGAAGGCGTCGCGGTAGGCGATCAGGTCCTTGAAGGCCGGGCTGCCGGAGGCGGCGGTCAGGCCCTTGACCAGATAACTGTCCTTGGCCGTATAGGGGATGCCGTCCAGCGGGCCGAGGCTCTCGCCGTGGGCGCGGCGGGCATCGGAGGCCTGGGCTTCCTTGAGCGCATCAGGATTGTGCACCACGACCGCATTAAGGGCGGTGGGCGTATCGGGGCCGTCGTAGGCCTCGATCCTGGCGCGATAGGCCTGGACCAGCTCGACCGCCGTGGTGCGCCCGGACTCCAGCGCGGAGCGCAGTTCGGCAATGGAAACCTCGGTTACTTCAATCATCTTGTCGCCCCTGGCTGCTGATGGGTTGTGCCATAAATGTCGCCATCACGCCGCACCTTCGGCTCGGGGACACCACTGATGGCAAAAACGGCTCTTGTACCGCACCTCGTTTCACTGCATTAAACGACAAGGTGAAGGGTAGCCATTACGGATTTTTATTCGATATTAATCGATTAAAAATCCAAAATGAAGGCTGAATATGCTTTAAAAGCCGATTTTTATCGGATATAAATAGGCCATCCACTGCAACGTCATGGCGTGCCATGGCAGCGCAACAGCGCTCTGCTAGGGTCAGCGTCGAGTAAAGCAGACAGCGCAGGATGAAGTAGCGCTGCACTCAAACCACCCTGCGACCTGCGCGTAACCCGGATAAAAGCCGGGATTTTCTGTCACAACATCCCGGACTGCATCCGGCTACAGGTGAACCATGACCACACTGACCACGACTCCACGCGCCGATGGCTTCCGTATGCCGGCCGAGTGGGAACCCCACAGCCAGACCTGGATGGTCTGGCCCGAGCGCCCGGACAACTGGCGGCTGGGCGGCAAGCCGGCGCAGTCGGCCTTTAGCGCCGTGGCCATGGCGATTGCCGAGTTCGAACCGGTCACCGTCTGCGCCTCGGCCGGGCAGTACGAGAACGCCCGCCAGCGCCTGGCCCACGACAATATCCGCGTGGTGGAAATCAGCACCGACGACGCCTGGGTGCGCGACACCGGGCCGACCTTTGTCACCAACAGCAGTGGCGAAGTGCGCGGCGTGGACTGGGTATTCAACGCCTGGGGCGGCCTCGATGGCGGCCTGTATGCCAACTGGGTGCGCGACGACCAGGTGGCGCGCAAGATCCTCGAGATCGAACGCTGCGCGCGCTACCGCACCGAAGGCTTTGTGCTGGAAGGCGGCTCCATCCATGTGGACGGTGAAGGCAGCCTGATCACCACCGAGGAATGCCTGCTCAACCGCAACCGCAATCCCCACCTGGGCCGCGCCGAGATCGAGCAGATGCTGCATGAGCACCTGGCCATCGACAGCGTGATCTGGCTACCGGACGGCCTGTACAACGACGAGACCGACGGCCACGTCGACAACTTCTGCTGCTATGTGCGCCCCGGCGAAGTGCTGCTGGCCTGGACCGACGACCCGCAGAACCCCAACTACCCGCGCTGCCAGGCTGCCATGGCAGTGCTGGAACAGGCACGCGATGCCAAGGGCCGCCAGCTGATCGTGCACAAGATGCCGATCCCCGGCCCGCTCTATGCCAGCGATGAAGAGTGCGCCGGGGTCGATCTGGTGGCCGGTAGCCAGGAACGTGATCCATCGATCCGCCTGGCCGGCTCCTACGTCAACTTCCTGATCGTCAACGGCGGCATTATCGCGCCGAGTTTCGACGACCCGCAGGACGCAGCCGCCCGCGCCATTCTCCAGCGTCTGTTCCCCGAGCACCGCGTGGTGATGGTGCCGGGCCGCGAAATCCTCCTCGGCGGCGGCAATATCCACTGCATCACCCAACAGCAGCCATCTGCGCAGCAGGCCTGAGGCTGACCGCCGGCGAGGGCCTGCCGCCCTCGCCGGCGCGTGACGCAGCCAGCCCCTGCCGGTGTTACCCTGGCGACCATGAATTCGAGCAAACCCAACCCCGAGCAGCACGCCGAGCCCCATAGCCGCACCGAAGGCGACCCTATCCTGCAGGCGCTCAAGGCCGGCAAGAACAAGCGCGTGCGCAAGCTGCTGGGGCGCATGCACCCGGCCAAGATCGCCGCCATGCTGGAGATGCTCGGCACGCGCCAGCGCCAGAGCCTCTGGCAGCAGATCGAGTCGAGCCTGGAAGGCCGCATCCTGCCCCACCTCAGCCTGGAACTGATTGCCCAGCTGGCCGGCGACGCCAGCGATCCACTGCCGCCGCGCCCGGACGGCGAACGCCTCGAGGCCGGCGTCAACCACCTGGAGGCCGTGCGCCAGGCCCTGACCCTGGGCAAACTCAAGCGGGTTGGCAAACTGCTCCAGCGCATGCATCCGGCCAAGGTCGCCGGCCTGCTGGAGGCCCTGCCCCCCGTCGAGCGCCGCGCCGCCTGGAGCATGCTCGAGACCGAGCGCAGCGGCAAAGTGCTGACCTACCTGCACGACGAAATCCGCGGCGCACTGGCACTGGAGCTGGACCTGGAAGACCTGATCGCCTCGGCCGAGCAGCTGGAGCTGGATGACCGCGTCGACCTGATCCAGACCCTGCCCGGCGAACTCGGCAGCAAACTGCTGCATGCCAGCAACGCGGCGCAGCGCCAGCAGCTGGAGTCGATGCTGAGCTACCCCGAGGACTCGGCCGGCGGCCTGATGAACGCCGACCCTATCCTGGTCCGCGCCGACGTCAAGGCCAGCACCGTGCTGCGCTACCTGCGCCTGCTGGAGCAACTGCCGCCGCAGACCGACATGCTGATGGTGGTGGACCGCAAGGGCCATTATCAGGGCGCGCTGCGCCTGAGCAGCCTGGTTACCGCCGACCTCGGCCAGCGTGTGGACGAACTGATGCACAGCGATATCGCCGGGATTGCCGTGAACACCAGCAGCCGCGAGGTCGCCCGACTGTTCCAGGACCTCGACCTGCTGTCCGCCCCGGTGGTCGACGAACACAACAAGCTGCTCGGGCGCATCACCGTTGACGACGTGGTCGACCTGATACGTGAAGACTCCGAGCGGGCACTGATGCAGATGGCTGGCCTCGACGACGAAGCCGACATCTTCGCCCCGGTGCTGGTCAGTTCGCGGCGCCGAGCGGTCTGGCTGGGCATCAACCTGATCACCGCCTTTAGCGCGGCCTGGGTCATCGGTCTGTTCCAGGCCACCCTGGAACAGCTGGTGGCCCTCGCCGTGCTGATGCCCATCGTGGCCAGCATGGGCGGTATCGCCGGCAGCCAGACCCTGACCCTGGTGATCCGCGGCCTGGCCCTGGGTCAGGTGCAGAAAGGCAATATCCGCATCCTGCTCAACCGCGAGCTGGGCATCTCCATCCTCAACGGCCTGCTCTGGTCGGTGGTGATCGCCCTGCTCGCCGTGCTGTGGTTCGGCGACTGGGGCATAGGCGCGGTGCTCGGTGTCGCCATCCTGGTCAACCTGCTATGCGCGGCCCTGGCCGGCTGGGGCATCCCGCTGCTGCTCCAACGCATGGGCATCGACCCGGCCCTGGCCGGCAGCGTGATCCTCACCACGGTGACCGATGTGGTCGGCTTTTTCGCCTTCCTTGGCCTGGCCACCCTGTTGCTGCTTTAGGTTTTACGCTTGCAGGTATTGATACCCAGCAGCGGATAGGCCGGACAGAAGCGAAACAGGCCGGTCGCCAGCGGCACGACGCCGATCCAGCCCCACAGGCCGATCGCGCCACTGAGGCTCAGGCCAATCAGAATCAGGCCGGCGGCGATGCGCAGGCTGCGGTCGATGGTGCCAACGTTTGCTTTCATGGTGACCTCCTCGGTCATGCTGCGCGCCGGTTCTCCAGCACGCTGAACAACAACATCCCGGCCAGCATGGCCAGAACGAACAACAACACCTGCCAGTGCCCGCTGAGCAGAATCGCCAGCGCCGGGCCCGGGCAGATACCGGCGATCCCCCAGCCGACGCCGAACAGCAGGCTGCCGCCGATCAATCGGCGATCCAGGCTGCGCTTGTTCGGCAGCTGCATGGGCGCGTCCAGCAGCGTCAGGCGTTGCTGGCGGGCCCAGCTAAAAGGCAGCACGGCCACGGCGATGGCCGCCAGCATGACCAGCGCCAGAGACGGATCCCAGGCCCCGGCCAGGTCGAGAAAGCCCAACACCTTGGCCGGGTTGGCCATGCCGGCCAGCAACAGGCCGATGCCGAAGATCAGCCCGGCCAGCAATGCAGTCAGTTTGCGCATGATCAGCCTCCCAACAGATGACGCAGGACAAATACCGTGGCGAAACCCGCGGCCATAAAGGCCAGGGTCGCCGCCAGCGAACGAGGTGACAGCCGGGAGATCCCACACACCCCATGGCCGCTGGTGCAGCCCGCGCCATAACGGGTGCCGACGCCCACCAGCAGGCCGGCTAGAGTCAGGCTCAGCCAGCCACCGTGGAACTCGATCGCCGGCAGCGCGGCGAACAGCCCCCAGAGCAGCGGTGCGAGCAGCAGGCCGAGGAGGAACAGGGCCTTCTCGCCACGCCCCTCGCCGCCTTCCACGACCGCGCCGAGCAGGCCGCTGATGCCGGCGATACGCCCGTTGAGAACCACGAACAGCGCCGCAGCCAGGCCGATCAGGGCCCCGCCGCCCAGGGCGCTCCAGGGTGTGAAGTTGAGCCAGTCGACGGTCATTGCGCCTCTCCTGCACAGAACAGTTGATAGAGGGTGTTGATCACCGCCAGGGCCGCCGGACTGCTGATCCGGTAATGGATCTGCTTGCCCTCGCGGCGGGTCTGCACCAGGCCCTCGCGGCGCAGCACCGCCAATTGCTGAGACAGGGTCGGCTGCTGGATGCCCAGCAGGGTTTCCAGCTCGCTGACATTGCGCTCGCCCTGGGACAGCTGGCAGAGCAGCAGCAGACGGTCGGGATTGCCCAGAGCCTTGAGCAGCTGCCCCGCCGCATCGGCATTGGCGCGCAGTTGCTGGATATCGAGGGGGGTGTCGGAAGCATTCATCGCGCGGAACTCAATTAAGATAAAAACAATTTATTCTTTTGTATATTGAATGGCAAGCCCAGCCAAACGGCACGCACATAAATCGCCAGACAATAAAAAACCCGGAACAGAGTCCGGGTTTCCTGATGGCTAGGCAGGCTGAACTGGATGCAACAGCTCAGCCGCGCACTGCGCCGATCAGAACAGCGGCAGGGTGTAGCTGACGATCAGGCGGTTCTGGTCGATATCGCGGCTGAAGTTGTTGCGCATGGTCGCGTTGCGCCACTTGATGCCGAGGTTCTTGAAGGTACCGTCCTGCACCACATAGGCGATATCCATGTTGCGCTCCCACTCCTTGCCCTCTGGATTGGCACCACGGTCGATATTGTCGCCGGTCAGGTAGCGGGTCATAAAGGTCAGGCCCGGGATGCCAATGGAGGCGAAGTTGAAGTCGTAACGGGCCTGCCAGGAGGTTTCGTCCTTGGCGGCGAAGTTGCCGACCTGCACGTAGTTGACTAGGAAGGGGTCGACGCTGTCGCCGATATAGGCAAAGCCGGTATCGCCGCTCATTTTCTGGTAGCCCAGGCCGAAGCTGTGGCCGCTGAGGGCGTAGGTGAACATGGCACCGAAAGCCTTGTTGTCGACGTTGCTCGAACCGTCATCGGTGGAGCGGGCATAGCGCAGGTCGCTCTTGAGCGACTGCTTGTCGGCCAGCGGCAGCACATGCACCAGGTTGAAGGAGTGCTGCTTGTACAGGTCTTCCAGGTTGCTGTAGTAGTAGCCGCCGGTCAGGTTGTCGGTCAGCTTGTAGTTGCCGCCGGCGAAGATGAACTGATTGGCCTGGTTGGCACCGCTGACGGTGATGCCGCTATTGGCGAAGGTGTTCAGGCGCATGTCCTGATAGTCGGTGGAGTTGCGGTTGTTGACCTCGTCCAGATAGCCCAGATCGAGGGTCAGGCCGGCAATATCCTTGGACACCAGGTTGGCACCGCGGAAGACCTGGGGCAGCAGGCGGCTGTCGCTGGAGCCGACGGCCTGGTTCTTCAACTGCAGGGCACCGACCTTGAGCACGCTCTCGGACACCTTGGCCTTGGCCGTCAGGCCCATACCGCCGTAGTTGTCCTGGGAGCCGCCGGACAGATCCGGGTTGAGCAGGCCGCTGCCGGCGGTGCCGTCACCGGAATCCAGCTTGAAGCCGAAAGTGGCCAGCGCATCAATGCCGAAACCTACCGTGCCTTCGGTGTAACCCGACTCCATGCGCAGCAGAAAACCCTGAGCCCATTCTTCCGACTTGGACTGGCCGGCACCCTCGCGGAAATCGCTGTTGAAATAGAAGTTGCGCGCTTCGATAGTGGCTTTGCTGTCGCCTATAAAGTCGGCATGGGCGACTTGGCTCAGGGACAAGCCCAGGGTGCTGGCGGCGACGGCCAGGGCCAGGGAGGTCTTTCTCATTGTGATAGCTCCAGTTGTGTGTGGGTGGCACATCGGCACGGCACAGGACTTCGCCAGGTGAAGGGGCAGGCACGCACCGAATTCAGGGGCTTATTGCACCCGGAGCCAGACGCAGCGGCGCGCAGATGCGCAGCGCACGGGCGGCGGGGCAATAAGCGGAATCAGGCGTGCGTGCGCAGGCAGGAGGTGCAAATCGAAGTCAGGCGACAGGGCATCGGGCAGGTAGGGATCATGGCGCGGCTCTCGGTCTTTTTTATTGTTGGCCGCGGATGGGGGCGGCCGTTCTATACGGAGCCCTACGCAGATACTGTGCCAGTCCCTGCATTAATGCAGCCGAGCGCTCTAGCGCAGGCTTCGAGCGCAACCTGGGAAAAAGATCGGGGGATTATCGGAGCCGCACAACAGGCGGTTTTTCGCCGAATGGCGAGTGACAACAGGCGGTTTTTCGCCATAACCACCAGTGGCCTGCGACAGCTGCAAGCCGCCCGCTCAGTCGACCACTATCTGGTTCTTGCCCTGGCGCTTGGCCCGGTACATGGCGGCATCGGCACGGGTGTAGAGGGCGTCCAGGGTCAGGTCCTCGACGCGCAGGCTGGTCAGGCCCTGGCTGAGGGTGACGCCGAACGGGGTACCTTCGTGGCTAAAGCGTATACGCCGCACCTCGCGCTGCAGGCGCTCGGCAATCTGCATGGCCAGGGCCGGCTCGCAGCGGGGGAAGAGCGCGGCGAACTCTTCGCCGCCAATACGCCCGAACAGGTCGCCGCGCCGCAGGGTGGAAGCACCGCTGTAGGCCAGGCGCTGCAGGACCTGGTCGCCCATCTGGTGGCCGTAGCGGTCGTTGATCAGCTTGAAGTCGTCCAGGTCGACCAGCAGAAAGGCCAGCGGGCTGCCATATTCGCGGGCCTGCTCGAACTCGCGCTGGGCGCACTCGAAGAAATGGCGGCGATTGCTGCTCTGGGTCAGCACATCGGTGGTGGCCAGGCGGTGCAGTTCGCCTTCCAGCTGCTTCTTCTCGGTGATGTCCTCGGCGATACCGACAATGATCTGCGCCTTGCCGGCGGGGCTCTGGCGGCTGACGAAGCATTTGTCGCTGAGCCAGCGCAGTTGGCCGTCGCTGCGGATGATGCGGTACTCGCGGGCCTCGACCGCGCCGGTCTCCAGCACCTGGGCCAGGCTCTCGGCGGCGTAGTCCAGGTCGTCCGGATAGATGCTGTTGCGCCACTCGTCATAACTGGCCAGCAGCAGGGCAGCGGAGCGGCCGAAGATGCGCTCGTAGGCGGGGCTGACATAGACGACCCGCTGAGCTTCCCAATCGAAGGCCCAGAGCACGGCATTGACGCTGCCCAGCAGGGTGCTGAACAGCTGCTCGCGCTCCTGCAGCCGCGCGACTTCGCCGCGGGTGTGCAATAGCGCCAGGGTCAACTCCTCATGCTCGAGTTGCAGTCTGCTCACTTCATCCATAAACGCCGCCGGGGTGCACAGTGCTTAAGCAATATCAGGAGCATATGTCAGAAACAAAAAACCCGCCGGGCCAGGCGGGTTATTTGCGTCAGGCCTCTATCAGGCGCTGACGGTCGGCCGCAGCGAATAGGTTTTCAGCTGCTCGGCGAATTCGCGCAACGACTGGATGCCGCTGGCCTCGGCCTCATGCACCCATTGCTTGATGGCTTCGAGCATGTCGTGGCCATTGGCGCTGGTCTTGACCCAGATCTGCTGCAGGGCCAGACGCTTCTCGTAGATCACCTTGAGCGCCTGGCTTTGCTCCAGCACGCGTTGGATACGCAGCTGATGCCCTTCGTCGAGCAGGCTCGGCTCGCGGGCCAGCAGGCGTTTGGCGCGGTGGAAATGATGGCGCACCGAGGCGTCGGCCTTGGCCAGTTCCTGCTTGACCAGGGGCCCGATCACCAGCTTGCGGTACTGCGCCATGATCTGAAAACGGTTGTTGAGAATCGCCATGGCGGTGTCCATGTCGAGGCTGCGCTTGCCTTCCACCCGGTGGGCGATGGGTGCAACGCGCTGCACCTTGGCCAGGCCGAGCATGCTGAACAGCCTGATCCAGAACCAGCCCATGTCGAATTCCCACGTCTTCACCGACAGCTTGGCCGAGTTCGGGTAGGTGTGGTGGTTGTTATGCAGCTCTTCACCGCCGATCAGGATGCCCCAAGGCACCAGATTGGTCGCGGCGTCGCGGCATTCGAAGTTGCGATAACCCACGGCATGGCCGAGGCCGTTGATCACGCCGGCGGCCCATACCGGAATCCACATCATCTGGACCGCCCAGATGGTGATACCCGCAGCGCCGAACAGGGCCAGGTCGATGACCGCCATCAGGCTGATACCGGCCATGGGGAAACGCGAATAGAGGTTGCGCTCGATCCAGTCTTCCGGGCAGTTCTTGCCGTAGATACGCAGGGTTTCCGGGTTTTTCGCCTCTTCCGCGTACAGCTCGGCACCGGTGCGCAGCACGGTGCCCAGGCCCTTGATCACCGGGCTGTGCGGGTCATCCACGGTTTCACATTTGGCGTGGTGCTTGCGGTGGATAGCGGTCCATTCGCGGGTGTTCTGCGCCGTGGTCAGCCACAGCCAGAAACGGAAGAAATGCTTGAGCGCAGGGTGCAGCTCCAAGGCGCGGTGGGCCGAGTAACGGTGCAGATAGACTGTGACGCTGACAATGGTCACATGCGTCATCAGCAGGGTGACCGCAATCAGTTGCCAGATCGACAGGTCGAGAAAACCGTTGTACCACATGGGGATCGAGTGCCTCGTGTAAAGAAGATCGCAGCCTGTTGCTACAACAGACTACAGGCATTATCCCTGACCCGGATCAGAAAACCAGTTGGTCTTTTGGATAAGAATGCCGGCCCCGCGTTAGCGCCTATACTGCCCAGCAGATCAAAAGGACTGACTACCCCCTATGAATGTTCCCCACAGCGCCCGGCGTCTGACCCTCGCCTATACCCTGGCTGCCGGCCTCTGGGTAGCATTCAGCGACGCCCTGGTCGCGGCCCTCGGCCTCTCGCTCGAGCAGCTGGAGTCCGTGCAGCTGATCAAGGGGCTGCTCTTCGTCCTGTTCACCGGCGCGCTGCTGTACTGGGTGCTGCGCACCCATCAACTGCAGCAGCACCGCGCCAACCTGGCCCTGAGCGACAGCGAAACCCGCCTGAGCCGTGCCCTGAGCGCGGCCAGGGATGGCATGTGGGACTGGGACCTGCATACCCATACGGTATTTTTCTCCCCCGATTACACCAACCTGCTCGGCCTGCCGCCGGGCGGCCTGGGCAACGACAAGGAAAACTGGCTGCAACGCCTGCACCCCGACGACCGCGCGCATTTCCAGCGCAACCTGGACCAGCGCCTCAGCAGCGCCAGCCAGGATCCCTATGAAGTCAGCTACCGCCTGCGCCACAGGGATGGCACCTACCGCTGGATTCAGTCCCGCGGCCGGCTGCTGCTGGACGACCAGGGCCGCCCGGAGCGGATGATCGGCACGGCCAGCGACATCACCCAGCGGCGCAACGACGAAGACAGCCTGCGCCAGGCCGCTGCGGTGTTCGATGCCACCCAGGAAGGGGTACTGGTCACCGATGCCACGCAGCACATCGTCCACTGCAACCCGGCCTTTACCCGCATCACCGGCTACAGCCAGGAGGAAATCCTCGGCCAGCAGCCCAGCCTGCTGAAGTCCGGGCGCCACGACCAGGACTTCTACAACAGCCTCTGGCATGCTCTGCAGAGTCGCGGCGGCTGGAGCGGTGAGGTGTGGAATCGGCGCAAGAACGGCGAAATCTATCCGCAGTGGCAGAATATCCGGGTCATTCGCGACGAAGAGGGCGAGATCAGCCACTACGTCGCGGTGTTTTCCGATATCACCGCACTCAAGCGCTCCCAGCGTGAACTGGACTACCTGGCCCACCACGACCCCCTGAGCAACCTGCCCAACCGCCTGCTGTTCACCGAGCGGGTCGAGACCGCGCTGGAGCGCGGGCAACGCGACAAACGCTGCGGGGCCGTGCTGCTGGTCGACCTCGACCACTTCAAGCACATCAATGAAAGCCTCGGCCACGCCACCGGCGACCTGCTGCTCAAGGAGGTTGGCGAGCGCCTGCGCCAGCAGTTGCAGGGGGCCATGACCCTGGCGCGCCTCGGCGGCGACGAATTCGGCCTGCTCTGTGAAGACTGCGCCACGGCCGAACAGGCGGCCGGTCTGGCCCAACAGCTGCTCAACTGCCTGAGCCAGCCTTTCGTGGTCAACGACCATGAGCTGTTTATCGGAGCCAGTGTCGGCATCAGCCTGTTTCCCGGCGACGCCGACAATGTCGCCCAGGTGCTGCGCAACGTCGATTCCGCGCTGTTCAAGGCCAAGAGCAGCGGCCGCGAGGGCTATGCCTTCTACGCCCAGGAACTGACCGAGTACGCACGCCAGCGGGTCGAACTGGTCAGCGCCCTGCGCCATGCCCTGGAGCACGACGAATTGCGCGTGTACTACCAGCCGCTGATGTGCCTGGGCAGCGGGCAGATGATCGGGGTCGAAGCCCTGGTGCGCTGGCAGCACCCGCAGCGCGGCCTGGTGCCACCGGGGGAATTTATTCCAATCGCCGAGGAAAGCGGGCTGATCGGGGCCATCGACGCCTGGGTACTGGAGAAGGCCTGTCGGCAGATGGTCGCCTGGCAAGCCGCCGACTATGCCCTGCGCTTTGTCGCGGTAAATGTTTCCAGCCGCCTGTTCAGCCGCGGCGAACTGGATAGCCGGGTGGCGCAAGTACTGGCCGACACCGGCCTCGACCCGGCCTTCCTCGAACTGGAGGTCACCGAAAGCGCGGTGATGGACAACCCCGACGCGGCCCTGGCCCTGCTCAATCGCCTGCGCGCCCTGGGTGTGCGCCTGGCCATCGACGATTTCGGTACCGGTTACAGCTCCCTGGCCCGCCTCAAGCGCCTGCCGGTGCACAAGCTGAAACTCGACCAGAGCTTCGTCATGGGCCTGCCCCACGACCAGGACGATGTGGCCATCACCCGCGCGGTCATCGCCCTGGGCCACAGCCTGGGGCTCAAGGTACTGGCCGAAGGGATCGAGCAGCTGGAGCAGGCCGAACTGCTCGAACAACTGGGCTGCGACCATGCCCAGGGTTACTATTTCGGCCGCCCGCAACCGGCCGAGGCCCTGCTCGCGCAGTTGCCCCTGGTGCACTGCGTATTGGCCCCACAGGAGCAGGAATAAGCCATGCGCGTGATGATTCTCGAAGACGATGTGTGGATCGCCGACCTGCTCAAGCAGATCGTCCACAGTCTGCGCCCCGGCACCCAGGTGATTTGCCACGCCAGCCTGGGCAAGGCCATGAGCGACTGGCAGAGCCAGGCCGCCGACCTGCTGATCTGCGACTGGAACCTGCCCGACGGCCCGGGCACCACGCTGCTCGAACGGGCACGCAAGGACGACGCGCAGATCCCCCTGGTGATGGTGACCGGCCGCGCCGACCGCGACAGCGTGCTGGCCGTGCGCTCGCTGCGGATCAACGCCTTTATCAGCAAACCGTTTCAGGTGCCCAAGGTGCTCGAGTGCCTGGACCGCCTGCTGCCGGCCTTCAGCGACACCCCCGCTGTCGCCGCCAGCAGCGCCGGCAGCTTTCTCGAGTTTCTCGACAGCCAGGCCGACAGTGCCCTGGACCTGCCCCTGCAGGCGGGCATGCAGGCCAAGCTCGACGCGCTTGGCCGCCAGCAACCCAGCGTGCGTCAGCTGCAGCAGGCCTGGCAGCATGACCCGACCCTCACCGGTCGCCTGCTGGCCGCCGCCAACAGCCGCCAGTACAACACCTCGGCCACCCCCTGCCTGAGCCTGGGCCAGGCCCTGCAGATCCTCGGTCCGACTACCAGCCTGAATATCGGCATAGGCCTGGGCCTGAATCCCGCCAGCCAGCTGGACGATGCCGAACTGTGCCTGCAGGCCGAGGCGCAACTGCAGCAGATCGACAGCCTGCACCCGCGCGTGGCCGAACTGGCCCAGGCCTGTCGCCTCGACCCCGCGCCGCTGCACAGCGCCGCCCTGCTCTACCGCATGGGCGAACTGTGCCTGCTGCAGCAGGCGCAGCTCTGGTGCAACGCCGGCCACAGCCTGACGCCGGAACAGTTGAGCCAGGCCCTGGACAAGGCCAGCAGCGTGCTGGCCAACCGCCTGAAAGCCCAGTGGCGCCTGCCCACGCCGCTGCGCGACCTGATCGGGGCCTGCTATGCCCTGCCGACCATCAATATCCGCCGCGAGGCCATCGTCATGCACCTGGCGGCCAGCGAACAGGCCGCCGTACCGGATGCCGACAAACTCGCCCGTCTACGCCGCCTGGCGGGCCTGCCCTGAACCCGAGCGCTCATCACCGTCAGCCTTTAGAGGGCCTCAATGGCTAGCAACAGCTCTGCTGCAATTCGCTGGATTGTCGGTTTCGGTAGCCTGGCCCTGGCGCTGTTGTTCCTCACCCTCGGCTCACGCGCCCTGCAGGAACGCGAAGCGCTCTGGCAGCTGCAACTGGCCAGCCAGAGCGAGCTGCAACAGCTGGCGCTACTGAGCACCCGCCAGCGCCAGGCCGCCCAGGCGCAGCTGCTCGGCGAAACCCTGGCGGCGGATGCCTGGGTGGTCGAGCTGGTGCGCCAGGCCCATGCCCTGGAGCCTGCCGACCCGGCCCTGACGAGTATCCGCAATCAGCTGTATACCCGCCTGGTACCGCGCTGGCGCAACCTGCAGCCGGGCCATCCCTTCCGCCTGCTGGTGCACCTGGCACCCGCCGGCGAAGTGTTGCTGCGCGTGCACGCCCCCGAACGCCATGGCGACAACCTGAGTGACCGCCACCCGATACTGCGCGACGTCCTGCGCAGCGGCACCAGCCGAGCCGGCCTGGATCTCAGCCTGCAGGGCCTGGGCATGCGTGCGGTTACCCCGTTACGGGTCGACAGCCTCGCCGGCCCGCTCACCGTGGGGGCCATCGAAGTGGTGTACGAGGTGCTCGGCGAGCTGCACCAGCTGGACCGGGAGCTCAATGCCGGCGTTGCCCTGCTGCTGGAAACGCCCGCTCCGGCCAATAGTGGCGAGGCCTTGCGCGGCCTGGAAGCGGAGCCCGGCGGCTGGCAGCTGATCGGCTCCTCCCGCCCGCAGGTTCAGGCCTGGCAGGCCGCCGGCCTGCTGCCGGCCCCAGCCGCCGGCTATAGCCGACAGCTGCTGGAGGACCAGGGGCGCAGCTACCTGCTCAACCAGTTCGTCCTGCCGGGCTACCCGCAGGACGCAGGCAGTCCGGCCACGACCCAGGCCATCGCCCTGGTATGGCGCGATATCAGCGAACTGGCGGCCATCCACCGGCGCGACCAGCGCCAGCTGGTCGGCAAATGGCTGCTGGCCTGGCTGGGAGCGGCGGCACTGCTGCTGTTGCTGCTGCTGGCGACCAAGCGCAGCAGCCAGATCCTGCTCAGCCGTCACCGCGACGAACTACAGGCCAAGCATCGGCAGAGCGAGCAGGCGCGCCAGCTGCTGGCGGTAATCGCCGAGGCCCAGGCGGCCTATATCAACGCGCAGAATCAACGCGAAGCCTTCGACGCCCTGCTCAAGCGCATCCTCGTTCTCAGCGACAGCCAGTTCGGCCTGATCGGCGAAGTGCTCCACGACGGCCAGGGCGCGCCCTACCTGCGCGCCTATGCCGTCAGCCATCAGGCCTGGGATTACGCCCGCGCCCTGCGCCGCACCGAGCAGTCCGCGCCGGACCTCGACGAACTGCTCGAACAGGCGCTGCACAGCAACAGCCCGCTGCTGCGCAATATGCCGAGCGCAGCGCCCCAGCCCGCCCGCCCGGCGGAGCGCACCCCGCTGCTGCAGGCCTTTGCCGGCCTGCCCATCCATGCCAATGGCCAGCTGATCGGCATGCTCGGCCTGGCCAACCGGGCCGGCGGCTACGACCAGGCCTTTGTCGAATTTCTGCAACCGCTGCTGGCCACCCTCGGCCAGTTGATCGAGGCCCTGCGTCGCGATATCCAGCGCGAACAGGCCCAGCACAGCCTGCAACGCCAGCAGGCCGCCCTGCGCGCGCTCAACGAGATCGCTGCCCTGCCGACCCTGAGCAGCCAGCAACAGCTGCGCCAGGCCCTGCAACTGGGGGCCGATTTCTACGCCGTGCCCCTGGCGATCATCAGCCAGATCGACGGCGAGGATTACCGGGTCATGGCCCAGGTCTCACCGCCGGGCGGCCTGGAAGATGGCCAGCGCTTCGCCCTCGGCGACACCTACTGCAGCATCGCCCTGCGCGGCGACGACGTGCTGGCCATCGAACAGATGGGCAAGTCGGCCCATGCCAGCCACCCCTGCTACCCCCTGTTCGCCCTGGAAACCTATATCGGCATCGCCATCAGCGTGGCCGGGCAACGCTTCGGCACCCTGGCGTTCTGCGCCCACGAAGCGCGGCAGAGCCCCTTCGACGAGGCCGACCGCGAGTTTCTGCGCCTGTTCGGCCGCTGGGTCGGGGCCACCCTGGAGCGCCAGCAACAGGAACAGGCGCGCCAGGTCCTGCTCGAACGCCTCGACGACGCCCAGCGCATCGCCCGCCTCGGCCACTGGGAAGCCAACCTGCAAAGCGGCGAGCTGTACTGGTCGAGCACCATCTACAGCATCTTCGGCTACGACCCGCAGCACTACCGGCCCAGCCTGGAAAACTTCAAACGCACGCTGCACCCCGAGGATATCGCCCTGGTCGAAGCCAGCGAACAGCGGGTGGCGGCCGGCGGCGTGCACGATGTGGTGCACCGCATCATCCGCCCCGACGGCGAGGTGCGCTGGGTGCATGAACTGGCCCATCTGCAGCCCGACACACAGGGCAACATGCTGCGCCTGGTCGGCACCGTGCAGGATGTCACCGAACAGGCCAGCACCGAGGCGGCAATCAAGGCCCAGAGCGAACGCCTGGCGAGCATTATCGAAGGCACCCATATCGGCACCTGGGAATGGGATGTGCAAAGCGGGGCCACGGTGTTCAACGAGCGCTGGGCGCAGATCATCGGCTACCGCCTGGACGAACTGACTCCCGGCGATTTCCAGCACTGGCAGCAGCTGATCCACCCCGATGACCTGGCGCTGTCCAGCGAACGGCTGCAGGCACATTTTCGCGGCGAAACGCCCTACTACGAATGCCAGTACCGTATCCGCCACAGGCAGGGCCACTGGGTCTGGGTGCAGGACCGCGGCCGGGTCGAACGCCGCGGCGAGGCCGGCCAGCCCCTGCTGATGTACGGCACCCATGCCGATATCAGCCAGACCAAGCAGCGCGAGGAAGAGATCCGCAAGGCCCGCGCCTTCCTCCAGGCGGTACTCGACTCGGCCACCGGGGTGAGCATTATCGCCACCGACACCGCCGGCCAGATCAGCCTGTTCAATACCGGGGCCGAGCGCCTGCTGGGCTATAGCGCCGCCGAGATGATCGGCCGCACCAGCCCGGCAGCCTTCCACCTGGCCAGCGAAATCGAGGCCCGCGGCGCTGCCCTGAGTCAGCACAGCGGTACGCCCGTCGCCGGCTTCGAGGTCTTTATCCACCATGCCCGCAGCGGCGAACCGGATACCCAGCAGTGGACCTATGTGTGCAAGGACGGCAGCCAGCGGCGGGTCAACCTGACGGTCAGCGCCATCTTCGACAGCGACCGCAGCATCAGCGGTTTTCTCGGCATCGCCAGTGACATCACCGAGCTGCAGCAGGCCACCCGCGCCCTGCAGAAAAGCGAAAGCCGCTTTCGCGGCCTGGTGGCCAACCTGCCGGGGGCGGTCTATCGCTGCGACAACGATGCCGACTGGACCATGCGCTATATGAGCGACGAGGTGCTGAACCTGACCGGCTATCCGGCCAGCGACTTTATCGACAACCGCCAGCGCAGCTTTGCCAGCGTGATTCACCCGGACGACCTGCCCATCACCTACCAGGCCCACGAGGCCATCGCCCGTCAGCACAGCTTCGAGCTGACCTATCGCCTGCAGCATGCCGATGGCCACAGCGTCTGGGTGCGGGAAAAGGGCCGAGCCGAATATGCCCCCGATGGCAGGCCGCTGTGGATCTCCGGGTTTATCTGGGACATCAGCGATCGCAAGGCCGTGGAGGATGCCCTCAGCGTCAGCCAGCAGCGCTTCAGCAGCGCCTTCAGCACCGCGCCCCAGGGCATGGCCCTGGTGTCCCCGCAAGGGCAATGGCTGGAGGTCAACGACGAACTCTGCCGGATGCTCGGCTACAGCCGCGCCGAGCTGCTGCAGCTGGACTTCCAGAGCCTCACCCACCCCGACGACCTGCAAAGCGACCTGCACAGCCTGGAGGAACTGCTGGCCGGGCGGATCAACGCCTACCAGCTGGAAAAACGCTACCTGGACCGTCAGGGCCGCGCGCTCTGGGTGTTGCTGAGTGTCGCCCTGGTGCGCGACAGCCAGGGCCAGCCGGTGCATTTCGTGGTGCAGATCCAGGATTTCAGCGAGCGGGTCGAGGCCGAACGGGCGATCCGCGAGCGCGAGGACTACCTGCGCACCCTGCTCGACAACGTCCTCGATGCCATCGTCACCATCGACCAGCAGGGCACTATCGAAACCTTCAACCACGCCGCCGAACGGATTTTCGGCTACAGCCTGGCCGAGGTCAGCGGGCGCAACGTCAAGCTGCTGATGCCCGAGCCGGAGCGCTCGGCCCACGATGGCTACCTGGCCCGCTACCGCCAGACCAATGAGGCCCGCCTGATCGGTACGGTGCGCGAGCTCACGGGCCTGCGCCGCAGCGGCGAACTGTTCGACATCGAGCTGGCCGTCTCGCAGATCAGCCACCAGGGCCAACGCCGCTTTATCGCGGTGATCCGCGATATCAGCGAGCGCAAGCGCATCGAGCAGATGAAGAACGAATTTATCTCCACCGTCAGCCATGAGCTGCGCACCCCGCTGACCGCCATCGCCGGCTCCCTCGGGCTGATCAATGGCGGCGTGCTGGGCGAGGTGCCGGCGACCATGCAGCAGATGCTGCGCATCGCCCAGGACAACAGCCAGCGCCTTAGCGAGCTGATCAACGACCTGCTCGACATGGACAAGCTGGTTGCCGGCAAGATGAGTTTCGAGCTGCTCGAACAGCCCCTGCAGCCGCTGCTGGAACAGGCCGTGGCGCAGAACCAGCCCTATGCCAGCCAGTACCAGGTGCACCTGCAGCTACGCGAACCTGCCGACGCCGACTGGGTCAGGGTCGATAGCCAGCGCCTGGCCCAGGTGCTGGCCAACCTGCTGTCGAATGCCGCCAAGTTTTCCCCCGCCGGGGAGTCCGTGGAAATCGCCGTACAACGCCACGGCGACTGCCTGCGCGTGAGCGTGCGCGACCACGGCCCGGGTATCGCCGATGCCTTCAAGGGGCAGATCTTCGGCAAGTTCTCCCAGGCCGACGCCACCGACACCCGACGCAAGGGCGGCACCGGCCTGGGCCTGGCCATCAGCAAGCAGCTGATCGAACACATGGACGGGCAGATCGGCTTCGACTCGGTGCCAGGCCAGGGTGCGACCTTCTGGTTCGAGCTGCCCCGGGTAGCGCCGCAATGAGCGCACGCGGGTCCTCGCGGCGGCGCTACCTGCTCAACTGGGCCATCAGCCTGGGCTTGCTGCTGCTCCTCGGCCTGGGAGTCGAGCTGTTGCTGCTGCAGTACAAGCTGGGCCAGGAGCAGGCCGATCAGCAGCGTCTCAGCGCCCATGCCGGGGAGATACGGGCGGTGCTGCTGGCCGAACTCAACGCCACCCTGCACCTGGCCACCGGGCTGGCGTCCTATATACCGGCCAAAGGCGGGCAGATCGACCCGCAGGAACTGCAACCCTGGCTCGAAGGCCTGTTCCGCCAGGGCCGCTATATTCGCAATATCGGCCTGGCCCCGGACAACCGCATCAGCTTTATCTACCCCCTGCTCGGCAACGAGGCGGCCCTCGGCCTCTACTACCCCGACCAACCCAGGCAGTGGCCCACGGTGCAGCGCATCATCGACAGCCGCCAGCCCATGCTCGATGGCCCGCTGCCCCTGGTCCAGGGTGGCCGCGGGCTGGTCTATCGCATCCCGGTGTACCTCGACGAGAGCCGCTACTGGGGCCTGATCAGCACCGTGATCGACTATGACCGGCTGTATGCCGAAATCGCCGCCGTCGCCCTGCAGCGCGGCATCGCCATCAACCTGCAACCGGCCGGCCCGACACCCGGCACGGCCCAGCACGACAGTCCCCTGGTACGCCTGTCGGTGCCCCTGGCCGGGGCCAACTGGCAACTCGAGGCCCGCGACCTGCGTCCGCACCAGCCACTGCCGGCCTGGCTGCGTCTGCTCGGCTGGGGCCTGGCGAGTGGCTGCGCGGCGCTGATCGGCCTGTCCCTGCACACCCAGCATCGCCAGACCCGGCTGCTGCTGGCGCTCAACCAGAGCCAGCGGCAGTTCCTCCAGGCCTTCGACATGACGCCCCAGGGCCTGGCCCTGCTCGATGCCCAGGGCCATCTGCTGGCCTGCAACCAGGCGCTCTGCCAGCTGCTGCAGCGCCGTGCCGACAGCCTGCTGCGCCAGCCCCTGGCGCAATTCTGCGCACCGGCCCAGCAGCCGCTGCTGCAGGCTCAGCTGGCCGCCACCGTGCAGGGGCAGAACCGCAGCTGGACCCAGGCCCTGCTCGACGCCCAGGGCCAGGCCATTGATGTACAGCTCAGCGCCGCCGTGCTCAGCAGCGCCCAGGACGCCACCCCCGTGCGCATCCTGCATGTGCAGGACATCCGCGAAAGCAAGCGCCTGGAACGCCTGCAGCGCGAGTTCACCTCGACCGTCAGCCACGAACTGCGCACCCCGCTCACCGCCATCAGCGGGGCCCTGGGTCTGATCAATGGTGGCGCGCTGGGCGAAGTACCGGCGGCCATGCAGCAGATGCTGAGCATCGCCCAGGACAACAGCCAGCGCCTCAGCGCGCTGATCAACGACCTGCTCGACATGGACAAGCTGGTCGCCGGCAAGATGCGTTTCGAGCTGCTCGAACAGCCCCTGCGCCCCCTGCTGGAGCAGGCCGTGGCGCAGAACCAGCCCTATGCCAGCCAGTATCAGGTCCAGCTGCAGCTCGTCGAACCGGTCGACGAGGCCTGGGTGTGCGTCGATCGCCAGCGTCTGGAACAGGTGCTGAGCAACCTGCTGGCCAATGCGGCGAAGTTTTCCCCCGCCGGGCAAACCGTGGACATCGCCGTGCAGCCCGGCAGCGACTGCCTGCGCGTCTGCGTGCGCGACCACGGCCCGGGTATCGCCGAGGCCTTCAAGACGCGGATCTTTGCCAAGTTCGCCCAGGCCGACGCCACCGACACCCGGCGCCAGGGCGGCACCGGCCTGGGCCTGGCCATCAGCAAGCAGTTGATCGAACATATGGGCGGGCAGATCGGCTTCGATTCGGTCCCCGGCCAGGGCGCAACCTTCTGGTTCGAGCTGCCCCGGGTCACGCCGCCATGAGCCGACAACTGTTCATCCACCGCCATTCTGGCCTAGGCTTTGGCCAGACCACTGGTCCCCGGCGGCCGCGCAGCGCGCTGGCCAAATGCCGGGGCGATGGGCAACACTGGGCCCATCGCCGCGCCAGCCCGCCGCCGACCAAGGACACGCCCGATGCCTGAACTCAAACGTATTCTGCATGTGGAAGATGACCCCTCGATCCAGGCCGTGGCCAAGGTCGCCCTGGAGGCCGTGGGCGGCTTCAGCGTGCTCAGCTGTTCCTCCGGTCAGGAAGCCCTGGACCAGGTGCAGGGCTTCGCCCCCGACTTTATCCTGCTGGATGTGATGATGCCGGACATGGACGGCCCGCAAACCCTGGCGAAACTCCGCGAACTGGTGGACATCGGCCTGATCCCCGTGGCCTTTATGACCGCCAAGGTGCAGCCCAGCGAGATCGCCCACTACCGCAGCCTGGGAGCCACCGACGTGATCATCAAGCCGTTCAACCCCATGCAGCTGTCGACGCAGATCCGCGCCATCTGGGACCGTGCCCATGGATAAACGCCAGCAACAACTGCAACAGCTGCAGGCCCACCTGCAACAGCTCGGCGAGCAATTCGCCCAACGCCTGCAGCAGGAGCTGCCCGAGCTGGCCGGCAAGGCCCGGCAACTGCAGCAGGCCGACGATGTCGAGAGCCAGCAGCACCTGCTCAGCAGCCTGCGCGACCAGCTGCACAAACTCGCCGGCAGCGCCGGCACCTTCGGCTTCAACGGCCTGGGCCAGCAGGCCCGGGAGCTGGAGCAACAGGCCGAGCAATGGCTGGACAGCCTGCAACAGAAACAGCAGCGCCTGCAGGACTTTATCCACGGCCTCGAGCGCCTGGCCGAGCAGCCACAACTGGTCGAGTTCGAGGCCGCCCCCGCAGGCACCAGCGCGCGCCTGGCCAGCCTCGCCAGCACGGCCTGCGCCCGGGTCATCTATATCCTCGAAGACGAATCCAGCATCGGCGAGAACATTCGCCTGACCCTCAACACCTTCGGCTACAAGGCCGAGCATTTCAGCCGTATCGAGGCGCTTGATGCAGCCATCGCCCGGCACCTGCCCGACGCGCTGATCATCGACGTCAACCTGCCCCAGGAAAGCCAGACCGGGCTGGACTACGCAGCGGCCCTGAACCAGCGCCTGGAAGAACCGCTGCCCCTGCTGGTACTGACCACCCAGAACGACTTCGCCACCCAGTTGCAGGCGGTCCGCGCCGGAGCCCAGGGTTTCTTTGGCAAGCCGCTGGATATCACCAAGCTGGAAAACCGCCTGGAGCGCTGTTTCGCCCAGCAGAATGGCGAGCCCTACCGGGTCATGATCGTCGACGACGACCGCGACCTGGCCAGCCGTTACAGCCTGGTGCTGCGCGGGGCCGACATGCTGGTGGAGACCGTGCAGAACCCCGAGCTGATCCTCGCCGCCATGGCCAGCTTCAACCCGGAGGTGCTGCTGCTCGATATCAACATGCCGAACTATGGCGGCCCGGAACTGGCGCAGATCATCCGCTTCAATGACGACTGGCTGCGCGTGCCGATCATCTACCTGTCGGCGGAAACCGCCATCACCCGGCAGATGGGCGCACTGGTCAAGGCCGGCGACGACTTCATCACCAAGCCGATCTCCGACAACAGCCTGATCACCACGGTCTTCGCCCGCGCCCAGCGCGCCCGTCTGCTCAGCAATGCTCTGTCGCGCGACAGCCTGACCGGCCTGCTCAAACACGCCGACATCAAGGAGCAGGTGGCCCTCGAGCAGGAGCGCGGCCTGCGCAGCGGCAAGTCTGCCAGCGTGGTGATGCTCGATATCGACCACTTCAAGCAGGTCAACGACAACTATGGCCATGCGGTCGGCGACAGCGTTATCCGCGCCCTGGCCAACCTGTTGCGCCAGCGCCTGCGGCGCATCGACAGCCTAGGCCGCTACGGCGGCGAGGAATTCCTGGCGGTGCTGCCGGATTGTTCCGCGCCCCAGGCCGAACGCATCGTTGACGAGATTCGCCAGCAGTTCTCGGCCATCTGCTTTAGCGCCGGCGACAGAGAATTCAACGTCACCCTCAGCGCCGGTATCGCCGGCGCGCCGGGCCTGAGTGCCAGCGAGCTGATGGAGCAGGCCGACCGCGCCCTGTACCAGGCCAAGCACAGCGGCCGCAACCAGGTGCGCCTGGCCGAGTAGCCCTCAAGCGGCCCGTCAGGGCGGGTTGAGCAGGCCATCGCCGGTGCGGCAAAGGCACAATGGGCTGCCCTGCCGGGCCTTCGAATCCGGCTTCGCGCCGCAATCAGGACGGCTCCGGGGTCTGCCTGCTGGCCCATCCACAGGCAGCGTGCGGCGGGGCAAGGGCGCGATCCTAGAGCGTGAGCTCCCGGGTCGCCTGGCCGGCGTCGCGCCAGCCGGCAAAACCGTCGATCAGGTAGCGCGCGTCGAGCCCCATCACCTGCAGCGTGGCGGCAATGCCCTGACTGATTTCATGCCCCTTGGCACAGTACAGAATTACCGGGCGATCGCGCGCCACCTGCTCCTTCCAGTCCAGCAGGGTCTGCGGGTCGCGCCACTGAGCGCCGGGGATCTCGGCCGCATCGCCAAGCCGCACCGCCGCGCGCCGCACGTCCAACAGGGTGAAGGTGCGCCCCGCCGCCTGCCATTCCGCCAGTTCGCATATCGAAATACGATTCATCGCCCACTCCTCCGTTCAATCGCCTCAGTGCAACAGCAACTGCAGCGCCAGCCCCAGCCCCGCGCAGGCCCCTATCACTTCGATCACCCCGCGCTTGAACCTGAACAGCGCCAGCGCCGCAGCCAGGGCCAGCAGCGCCGAGGGCCAGTCGAAGCGGCCGGCGAAGCCCTCGGGCCAGAGCACGTGGTAGCCGAAGAACAGCGCCAGGTTGAGGATCACCCCGACCACCGCCGCGGTAATGGCGGTCAGCGGCGCGGTGAATTTCAGCTCGCCATGGGTCGACTCCACCAGCGGGCCGCCGGCGAGGATAAACAGGAACGACGGCAGAAAGGTGAACCAGGTGACCAGCGCCGCTGCCACTGCGCCGCTGACAAAGCCCGAATCGCCGCCGAACACCGGCTGCAGATAAGCCCCGACAAAGGCGACAAACGCCACCACCATGATCAGCGGCCCCGGCGTGGTTTCGCCCAGGGCCAGGCCGTCGATCATCTGCGTCGGGGACAGCCAGCCATAGTGGCCGATGGCCCCCTGGTAGACATAGGGCAGCACCGCATAGGCCCCACCGAAGGTCAGCAACGCCGCCTTGGTGAAGAACCAGGCCATCTGCGTCAGGGTGCCGTCCCAGCCGTAGAGTGCGGTCAGCAGGCCCATGGGCAGCAGCCACAGCAGCGCGCCAATCAGCAGCAACCAGCCCAGCCGGCCGGCACGAAAGCGTGCATGTTCGGGCGTCGGCGTGTCGTCGTCGAGCAGCGCCGGGCCGAAGGACTTATCGGCCGGCGCATGGCCGCCGCCCAGGCTGAACTGATCCGGCAGCAAGCGCCCGCCGAGATAGCCCAGCAGCGCCGCGCCAAGCACGATCAGCGGAAAGGGCAGATTGAGGGCGAAAATGGCGACAAAGGACGCCCCGGCAATGGCCCACAGCCAGTTGTTCTTCAAGGCCCGCGAGCCGATGCGCCAGGCCGCCTGCATCACGATGGCGGTGACCGCCGGCTTGATCCCGTAGAAGATCCCCGCCACCAGGGGCACATCGCCGAAGGCGATATAGACCCAGGACAGGCCGATCAGGATAAACAGCGACGGCAGCACGAACAGCACCCCGGCAATCACCCCGCCCCAGGTGCGGTGCATCAGCCAGCCGATATAGGTGGCCAGCTGCTGCGCCTCCGGCCCGGGCAGCAGCATGCAGTAATTGAGGGCATGCAGAAAACGCCGCTCGGACAGCCAGCGACGCTTCTCCACCAGCTCCTGGTGCATGATGGCGATCTGTCCGGCCGGGCCGCCGAAGCTGATCAGGCCAAGTTTCAGCCAGAAGCAGAAGGCCTCGAACAGGCTGACCACTGGCGGGATTTTATCGGCGGATTGCGGGTCGGACATGGGGTGCGGGCTCATCGAGATGGAAACGGCGGCGACACTATAACGCCGCACGCATGACACTCGCCCCTGCGCCGCTGCAGCTGGCGTACCGATTTGCGTATATCCTTGCTCCAGAGCCTGGCTCTACTCCCTCAACCTGCCCGTGAAGCCTTCCGTGAATATCCGTCACTCGTTAGCAAACCTGCTGCTGATCTGCAGCTGCGTTGTAGTTGCATCGAACAGCCTTGCCGCCAACAAACCCCAGGAACTCGCCGCCGGCAGCGCCCTGGTGGTCGATCTGCAGACCAACCAGGTGCTCTATGAGCGCAATGCCGATGTGGTGGTCCCCATCGCCTCGGTCACCAAGCTGATGACCGCCATGGTCACCCTGGACGCCAAACTGCCGCTGGATCAGCAGCTGCCGATCATGATTCGCGACAACCCGGACATGCGCGGGGTGTTCTCCCGCGTGCGCGTGGGCAGCGAGCTGAGCCGCCGCGACATGCTGCTGCTGGCCCTGATGGCCTCGGAAAACCGCGCCGCGGCCAGCCTGGCGCACCATTATCCGGGCGGCCACACGGCCTTTGTCGCGGCCATGAACGCCAAGGCCAAGGCCCTGGGCATGCAGCACTCGCGCTTTGCCGAACCCACCGGGCTGTCGGAACACAACGTCTCCAGCGCCCGCGACCTGGTGATACTGCTCAAGGCCGCACGCCAGTACCCGCTGATCAGCCAGTTCAGCACCACCTCGGAAAAGACCCAGACGTTCCGCAAACCCAACTACAGCCTGGGTTTTCGCAACACCAACAACCTGGTGCGCAAGCCCGGCTGGAGCGTGCAGCTGAGCAAGACCGGCTACACCGGCGAAGCCGGCCGCTGCCTGGTGATGAATACGGTGATGAACCAGCGTCCGGTGGCGTTCGTGGTGCTCGATGCCTTCGGCAAGTACACCCATATGGCCGACGCCAACCGTATCAAGCGCTGGCTGGAGACCGGCAAGGTCACCGCCGTGCCGCCCGCGGCCATCAGCTACCGCGAGCAGAAACTGGCGCAGCGCCGACAGGCCGCGCAATAACCGCCGGGTCTCAGGGCTTGAGACCCAACAATGGCTGGCGCAGACCGAATACCAGGAAACGCGCCAGCTCGCTCAGCGGCAGGGCTTTGCTGATCAGGTAGCCCTGCACCTGATCGCAGCCGAACTGGCGCAACAGCGACAGCTGCTCGGCGTTTTCCACGCCCTCACCGACCACCTGCAGATTGAGGTTGTGCGCCAGGTTGATCATCGCCCGCACCAGCTGACGATTTTCCGCGCGCTCACCCATGCCGCCGACAAAGCTCTTGTCGATCTTCAGCAGGGTGATCGGCAGGTTGTTGAGGTGCACGAACGACGAGAAGCCGGTGCCGAAGTCGTCCAGGGAAAAGCGCACGCCCAGTCGTCCCAGAGCCAGCATGGTCTGCTGCACCTGGTCGCTGCGACGCATCACCGCGGTCTCGGTCAGTTCGAACTCCAGCCACTGCGCATCGACCCCACGCTCGTCGATCAGGCGGCGCAGGGTCGGTAACAGCTGGCTGTCCTGAAACTGGCGGAACGACAGGTTGATCGCCATATGCAGCGCCGGCAGGCCGCGGCCGCGCAGCCATTGCATATCGCGCAGGGCACGGGAAATCACCCAGTAACCGAGCGGTACGATCAGCCCGCTCTCCTCGGCCAGGGGCACGAATTCGTTGGGATAGAGCAGGCCATGTTCGCTGTGCCGCCAGCGCACCAGCGCCTCCAGGCCGACAATCCGCCCGCTCTCCAGGCACAGCCGCGGCTGGTAGTGCAGCTCCAGCTCGTCGCGGCGCAGGGCGCGGCGCAGCTCGCTTTCCAGGTCCGCCCGATTGCGCGCACTGCGGTTGATCCGCTCGTCATAGATATGGAAGGTGCAGCCCTGCTGGCTCTTGGCCTGTTGCATGGCGATATGCGCATGCCACATCAGCGGGTCGGCGGTGCTGCCCGCTCGGGCATGGGCCAGGCCCAGGCTGCAGCCGATCAGCAGGCTCTCGCCCTCCACCCAGTAGGGTTCGCCCAGGGCCTCGGTGAGCCGTGCGGCCAGGCGTTCGACACGCTGCGGATCGCGCCGGGTGTCCAGCAGCAGGGCGAACTCGTCGCTGCCCAGACGCGCCAGCTGGTCGCTGCCCTGCAGCTCGGCCTTGATCCGCGCCACCACCTGCAGGATCAGGCTGTCGCCGCCCTGGTAACCAAGGGCATCGTTGGCATGGCGAAAATTGTCCAGGTCCAGGTGGCCGAGGGTCACCCCGCGCCCGTCGCTCTCGGCCAGGCGGGCCGCCAGCAGGGTCTGGAAGCCCTGGCGGTTGGCAATCCCGGTCAGGGCATCCTGCTCGGCCAGCAGCTGCAGGGCCTCCTGCAGCTGCTGGCGTTCGCGGGCATAGCGCAGACAGCGGCGCAGCGCATCAGGCGTCAGCTGGCCCCGCACCAGCCAGTCGCAGCCCCCTGGCGGGGCTTCGGCCGGCTCGGCATCGAGCAGCAGGATGATTGGCAAGTGGCTGTCTTGTGCCGCCGGCAGACAGGCCGGCGTACTCAGCAGAAGGGCATTGCGCGAATCCTCGAACAGGCTGCTGGCCGCCGCCCAGGACGGCGCGCTGATCACCGATACGCCCTGCCCCAGCTGCGCCAGGCAGGCGTCCAGCTGCGCGGCCCAACTGGCGTCAGTGGCCAGCAACAGCAAACGCAACGGTTCTGACGGTGCGGACAAACAACCTCCCCGGGATCAAATGGTAAATGCCAAGCTCCAAGGACCGCTGCGATCGACCCGCGCCCCGCTCCGGGGTACCGGCCGCCGCAAGCCACTGCGGCGCAGTGAAATTGACGGCGCAAGCCTAGGGGCTGTTGTCGGTGCGATGCAAGCCGCATGGCCGCGCAGACAGGCCGCAACCGTGGTGCAAGCGCAACAGCCCCCGCACAGCAGTCAAATTAACCAGGAGCCCAGCCGCCGGCCAGCACCTTCGGCGCATCCTGTGAGCGGCATCATAAGTAGGGCGAGATATCGACCGTGGTCGGGGGAAAACAACCGGTAATTGCTAATGCAAGGCCGCCACGCGCGCCGGTGCCTGAGCCCCGCGCAAGGCAAGAAAGCCCTCTAGCTCGCGCAATGGCAGCGCCCTGCTGATCAGATAGCCCTGCACCTGGTCGCAGCCGAATTGCTGCAACAGCTCAAGGTCTTCCTCGCTCTCGACCCCCTCGGCCACCACTTCCAGACCCAGGTTGCGCGCCAGGTTGATCATGGCGTTGACCAGCCGGCACTGCTCGGGGCGCAGGTGCATGCCGCTGACGAAACTCTTGTCCAGCTTGAGCAGGGCAATCGGCAGGCTGGCCAGGTGGACGAAGGAGGAAAAGCCGGTGCCGAAGTCATCCAGGGAGAAGCGCACCCCCAGCTCGCCCAGGGTCTGCATGGTATTGAGCACATAGTCGCTGCGCTGCATCACCGCGGTTTCCGTCAGCTCGAACTCCAGCCAGCGGGCATCCACTCCGGAGCCGGCAATCAGGCGCTGCACGGTGGGCAGCAACTGGCTGTCCTGAAACTGACTGAACGACAGGTTGATCGCCATATGCAGGCTCTGGCCACGCTCACTCAGCCAGCGCGCATCATGCAGGGCACGGGCGATCACCCAGTAGCCGAGCGGCACGATCAGGCCGCTCTGCTCGGCCAGGGGAATAAAGTCCTGGGGGTAGAGCAGCCCCCGCTGCGGATGCCGCCAGCGCACCAGCCCCTCGAGCCCGACCACCTCGCCGCTGGCCAGGTCCAGCCGCGGCTGGTAGAACAGCTCGAGTTCGTCGCGGCGCAGGGCGCGGCGCAGTTCGGCCTCGATATCGGCCAGGCTGCGGATGTCGCTGGACATGCGCTCGTCGTAGAGGTGATGGGTACAGCCCTGACGACTCTTGGCCTGCTGCATCGCCATATGCGCATGCCACAGCAGCGGATCGGCATCCTCGCCGGCGCGGCCATAGGCCAGGCCCAGGCTGCAACCCAGCGACAGGCTCTCGCCCTGCAGCCAGTAGGGCTCGCCCAGGGACTCCATCAGCGCCTGCACCAGCGCATCGACCCGGGTCGGTGCCTCGCTGATATCCAGCAGCAAGGCGAACTCGTCACCGCCGATACGGCCCAGCACATCCCGCGGCCCGAGCACCTGCTGCAGGCGCTGCACCACCTGCTGGATCAGCTCGTCGCCGGCCTGATGGCCGAGGCTGTCATTGGCATGGTTGAAGTTGTCCAGATCCAGATAGCCAAGCAGCAGGCCGCGGCCACGGTTGGCCTGCAAGCGTTTGTGCAACAGCGCCTGGAAGCCCTGACGATTGGGGATACCGGTCAGCGGGTCCTGCTTGGCCAGGCGCTGCAAGGCCAGCAATTGCTGGCTGTAATGCAGGCAGCGACGCAGGACCTCGCCATTCAGGCTGTCGCGCGCCAGCCAGTCGCAGATATCGGCGGGCAGCTGGCTCGGCGCACTGTCGAGCAGCAGGATAGGCGGCAGCGGGCACTGGCTGGCGGTGGGCAGGCATTCCGGGGTAGCGAACACCAGATCGGGCAAGCGGCCCTGATACAGGCTCTGCGCATCACTCCAACTGCTGGCGGCAAACAGCCAGACAGGTTCGTCCTGTTCGGCTAGCAGCTTGTCCAGCAACGCCACCCAATGGGGTTCGGTGGACAGGACCAACAATCGCGAGAAATCGGTTGGGCAGGACACACGGCCTCCAGCGCTCGCTATTTAATAAACTACTTTAAGTTATAGACGCACTTACCTAATACCTTGCAATAATTTTTTTGTACAGTCGGTTTTATCGAGCACTCGTCGGTGACTGCTCAGCAGCCCTGCGCAACCCTGATAGAATCGCCAACCTTTTCTCCAGTTCATGCTCCCATGTCCCGACTCAATCCCCGGCAACAAGAAGCCGTGAACTACGTCGGCGGCCCTCTTTTGGTGCTCGCCGGCGCAGGCTCCGGCAAGACCAGCGTGATTACCCGCAAAATCGCCCACCTGGTGCAAAACTGCGGCATCCAGGCCCGCCATATCGTCGCCATGACCTTTACCAACAAGGCCGCCCGCGAGATGAAGGAGCGCGTCGGCACCCTGCTCAAGGGCCCCGAGGCCCGCGGCCTGACGGTGTCGACCTTCCACAACCTGGGGATGAACATCATCCGCAAGGAATACGCGGCGCTGGGCTACAAGCCGGGCTTCTCGATTTTCGACGAGGGCGATATCAAGGCGCTGCTCAGCGACATCATGCAGAAGGAGTATGCCGGCGACGACGGCATCGACGAGATCAAGAACTACATCGGCAGCTGGAAGAACGACCTGATCCTGCCCGAGCAGGCCCTGGCCGAATCGCGCAACCCCAAGGAACAGACCGCCGCCATCGTCTACCTGCACTATCAGCGCACGCTCAAGGCGTACAACGCGGTGGACTTCGACGACCTGATCCTGATGCCGGTGAAGCTGTTTCAGGACAATCCGGCCATCCTGGAAAAGTGGCAGAACCGCATCCGCTACCTGCTGGTGGACGAATACCAGGACACCAACGCCAGCCAGTACCTGCTGGTGAAGCTGCTGGTGGGCATGCGCAACCAGTTCACCGTGGTCGGCGACGATGACCAGTCGATCTACGCCTGGCGCGGCGCGCGCCCGGAAAACCTGATGCTGCTCAAAGAGGACTACCCCTCGCTCAAGGTGGTGATGCTGGAGCAGAACTACCGCTCCACCAGCCGCATCCTCAAGTGCG
>CAZOEC010000046.1:0-32092 GCA_964578635.1 uncultured Pseudomonas sp.
TCACCCGCCAGCTTGGCCAGTTCAACCCGGTCGGGCAGATCATGCGGCGCATGTGCCGCGAATACCGCATGGTGATCCGCATGCTCGAGGCGCGCGGCACCGAGGACTTCGGCCTGATCTCCCAGGAGCTTTACGGCGCGGCCTCCGATGCCTTCCATGCCGGCGACCCGACCCTGGCCGACCTGGGCCTGATGTTTTCCGACTTTCTCAATAACATCGACAAGCGCGGCGACCTCAAGGACGAGCCGAAGAACCTCAACGCCAAGGAGGCCGTCGATATGCTGCAGCGGCGGCTGAACAAGGTGTTTGGCGAGGAGGAGAGCACCATCCGCGTGTTCGAGTCCGACGGCATCCTCGCCGATGCCGCCGCCGGTGCCGATTACATCAAGATCCGCAGCGACGCCACCTTCAACGAGCGCGACGTCAAGGCTCTGGAAGTCCACGAAGGCCTGGTGCATGTGGCCACCACCCTCAACGGCCAGAACCAGCCGGTGTGCACCTTTCTGTCCAAGGGCCCGCCATCCTCCACCGTGACCCAGGAAGGCCTGGCGATTCTGATGGAGGTGATTGCCTTCGCCTCCTACCCGACCCGCCTGCGCAAGCTGACCAACCGCACCCGCGCCATTCATATGGCCGAGGAGGGTGCGGACTTCCTCCAGGTGTTCGACTTCTACCGCGAACAGGGCTTCAGCCAGGAAGACAGCTACAGCAACGCCAACCGGGTGTTCCGCGGCTCGACCCCCACCGGCATGCCGTTCACCAAGGATCTGTCCTACCTGAAGGGCTTTATCATGGTCTACAACTACATCCAGCTGGCCGTGCGCAAGGGCAAGCTGGAGCAGATCCCCCTGCTGTTCTGCGGCAAGACCACCCTGGAAGACATGCGCACCCTGCGCCAGTTGGTGGACGAGGGCCTGGTAACACCGCCCAAATACCTGCCGCCGCAATTCAGCGACCTCAACTCGCTGTCGGCCTGGATGTGTTTCTCCAACTTCCTGAACCATTTGAGTTTGGACAGGATCGAAGCCGACTACGCCAATATTCTTTGATGGCATAAACCCCGTCGTAGCACGTAGGAGCGGGCCATGCCCGCGATGCTTTTGCATCCATGGCCTATCGCGGCCATGGGCCGCTCCTACGAACCCGCGTCCTAGATACTGTCCGGGAAGTTTCGTAGCCCGGATAAGCCTTGGCGCAATCCGGGATCAGGCTACCCGGATTGCGCTGCGCTTATCCGGGCTACGGGGTTGCGTGCTCCTGTAGATTGCCTTCCCCTAATCGTCTTCTAGCCTGCAAGGAGCTCCCCATGCCCAGCCATCAACTCGACTACGAAATCCTCGGCGCTTCGGCGCAGAGCGTGGAAATCATCCTCGACCCGGGCGAGACGGTGATCGCCGAGGCCGGAACGATGAACTACATGACCGACGGCGTGCGCTTCGAAACGCGCATGGGCGATGGCTCGGCCACGGGTGTGCTGGGCAAACTCTGGAGCATGGGCAAGCGCATGCTGACCGGTGAGTCGCTGTTTATGACGCACTTTTCCAATGCCGGCAAAAGCCAGGCGCGGGTGGCGTTCGCCGCGCCCTATCCGGGCACCGTGGTGCCGATCCAGTTGAGCGAACATGGCGGCACGCTGATCTGCCAGAAAGACGCCTTTCTCTGCGCCGCCCATGGCACCGCGGTCGGTATCAGTTTCAACAAGCGTCTGGGGGCCGGCTTCTTTGGCGGCGAGGGGTTTATTCTGCAGAAGCTTGAGGGCGACGGCCTGGCCTTCGTGCATGCTGGCGGTACGGTGATTCGCAAGGAGCTGCGCAACGAAACCCTGCGTCTGGACACCGGCTGCCTGGTGGCCTTTACCCAGGGCATCGACTACGACATCGGCCTGGCTGGCGGGCTGAAGAGCATGCTGTTTGGCGGCGAGGGGATTTTCCTGGCGACGCTCAAGGGCACCGGTACGGTCTGGGTGCAGAGCCTGCCGTTCTCGCGCCTGGCCGAACGTGTCTACGAGGCCACCTTCAAGGCTAGGGAAGAAGTGCGCGCTGGTGGCAAGTGATGCGGCAATCTGGGTCTTTGCAGGCAGGAGAGTTTGTTGCAAGCTGCGCGGCCTGCGGTTGTCGGTGTCGCCCCCTGTACCGGGCGAGCGACATGGTCCCAGCCGACGTTTTCAATCCTGAGAGTCTGTAATGAGCGAACTGAATCCCATCCCCCTGATCCTTACCGCCATTGTCAGCGTCTGCGCCACTGTGGCGACGCTCGGCTACTACGGCTACCTGCATATCGCCAAGCCGGAAGATGCTCTGTTGCTGTCCGAGTTCACCATGCTCAAGACCATTCCCGGCGAGGACTATAAGGTGTCGCTGAAGCCCGCCAGCCAGGTGGCGCAGTGCATCGATGGCGTGCTGGTGCTGTTCGATCTGCAGCAGAAGGGGCTCAGCGGTGTGCTGGTCGACCAGCGCAAACAGGCCGTGCGCTGCTCCGGCGAACAGGCCCCCGCTGCCAGCCAGTGAGCTGAAATCGCTGTAGCCGGCGTCAGCGCCAGGCCGCAGCAATTGTGGCGGGTTGTGCCCGCCCGGCATGACCCCGGCGGCCCTTCAGTGGCTGCTGCTGTCTGACTGGTCGTTGAGTTCGTGCAGGTATTTGCGCGCCAGGGTGAGAAATCGCGGGGTCGGGCCTATGTCTTCGTAGAGCGGGTCGCCTTGCTCGTCGGTGGCCACCACCTGGTTGCCCTGCACATAGGGCATGCTGGCTTCCAGTTCCTCCAGGGCCGCGCCTATCAGTTCGCCCAGCAGCTCCTGCGGGCCACGCTTGGGGTACATCTCGCAGAGGGCGGCAATGCGCGCCGCCGATTCCAGGTCGAGATGGATATGGTAGGTCGTCGGCGTCAGACGGCCTTTGGCCTGCTCTTCCCAGGTACTTACGAGTTCGCGAATCTTCATGCTGGATAGTCCTTGGCCCTTTTGTAAAAGGCCGTTAGGGGCGATCGAAGTGTGCTTAGGCAAAGCCTAGACCGCCGTTAAGCCTCCATGCAGTTGGAGTCGCGCCCTTGTAAGAAGTTGCCGCGCTGGGCACTCTTGAGGGCCTGGGATCAATGGAGGCAGCAGTCATGGCAGAAATCGACGCGCGTTTGCGTGAAGACGTGCATCAGCTCGGCGAACTCTTGGGTGACACCATCCGCAGCCAGCGTGGTGCAGCCTTTCTCGACAAGATCGAGCGCATCCGCAAGGGGGCCAAGGGCGCACGACGTGGCTCGGCAGCCGGGGCCGAACAGCTCAGTGCGACCCTCAACCAGCTCGACGATGACGAGTTGCTGCCGGTGGCCCGTGCCTTCAACCAGTTTCTCAACCTGGCCAATATCGCCGAGCAGTACCACCGCGTGCGCCGCCGTGGGCCCGAGGAGGCCGAGCCGTTCGAGGCCAGCGTGCTGGCCGACCTGCTGCAGCGCCTGCTGGCCAATGGTCAGGGCGGCGAGGCCCTGGCCCGGCAGTTCGGCCGCCTGGATATCGAGCTGGTGCTGACCGCCCACCCCACCGAGGTGGCGCGGCGTACCCTGATCCAGAAATACGACGCCATCGCCGAACAGCTGGCGGCTGGCGATCACAGCGACCTGTCCCTGGCCGAGCGCGAGGGGGTGAGGCAGCGCCTGCACCGGCTGATCGCCGAGGCCTGGCATACCGAGGAAATCCGTCGCAGTCGGCCCAGCCCGGTGGATGAGGCCAAGTGGGGCTTTGCGGTGATCGAGCATTCGCTCTGGCATGCCCTGCCGAACGTGATGCGCAAGGCCGACCAGGCCCTGCACGCCGCCACCGGCTTCCATCTGCCGCTGGATGCCGCGCCGATTCGTTTCGCCTCCTGGATGGGCGGCGATCGCGACGGCAACCCCAATGTCACCGCCGCGGTAACCCGCGAAGTGCTGCTGCTGGCGCGCTGGATGGCCGCCGATCTGTACCTGCGCGATATCGACCAACTGGCCGCCTCGCTGTCCATGCAGCAGGCCAGCCCCGAGCTGCTGGCACGGGTCGGTGCCAGTGCCGAACCCTATCGCAGCCTGCTCAAGCAGTTGCGCGAGCGCCTGCGCGCCACCCGTAGCTGGGCCCAGGCGGCCCTGACCGAGCGCCTGGAGGCTCCGGCGGCGGTCTTGCAGGACAACCGCGAGCTGCTCGAACCCCTGACCCTCTGCTACCAGTCGCTGCACGCCTGCGGCATGGGCGTGATCGCCGATGGCCCGCTGCTCGACTGCCTGCGCCGCGCCGCCACTTTCGGTCTGTTCCTGCTGCGTCTGGATGTGCGCCAGGACTCCAGCCGGCATGCCGCGGCCATGAGCGAAATCACCGAATACCTGGGCCTGGGGCGTTATGCCGAGTGGGACGAAGAGGCCCGCGTGGCCTTTCTCCTGGCCGAGCTGGAAAACCGCCGGCCACTGCTGCCCGGGCACTTCAAGCCCAGCGGCGAAACCGAGGAGGTGCTGGCCACCTGTCGCGAGGTGGCCAACGCCCCGGCGGCGTCCCTGGGTTCCTACGTGATCTCCATGGCCGGCGCGGCTTCCGATGTGCTGGCGGTGCAACTGCTGCTCAAGGAGGCCGGCTTGCAGCGGCCGATCCGCGTGGTGCCGCTGTTCGAGACCCTCGCCGACCTGGATAACGCAGGCCCGGTGATCAGCCACCTGCTCGGCCTGCATGGCTACCGCGCGCGCCTGCACGGCCCGCAGGAAGTGATGATCGGCTATTCCGACTCGGCCAAGGACGCCGGCACCACCGCCGCGGCCTGGGCCCAGTACCGCGCCCAGGAAACCCTGGTTCAGGTGTGCCGCGACAATCAGGTCGAGCTGCTGCTGTTCCACGGCCGCGGCGGCACCGTCGGTCGCGGCGGCGGCCCGGCCCATGCGGCCATCCTCTCGCAGCCGCCGGGTTCGGTGGCGGGGCGCTTCCGCACCACCGAGCAGGGCGAGATGATCCGCTTCAAGTTCGGCCTGCCGGATATTGCCGAGCAGAACCTCAACCTCTACCTGGCCGCCGTGCTGGAAGCCACCCTGTTGCCGCCACCCAGCCCCGAGCCGGCCTGGCGCGAGCTGATGGACAAACTGGCTGCCGATGGCGTCAGTGCATACCGCAGCGTGGTGCGCGAGCATCCGCAATTCGTCGACTATTTCCGCCAGGCCACCCCGGAGCAGGAGCTCGGCCGCCTGCCCCTGGGCAGTCGCCCGGCCAAGCGCCGCGAGGGCGGAGTGGAGAGCCTGCGCGCGATTCCCTGGATCTTCGCCTGGACCCAGACCCGCCTGATGCTGCCGGCCTGGCTGGGCTGGGAATACGCCCTGGGCAATGCCATGAAACGCGGCGAAGGCGAGCTGCTGGCGCAGATGCGCGAGCACTGGCCGTTCTTCCGCACGCGTATCGATATGCTGGAAATGGTCCTGGCCAAGGCCGACGAGGCCATCGCCCGGCTCTATGACGAGCGTCTGGTCGAGCCGCAATTGCAGCCTCTGGGCGAGCATTTACGCGGCTTATTGTCGCAGGCGGTGGCCGCGGTGCTGGGGCTGACCGGGCAGTCGCAGTTGCTCGGGCATAGCCCCGAGACCCTGGAGTCGATCAGCGTGCGCAACACCTATCTGGACCCCCTGCACCTGCTTCAGGCCGAGCTGCTGGCCCGCGCCAGGCAGCGCGATAACCAGGCCGACAGCCCTCTGGAACAGGCTCTGCTGGTCAGTGTGGCGGGTATTGCCGCGGGTTTGCGCAATACCGGTTAAGGCCTGCAGGTGAGGGCTAGGGGTCTGCTGGCGGATGCGCGCAGGCCCCGGGCCAAGGCGCGATCCGGCGCTGCCTTGGTCGTAGTTCTATCCGACTTTCGGTGGCTTGTGCGCTGGGGGTGCGCTGTGTATCTTGATCGGCCTTTGGCAATCTGGCCGCCCCTGCGGGACCACTTGCCCGAACCATTCTGAGATTGGCCCCACGAGGCGAGTCCGACGATTTTTCTTTGAATCTTGAGGAGCACATCAATGCGCGTGATTTTGCTGGGGGCGCCAGGTGCCGGTAAGGGTACCCAAGCTGGTTTCATCACCAAGAAATTTGGTATTCCGCAAATCTCCACCGGCGACATGCTGCGTGCTGCCGTCAAGGCCGGTACCGAGCTGGGCCTGAAAGCCAAGAGCGTGATGGACAGCGGCGGTCTGGTTTCCGACGACCTGATCATCAACCTGGTCAAGGAGCGCATCACCCAGGCCGACTGTGCCAATGGTTTCCTCTTCGACGGCTTCCCGCGCACCATTCCCCAGGCTGAAGCCCTGAAGGAAGCGGGCGTGATCATCGATCACGTGGTGGAAATCGCCGTTGATGACGAAGAGATCGTCGGTCGTATCGCTGGTCGTCGCGTGCACCCGGCCTCGGGTCGCGTCTACCACACCGAACACAATCCGCCGAAAGTTGCCGGTAAGGACGACGAAACCGGTGACGAGCTGATCCAGCGCGAAGACGACAAGGAAGAAACCGTACGTCATCGCCTGTCGGTCTATCACTCGCAGACCAAGCCACTGGTGGACTTCTACCAGAAGCTCGCTGCCGCCGACGGCACGCCGAAGTACAGCGCCATTGCCGGCGTGGGTTCGGTCGACGAGATCACTGCCAAGGTGCTTGCAGCTCTTAGCTAAGCCTTGTTGCAGTCAGCCAACGGCCCGCTTTTGCGGGCCGTTGTCGTTTCTGCGGTTGGCGCGCTGGACTCGCTGAGCGTCGTTCATGGAACAGTAACCTTGCTCGCCTAGGCTAGCATCGGTCCTGGTCTATACCAGGCGAGAGATGGTTTTAGACTTCAGGTCTTAGCCCATACCAAGAAAGGGAGAGCGTTCAATGACCGAGAAAACAGCAAAGAGTGCCATCTGGCTGGGCCTGGCGCTAGCGCTGGTGGGGAGCCCTGCGGCCTTCGCCGATACCCAGACGAAGCCCAAGACGGACTGCACCGTTGCCGAGTTCACTATGGGCCTGCGTTTCCAGCAGCAATCGGCGGAAGTTCAGGCCCTGCAGCTGCAGGCCTACAACATCGCCACGCTGAAGCTGGATGCGGCAGTGGCCGCCGCGAAAGATCCGTCCAAGCTGGCCATCGTTACCGATCTGGATGAAACCGTCATCGATAACAGCGCCCTGTTGGCGCGGGACCTGGCCAACTGTCACACCTATGACGCCTGGGACACCTGGCTGCCCTGGGAGCGCGACGGCACCCCGGCACTGATTCCAGGAGCGAAGAAATTCCTTGAACATGCCGACAAGCTCGGGGTGACCATTCGCTATATCTCGGACCGTGCCGACGAGCAGAAGCCACACACCCTGGCCACCCTGAGCAAGCTCGGCCTGCCGCAGATATCTGCAGAAAGCGTGCTGCTGCTGGGCCCGCCCAAGGTCGAGCGGCGCGCCATCGTCAGCGCCGATCATCAGATCGTGCTGTTGCTGGGCGATACGCTGCACGACTTCGATGGGCGTTTCCGCAAGACACCGCTGGCCGATCAGCGCGCCACCGTGGCCGCCGAAGCGGGCAAGTGGGGGGGCGAATGGATCGTCTTCCCCAATGCCAGCTACGGCACCTGGTCCAAGGCACCCCTGCAGGCCTGGGAAGCCGAGACCGTGATCGAGGCCTGGTAAGCGCTGTTGGCTGAGTGCGCACCGGGTCTGTTCGGGCCCGGTACGCGCCAGTTACCCAGCGTGTTCGTTCGCGTGACCGGTGCGAGCGGCAGTGATTGCGCTGGAAAAAAAAGCCTCAAGCCGTTCTAATGCCGGTCCATTTCGTCACCTGTCCGAATGCAATGACCACTCTCCTGGCCCTGGATACCGCCACCGAAGCCTGCTCCGTTGCCCTGCTGCATAACGGCCAGGTGCTCAGCCATTACGAAGTGATCCCGCGCCTGCATGCCCAGCGCCTGTTGCCGATGATCAAGCAGCTGCTGGCCGATGCCGGGGTGCCGCTGTCGGCGCTCGACGCCATTGCCTTTGGTCGCGGCCCCGGGGCCTTTACCGGCGTGCGCATCGCCATCGGCGTGGTCCAGGGCCTGGCCTTTGCCCTGGAGCGTCCGGTGCTGCCGGTGTCCAATCTGGCGGTGCTGGCTCAGCGCAGCCTGCGCGAGCATGGCGCGCAGCAGGTGGCGGCGGCCATCGATGCACGTATGGATGAAATCTACTGGGGTTGTTACCGCGCCGAGCAGGGCGAGATGCGCTTGCAGGGCCTTGAGGCCGTGCTGCCGCCGGAACAGGCCAGCCTGCCCCGCGACGCCAGTGGCGAGTGGTTTGGCGCGGGCACCGGCTGGGGCACCTTTGCCGCGCGGATTCCGCTGGCGGTGGTGGGGCAGGACGCGGCCATGCTGCCCCATGCCGAAGATCTGTTGAGCCTGGCGCATTTCGCCTGGCAGCGCGGCGAAGCGGTGGCGGCGGACCTGGCGCAGCCGGTGTACCTGCGCGACAAGGTCGCCACGCCCAAGGCTCCGCTCTGAGCCGGTGTGTTCGCCTGGCTGCGGCACCTTCCGTCGCACGTATGGCCGGCTCGGCAGTGGTTGATTGCCAAGTGCCCCCGGCAAGGCTAAATTGCCATCACCTGTATCCATCGTTGGCTGAACAGCCGAGCAGTAACTGATGCGAATCGACGGTTTTACCCCCTCATATCTGCCAGATCGCAGCGCCCGCGCGGGCTCTGCGGTTACGCCCTTTCGCGAAGCTCAGCGCGAGGTAGAGGCACGTCGTGAGCAACCAGCTTCGCCCGCCAGCAGCCAGGGCCTGGAGCAGACGCCCCAGGAGCGCAAGGTCGATGCCGGCAATGCCAGCAGCGACAGCCTGCCGGCGCGTCTGCAGGACCAGCTCTATCAGCCGCCCTTGAACAACCGCGCCGCCCAGGCCCTGGCCAGCTACAGCTCCACCGCCAGCTTCGCCGTCGATGCGGATGCCCAGCAGGTAATGGGTCTCGACCTTTACGCCTGACTCTTTGTTGCCCTGGTCACAAGAACCGATGCTTCCCTACTACCTTGGCTGCCCGTCATGGAGCGAGCCGGCCTGGCGCGGTTCGCTGTATCCCCAGAGCTGCCGCCCGGCAGATTTCCTGGCGCGCTACGGCCAGGTGTTCAACGCCGTGGAAGGCAACACCACCTTCTATGCACAGCCTTCAGCCGAGACCGTGGCGCGCTGGGCCGAGCGCATGCCGGCGCATCTGCGTTTCTGCGCGAAGCTGCCGCGGGAGATCAGCCATGGCGGCGATCTGCGCGAACAACTGAGCGCAGCCGAGGATTTTCGTCGGCTGCTGGCCCCGCTGGGGCAGCGGGTTGCGCCGTACTGGCTGCAGTTGCCGGCCAGTTTCGGCCCTGCGCGTCTGGCTGAGCTGGCTGGGTTTATCGAGCCCTGGATGGCTGGCGAGCTGGCCGTGGAAGTGCGTCATCCGGCGTTCTTCACCAGGGGCGATGAAGAGCGGGCGCTCAACCGTTTGCTGCACGAGCGGGGCATCGAGCGCATCTGCCTGGACTCGCGGGCCTTGTTCAGTTGCGTGTCCAGCGCCCCGGCGGTGCTCCATGCACAAGCCAAGAAGCCGCGCCTGCCGCTGCGGCCGACGGCCTTTAGCCAGTCACCGCAGCTGCGTTTTATCGGTCATCCCGAATTGCTGGCCAATGATCCCTTTATGACGCCCTGGCTGGACAAGGTGGCGGGCTGGATCGAAGAGGGCCGCACGCCTTACGTCTTCCTGCACACCTCGGACAACCGCCTGGCCCCGCAGCTGGCCGAGCGTTTCCATCGGCAGTTGATGCTCCGGCTGCCGGGTTTGGCGGCGCTGCCCGAGCTGCACAACGAGGCCGAGGTCGAGCAACTGGGTCTGCTCTGATAGGCTGCGCGGCATGACCTTCTTTCGTGCCTTGCTGATTCTTTGTGTCGTGCTCGCCGGCCTGCTGCTGGCCCTCTGGCGTGGCGTGCTGGATGTGCCGCCGCGCTGGAATCCCTGGGCGGTGCTGGATATCCGCGAGACGCCCAATCTGCTTACCGGCTTCAAACTCTGGCGGCTGCAGGACAATCCCGCGCTGTGCCAGCAAGCCCTGAGCACCTCGGCCATGCGTTACACCCAGCAGCGCGATGGCAACCCCGAGGCGGCCTGCCCACTGGAAAATGCCCTGCGGGTGCAGGCTTCTGGTGTGCAGTTCAGCAGCAGCTTTCTGGCCAGTTGTCCGCTGGCCGCGGCCTTTGCCCTGTTCGAACGCCACGGGCTGCAGCCTGCGGCCCAGGCGGTGTTCGGCCAGCCGGTGGTGCAGGTCGAACATGTCGGCAGCTTCGCCTGTCGCAGCATCGCCGGTAGCCAGCGGCGCAGCCAGCATGCCTCGGCCAATGCGCTGGATATCGTCGGTTTTCGCCTGGCCGATGGCCGGCGCATCAGCGTGCTGCACGACTGGCCCAAGCAGGGCAAAAATGCCCAGTTTCTGCGCGAGGTCCAGCAGGCAGCGTGCAAAAGCTTCAACACCACCCTCGGCCCGGAATACAACGCCGCCCACCGCGATCACTTTCATGTGGATATGGGGATGTGGCGGATGTGTCGCTGAGAGCCTGGTGCGGATCTGCTGCGCGTCGGCCCTGCGACGTTAAAAACAGGCGCTAGCTCGCGAGATCGGAACGCCGGTGCTGCAAGCGTCCCTGCGGGCTGCCGCGCTTAACGCTGCGCCAGTAGCAGATCGGCGGCCTGGCCGCTGCGGCCGTCGGCGAATTCGAAGCGGCCGAGCTGGGCGATCTCGTCATAGGCCCCCAGGGCAATCTGCACATCCCGCGCTTGCAGCTCGATGGCGCTGACCCCGGCCTGGCTCAGCGTCTGGGTGGATTGTCGGCCCTGGGCGTCGAAGCGCAGCAGGCTGAGGCGCTCGAAGATGGCGTCCTGGGCATCGATACGGCCGTCAGCGTTGTCGTCGTACTTGCCCAGTTCGGCAAAGCCGTTGGCCGCGCCGTTCTGGTCGCCGAACAGCTCGCGGCCATCGTCGATGCGCCCATTGCCGTTGCGGTCATAGGCGAGCAGGGCGTCGTCGCCGGTGGGTACGCTGATCTGGTCGAGCTTGCCGTCGGCATCCAGGTCGAAACGCACCGAACGGCTCAGGCCGCTGGTGCTGAAACCATTGCCGGCGATATCCAGCACCAGTGGGTCGGTCTGCTGAGGCTCGGGGTTGAAGCTGACGTTGAGTTCCAGCTGGCGCTGGGCGGCCAGTTCCTGAAAGTCGCTGACCTGGGTGCTGATGGCCGCGGGCTCACTGGGCGCTGCGGCGGGGTTGTCGGGGCCGGCAGGGGTCTCGTCTTTATCGATCATCAGGGTGCGCCGCAGGATCTGGTAGTCCAGCGAGGCGCGCTTGCCTTCATCCAGCGTCTCGCCGATCGAGCCGGTGCTGGCGGCCGACGGGGCTACGCTGCGCGGGGCGGAAATTACATCGAACATGGCGAACTCGGTGCGGCCGTAAGCTGCCGGGTCTGGCAAAATGCCGCTCAGGCAGGTTATCGGCTGTTTTGGCAGTCAATTGAGTGATTTTTGAGCACATTTTCTGATGAGTGATGAGCGGCTAATAGCCAGAATTCGTATGCAGGCCCTGGCCCCCCATCTGCAGGCCGCGGCCGCAACCTGGGCGGCGCGCCTGGATTTGCCGCTGGAGGGCGACAGCGAGTTTGCCCTGCAACTGGGCGAGGGCGGCTTGCAGCTGGTCGAGCTGGGCCCCCAGGCTCCCGGGCCGGTCAAGGTGGATTTTGTCGAAGGTGCGGTGGCCCATCGCCGGCTGTTTGGTGGCGGCAGTGGGCAGATGATCGCCAAGGCGGTCGGGGTGCAGTCTGGAGTGCGTCCCACTGTGCTGGATGCCACGGCCGGCTTGGGCCGCGATGCTTTTGTGCTGGCCAGCCTGGGCTGCCGCATGACCCTGATCGAGCGTCAGCCGCTGATCGCCGCCTTGCTGGAAGACGGCCTGGCCCGCGCCGCCCTGGATCGCGATGTCGCGCCGATTGCCGCGCAGATGCGTCTGCTGACCGGCAATGCCATCGAGCTGATGCGCGCCTGGCAGGGCGAGCCGCCCCAGGTGATCTACCTCGACCCGATGTTTCCCCATCGCGACAAGAGCGCCCTGGTGAAGAAGGAGATGCGCCTGTTCCGACCCTTTGTCGGCGACGATCTGGATGCGCCGGCCCTGCTCGAAGCGGCGCTGAACCTGGCCAGCCATCGGGTGGTGGTCAAGCGCCCGCGCAAGGCCCCGCTAATTGACGGAGCCAAGCCGGGCTATGCCCTGGAGGGCAAGTCCAGCCGTTACGACATCTACCCGAAGAAGAAGCTGCAGGCCGCCGGCGAGCAGGTCTGAACCCTTCTACCGCGCAGCGTGCCTACTCGGCACGATAGGCACGCAGAAACACGCCCACCGCATCGCGCACATGCTGCTCGGCGGCTTCGCCCTGCTGGGCTTCGCCGCAGCCGATAAGCAGGCGGAAGTTGGCCCCGCCCTTGATCAGGCAGAAAAACTGATCCGCCGCGCTCAGCGGGTCGGCTATGCGCAGCTTGCCGGCCTGGTCGGCCTGGCGCAGCAGATCAGCCATGCCGTGCAGCACCCGCTGCGGGCCGGCTTCGTAGAACATCCTCGACAGCTTCGAGTCCTGCGCGGCCAGGCTGACCATCAGGCGGTGCAGCGCCACCGACTCACAGCTGTTGATCAGCACATGGAAGCCGCGGCCGATGCTCTGCAGCACCTGCTCGATCGGCGCGTCGTCGCTCAGCTCGAACAGCAGTTCCGGCAACTGCTCCTCGCACTTGGACTGCACCGCGGCGGCGAACAGGGTCTCCTTGTCGGTGAAGTGGCTGTACACCGTGAGCTTGGAAACCCCGGCTTCGGCGGCAATCGCATCCATGCTGCTGCCGTCGTAGCCGTTGCCCAGGAACAGGGTTTTCGCAGCTTCGAGAATGGCCTGGCGCTTGGCCAGATCTTTGGGGCGGCCGGGGCCGCTGGGTGGCAACACTTTGTTTGGCATTGGTCGTTTTTAATACTGGACTAGTGAGTTTGCTATTTTTACTATACCCGTCAGTTTAAATATTCCATAGCCTCCTGAAAGGTTAGCCATCATGTTCCGCCAAGCTCTGTCTGTCGCCTTGCCTGCCAGTCTTATTGTGTTGCTCGCCGCCTGCGGCAATGGCGAGCCGGTCGAGGTCGCCGTGCGCCCGGCCATGGTGGTGCAGCCGCAGCTATCGGGCGACCTGATGGATGCCTACCCCGGTGAGGTGCGTGCGCGCCTGGAGCCGGAGCTGGCCTTTCGCATCGGCGGCAAGGTGAGCAAGCGCCTGGTCGAGGTGGGGGAGAGGGTGAAGAAGGACCAGCCCCTGGCCGAGCTCGATCCTCAGGACGTGCGCCTGCAGCTTGAGGCCATGCGTGCCCAGGTCGCCGCCGCCGAAGCCAATCTGCAGCTGGTACGCGCCGAGCGCGACCGCTACAAGACCCTGCTGGGGCGTAACCTGGTCAGCCGTTCGCAGTACGACAATGCCGAGAACACCTACCGCGCTGGCGAGGCGCGGGTCAAACAGGTGAAAGCGGAATTCAACGTGGCCAACAACCAGGCTGGCTACGCGGTGCTGCGCGCCTCCGAAGATGGCGTGGTGGCGCGGCGTATGGTCGAAGTGGGGCAGGTGGTAGCGGCCGGGCAGACGGTCTTTACCCTGGCCGCCGACGGCGAGCGCGAAGTGCTGATCAGCCTGCCGGAACAGGCTTTCGAGCGCTTCAAGGTCGGCCAGGACGTGGCCGTCGAGCTGTGGTCGCAGCCGGATCAGCGTTTCTCCGGGCGCATTCGCGAGATGTCGCCATCAGCCGACCCGCAGTCGCGCACCTTCGCCGCCCGCGTCGCCTTCGTCGAAGGCAAGGTGCCGGCCGAGCTGGGCCAGAGCGCCCGGGTGTTTATCGCCCATAACGGTGAAGTGCCGCTGGCGGTGCCGCTGTCGGCGCTGACCGCCGAGAAGGGCCAGCCCTATGTCTGGGTGGTCGATCCGAAGACCTCCACTCTCAAGCGCACCAATGTGCAGATCGGCCCCTATGGCGAGAAAACCGTGCCGGTGCTCGAAGGCCTGCAGGCCAGCGACTGGGTGGTGGCCGCCGGCGTGCAGGTGCTGCGCGAAGGCCAACAGGTGCGCCCGGTGAATCGGGATAACCGCGCCGTTCAGCTGATGGCCGAGGAGTAATCCCGATGGATTTCAACCTCTCCGCCTGGGCCCTGCGCAACCGCCAGATCGTGCTCTATATCATGCTGTTGCTGGCCGTGGTCGGCGGTATTTCCTACACCAAGCTGGGCCAGAGCGAAGACCCGCCCTTTACCTTCAAGGCCATGGTGGTGCAGACCAACTGGCCGGGGGCGAGCGCCGAGGAAGTGGCGCGGCAGGTCACCGAACGCATCGAAAAGAAGCTGATGGAGACCGGCGACTACGACAAGATCGTCTCCTTCTCCCGCCCCGGCGTGTCCCAGGTGACCTTTATCGCCCGCGACTCGATGCGCTCCAAGGACATCCCCGATCTGTTCTACCAGGTACGCAAGAAGGTCAGCGACATTCGCCACACCTTGCCCCAGGGCGTTCAGGGGCCGTTCTTCAATGACGAATTCGGCACCACCTTCGGCAATATCTACGCCCTGACCGGCGATGGTTTCGACTACGCCGTGCTCAAGGACTACGCCGACCGCATCCAGCTGCAGCTGCAGCGGGTCAAGGATGTGGGCAAGGTCGAGCTGCTCGGCCTGCAGGATGAGAAGGTCTGGATCGAGCTGTCCAACACCAAGCTGGCCACCCTCGGCCTGCCCCTGGCCGCGGTGCAGCAGGCCCTGGAAGAACAGAACGCGGTGGCCGCCGCCGGCTTCTTCGAAACCACCAGCGACCGCGTGCAACTGCGCGTTACCGGGCGTTTCGAGACGGTCGAGGAAATCCGCAACTTCCCTATTCGCGTGGCCGAACGCACCTTCCGCATCGCCGATGTGGCCGAGGTCAAGCGCGGTTTCAACGATCCACCCGCGCCGCGCATGCGCTTTATGGGCGAAGACGCCATCGGCCTGGCGGTATCGATGAAGGCCGGCGGCGATATCCTGGTGCTGGGCGATGCCCTGGAAGGCGAGTTCTCCCGTCTGCAGGAAACCCTGCCGGCCGGCATGCAGCTGCGCAAGGTGTCCGACCAGCCGGCGGCGGTGAAAACCGGTGTGGGCGAGTTCGTCCGCGTGCTGGCCGAGGCGGTGATCATCGTCCTGCTGGTGAGCTTCTTCTCCCTTGGCCTGCGTACCGGCCTGGTGGTGGCGCTGTCGATTCCCCTGGTGCTGGCCATGACCTTCGCCAGCATGTATTACCTCGGCATCGGCCTGCACAAGATCTCCCTCGGCGCGCTGGTGCTGGCCCTGGGCCTGATGGTGGACGACGCGATCATTGCCGTGGAGATGATGGCGATCAAGATGGAGCAGGGCTTCGATCGTATCAAGGCGGCCAGCTATGCCTGGACCAGCACCGCCTTCCCCATGCTTACCGGCACCCTGATTACCGCCGCCGGCTTTCTGCCGATCGCCACGGCGATGTCCGGCACTGGCGAGTACACCCGTTCGATCTTCCAGGTGGTGACCATCGCCCTGCTGGTGTCGTGGATCGCCGCCGTGGTCTTCGTGCCTTATCTGGGAGCCAAGCTGCTGCCGGACCTGGCCAAGCAGCACGCGGCCAAGCATGGCGGCAGCGCCGAGGGCCATGATCCCTATTCGACGCCGTTCTATAAGCGCGTACGCGGGGCGGTGGAGTGGTGCGTGCGCCGGCGCAAGACGGTGATCCTGCTGACCATCGGCCTGTTCGTCGCCTCGATTCTGCTGTTCCGCTTCGTGCCCCAGCAGTTCTTCCCGGCTTCCGGCCGTCTGGAGCTGATGGTCGATCTGAAGCTGGAGGAGGGGGCCTCCCTGGCCGCCACCGAAGCACAGGCCAAGCGCCTGGAGCAGCTGCTCAGCGGCCACGAAGGCATCGACAACTTCGTCGCCTATGTCGGCACCGGCTCGCCGCGCTTCTATCTGCCGCTCGACCAGCAGCTGCCGGCTGCCAGCGTGGCGCAGTTCGTGGTGCTGGCGAAAAGCATCGAGGAGCGCGAGAAGATTCGCCTGTGGCTGATCGACCTGCTGCATGACGAGTTCCCGACCCTGCGCACCCGTATCTCGCGCCTGGAAAACGGCCCGCCCGTGGGTTACCCGGTGCAGTTCCGGGTTTCCGGTGAGCATATCGACGAGGTGCGCGCCCTGGGCCGCCAGGTCGCCGACAAGGTGCGCGACAACCCCCATGTGACCAACGTGCACCTGGACTGGGAAGAGCCGAGCAAGGTGGTACGCCTGAATATCGACCAGGAACGCGCCCGCGCCCTGGGCGTCAGCACCGCCGACCTGTCGCGCTTTCTGCAGAGCTCGCTGACCGGCGCGCCGGTCAGCCAGTACCGCGAAGGCAACGAGCTGATCGAGATCCTCCTGCGCGGCACCTTGAGTGAGCGCCAGGAGCTGGGCCTGCTGCCGAGCCTGGCGGTGCCCACCGACAGTGGCAAGAGCGTGCCCCTGGCGCAGATCGCCACCCTGGAGTACGGCTTCGAGGAAGGCGTGATCTGGCACCGCAACCGCCTGCCCACCGTCACCGTGCGCGCCGACGTGTACGGCAAGGAACAGCCGGCCAGCCTGACCAAGCAGATCCTGGCGACCCTGGCACCGATCCGCGAGGTGCTGCCGGACGGCTATCAGCTGGAGGTCGGCGGCACCGTGGAAGACTCCAGCCGTGGCCAGGCCTCGGTCAACGCCGGTATTCCGCTGTTTATCGTGGTGGTGCTGACCCTGTTGATGCTGCAGCTCAAGAGCTTCTCGCGCTCGGCCATGGTGTTCCTCACCGCGCCCCTGGGGCTGATCGGCGTGACCCTGTTCCTGCTGATCTTCCGCCAGCCCTTCGGCTTCGTCGCCATGCTCGGCACCATCGCCCTGTCGGGGATGATCATGCGCAACTCGGTGATCCTGGTCGACCAGATCGAGCAGGACATCGCCTCGGGCATGGACCGCTGGCACGCGATTATCGAAGCCACGGTGCGGCGCTTCCGCCCCATCGTGCTGACCGCCCTGGCCGCCGTGCTGGCGATGATCCCGCTGTCGCGCAGCGTGTTCTTCGGGCCGATGGCGGTGGCCATCATGGGCGGCCTGATCGTCGCCACGGCGCTGACCCTGCTGTTCCTGCCGGCGCTCTATGCCGCCTGGTTCCGGGTCAAGGAAGCGGAGCGCCAGCCGGGGTAAACAGACGCTTGATGCATAAAAAAGCCAGACCTCAGGGTCTGGTTTTTTTATGCAGGTTTGTCCCGTATTTGTAGGGGTGGGGGATGCCTAGTTCCATGCCCGCGAAGCTTTTGCCGTCTCACCATACCCCTATGCTCACCCACCTAAACCATGGCTGCTCGGTGCGCACGGCGCACCCTACGGGTGAGGCCACCTCGCGTTCAAACGCCGCCCTATAACCACGATATGGCCTTTTGTTCGGCACCCTTCGGGCTGCCATCGAACCGATAGCGGCGGATGCTGTCGGCCCATCTGCCGGCTTCGAGCTGTTAGGGTTGTGGCGGACAGTTGCCGGTGGGCGGGTTCTTTTGCACGTTGATCCGTGGTGTTGCAGGCCTGATTTGCGCGCCGGCTGTCCTGGGCTGCCGGGTGCCGCAGGCAGCTGAAATCCATGAATTCAGGGAGGCCGCACATGCCGCTGAACAATACCGTCCATTTGATCGCCTATCCCAACCGCATCGGCTCGGGGCTGGCCGATCTGGCTGATTTTGTCGAACACAAGCTCGGCCGCGCTGTTGGTGGGGTGCATGTGTTGCCGCCTTTTCCGTCGAATGCCGACAGTGGTTTCTCGCCGCTGACCCACAAGCGCATTGACCCGGCCTTCGGCGACTGGGCCGATATCGAACGCCTGAGTGCGAACTACGATGTCTGCCTGGACCTGGTCCTCAATCACCTGGCCGATGATTCGCTGGAGTTTCAGGACTACCTGCAAAAGGGCAAGGCCTCGGCCTGGGCCGAGCTGTTTGTCGACGTCGACAGCCTGGGCGAGATCGGCCCGGACGATCTGGCCAAGATCCATATCCGCAAGGAAAAGGAACCGTTCCGCGACATCACCTTTGCCGACGGCAGCAGCGGGCGGGTCTGGTGCACCTTCACCGAACGGCAGATCGACCTCAACTTCGACTCGCCGCTGACCTACCAGATGATGGCCAACACCATCGCCTATCTCGCCGAGCGCGGGGTCAAGCTGCTGCGTCTGGATGCCTTCGGCTACACCACCAAGAAAATCGGCACCAGCTGCTTTCTGGTGGAGCCGCAGGTGTGGCATATCCTCGACTGGTTCAAGACCACCGCGGCGGCCAGCGGCATAGAGCTGCTGCCCGAGGTGCACGACCACCCCAGTTGGCAGTACGCCATTTCCGCGCGGGGCATGTGGTCCTATGCCTTCGCCCTGCCGCCCCTGCTGCTGTACACACTGCTCGACGCCAACAGCCAGTACCTCAAGTCCTGGCTGCGCATGTGCCCGCACAACCAGATCACCGTGCTCGACACCCACGACGGCATCTGTATTCCCGATGTGGAGGAGATCCTGCCGCGCGAACATATCGAAGCGCTGATCCAGAACGTTTCCGAGCGCAGCGCCGACCCCATCCTGCGTCGCTCGGCGGCCAATGTGCACAGCGTCGGCGCGATCTACCAGCTCACCTGCACCTTCTTCGATGCCCTGCAGGGCAACGAAGACGCCTATATCGCCGCCCGCGCAATCCAGTTCTTCACCCCCGGCATACCGCAGGTCTACTACGTCGGCCTGCTGGCCGGCCAGAACGACACCGAACTGATGCACGAAACCGGCGAAGCGCGGGAAATCAACCGCCACCACTACTCCCTGGATGAAGCCGAGGAAGCCTTGCAAGCCCCGGTGGTGCAGCGCCTGCTCAGCCTGATGGAGCTGCGCTCAACCCACCCGGCCTTCGCCGGCGAGTTCGAACTGCACCAGTCGAACATGTCCAGCGTCTCCATGGGCTGGCGCGCCGGGGCACACAGCTGCCACCTGTTCGTCGACCTGAACTTCCGCACCGCCACCGTGACCTGCACCGACCCGGATAGTGGCGAGGAGACGAGCTTTAGATGCTGAGTCGGTTATTGCTACGTTTATAAGTGGGTATCGCGCTGCCAACCGATCCTGCGGGCCTTTCGCAATCCTGTAGGAGTGGGCTTGCCCGCGATGCTTCTGCTTTTGCCGTGACAAGCCGTTCCAGCAACGCGATCTTCGCATCCAGTCACCGAGTAGGATGGGTCGGGCCGCGTAGGTTGAGCGCAGCGATACCCATCAATGAAGCGCATGGGTATCGCGCTGCTCAACCCATCCTACGGGTCTTCCGTAATCCTGTAGGAGCGGGCCATGCCCGCGATGCGATGGTGCCGCCAACGCCGAATTCGGTTTGCTTACGCCGCTTGTGCTGTTCCTCGGCTACCGGTTCCGCCCTTACGGCGGCTCACTTTTGGCAAACGCCCCAAAAGTAAGCAAAAGGTCTTGCCCCTTGCATCCGGGTCTCGCTGCGCTCGACTTCCCTCGTTCCATCATTGCTCTAGGGGCCGGCGTACAAGGGCCGTCCCTGGCCCTTTACGCCTCTCGCCGCATCCATGCGGCTCGCTCCCTTCCGCAACGATTCCACTCGGCCTCCTGATGGGGCGTTTGGCGTCGTCTGCGAGATTGGTGTTCTAGAAGCAAAGCAAACTGTAGGAGCGGGCTTGCCCGCGATGCTTTTGTTCTGCTTTGCCTTCCACAAGCGCATAGGCAACTCGGTCCCCGAATCCCGTCAGGAGGCCGAGCGTAGGTGCTGTGGAGAGGGGCGTTTGGCATGGATGCCAAACGAGGAACGATGGGTGGGGCCGCCTAGGCCAGGGATGGCCCACCGTGACGACCCTCGGAGCAGCGCCGGAGGTAGGAGACATGAGCGCCAATTCTGCGCGGGGCAGGTGACAGCCATTCCTACCGCGACTCTTGCATTTATAAGGTGGAGTATCGGTAGGCGCGTCGTCTTACTGTGTCAATGGGCGGTTTACCTAAATGCAAACTGGGAAAGGCAAATCGCTCCTACGACTTTGCTCGGTAGAAGTTAAATTTAGTATGGTCTGAAAAAGTTCTCTTTCGGGAAATGCAGCCCAGTAATTATGAGGTATGCAGGTCTTTCAATTCGTAGAGAGCAGTTTTTCGGAGTGCCATTAAAAATTAAAGTCTGTGTGCATGTGCATCGGATAACACTGTTTTAGATATAGATAATTGACTGCTCCTGCTGGCGTGTTTTTGTCACGCCAGTAGGAGGCAGTGTTTCTTGGTGAAAGAATAAGTTTTTTATTCTGGTTCTATTTCTAATATCATCTGGAAAGTTGCGAAGCTTTTACTTTTGTCGCTGAAAGCATTGATGATGCCTGCTGGCAGCTTACTGTTGATTGTTGATGCATTGCTTTCGCTTTTTTTATCACATGGTTTGATTGTGGGGTCATCTCCTGGCTTTTGACCCTTATCAAACCAGTAGCACTCTATTCCATAAGCTGAGGCTGCGTTGTCGCTCCAGAAAATGAAGGGGAATAGCGGCAGTGTCTCGTTGCTCTCAGTGTCATAGAGAAGTGCTTGGGTTCTTGTGCTTTGCTTTGCGCTTTCATAAGGGTATGAGTTAGTAAAAGGTGGAACATCGTGAGCAACTTTGAAGATCCCTTGAAATGTTTCGTCTTCAAATGGCTTGGGCTCTGTGTCCATTACATAGCCAAAGTATTTGTCTTGTATGAGCTTTGTGCATGCTGAAATTGCTAGGGACAGATGCCCATGGAAATCGAAGTCTTTATCTTCAAGTTTCTCATGTTTGTGGTTGGTGAAGTCTTCAATTGCTCTGTTGAGTTGGTCTTCATTTTTGTCTAGAAATAGTTTAATGGATTTGGAGAATTTATGATTTTTTCCGAGCTTCTCAATCGACTGCTTTAGGAGGCCTTTTAGCGGTCCCATCGACCTGTGTTGGAAACCTTTGAAAATGTTAGCAGCGTGCGCCGGGTTTAGAGAGTAGAGTTCCGCTGCCGCTACATAAGCTATGAATGCCAAGGCTGCCTCAAAAGCTTCTCTTGCAGCAGATGCTGGATTGTTTGTACTCCGAACGTCCAAGTATTTTTTAAGTGGGTATGCCACCGGAAAAGGTAGTAGGCTGATGGATTCGCTCAGGCTTACCCAAGCAGAATCGCCCGCTCTTGCAGCTGTGATTTTTACTTGGTCCTGGGTGAGTACACAAAGTGAAGAGCAGCTGGAGCCGAAATCGAAACCTATATAGTTCTTCAATGACTTTGGCGTTGAGATGCCAGTGGTCATATCTATCGCAAATGGTCGGCCTTCTACACGATTACCAATAGCGCCACTTTTTTCATTTGGCGATTTGTATATAAATGATGGCTCTGCAGTGCCGTCCTCTCTAATTAATAACTCCACAATGACGTATGAGTCGAATTGCTTGTTATCCCTTGTGTGTAATATTTGATTTTCTAAGTTATACACTTCGCCGGCAGATTCTTCGCTCTCTAGGCCAGGTTTGAAATAAGTGTACTTTAGTTGGTTTTTTGGAGCTTTTGATAGCTTGATTTTCCATTGGAGCTTTTCGCCGATGAAGTTATGAAGAGCTTGCGCTGAGGGCATTAGGTCCCCAGGCTTAGCGCCATCCATGTCTATCTTTTCACCGACTGAGGTGAATGGCCTTTTTTGCTCGTCAGCTTCGTCATCAGGCCTTAGGTGAAGCTTCAGTGGATTGTAAGTTACAGAAACAAACTCACTCTCTTCATCATAAAAACGGCGCGCACACTCAATGGCTAAGCCGTTTGATACGACCTCTTGGAATGAATGTGATATTGGAACCGGAGTGGCGCCCTCTAGTTCGTCTGAGAATTCTTTTTCAAGTAACTCTACAAGCCACTTTATATTTGAAGATCCACCTGATATCAGCGTCACAGTAATGGGCTTGCCGCTCAGCTTGTCTTTTGAGTTCTTTAGGACTTTTGTAATGACTTTTTTGAGGTCACTTTCCCAGATGCTGGTGACAAATATTTTTCTGAATTGGTGTGCGAAAAATTCATCGTCTACCCATCCATCGAACTGAAAAGGGTCCTTGGGTAGCCTAACCATAACTCGTTCGTAGGCATGAGCGTCTAGGGCCCAATCTTTAATAGAAGAGGTGAGGGCCACCTTGCAAGACTCAATGTCATTCTCAAGTTTCTTAAGGTTCTCGATAAAAGCGATCTTTTTTTCGCCTAAGCTGCTTGGGTTGAGGTCGCCAGACTTGACTCTTTTGTGCGCGGAAATACACTGGTCAGCCTCTTTTCTCTTCGCGCCTTCAAGGTTTCTTTTTATAAGATACTCAGCAATTCGAGCGTTTATTTCAAAGCCACCAATAGGGCATGAGTCGGCCGCAAGTGGCTTAGAGTGTTTACCGGTGAGGCTTATGTCGCCTTGTTTTGTGGACTCAATTACGCAGGCGTCAAAAGTTCCTCCTCCAAAGTCAAGCACAAGTGCTATGTGCTTTCCCTTGTCTTGCAAGTGAGGGATGCGCTGTCCGTAGCGATAGTATTGATATACCGCAAACGGTTCAGGGAGAAAATCTACTTCCTCGTAGTTGTGGAGTATTCGTCTTATGTTTTCCCTGTAGTTTTGCATCCAGGTTTTACTATATTTCTCGTTGCCATGTGTAGAGAAATTTAAAGGCTCAGCAACTAGTACTTTTGCTGGAATCTTAAGGTTGCCTTCATTGTTTAATGTGAGCTCTTTCTCAAGTCTTTTGAAGGTGCTGCTTATGAATGTGTTTGAGAGTTCATAAGCGGTTCTTTCTTCATTGTCTTGGCAGGGCCATGTTTTATTTTGAGTGCCGCCGGGTGTATGTTCTCCAAGGTTGATTTTGAAATTGGTATTTACAATGTTTTTGTGTTGGAGGCTTAAAGCGCTTTGTCCTGTTTTACATTCCCCTAAGGCGTTATAACAGATGGAAGTCGGAATATGACTTTCGTCGTCAAGAATATATGGTTGAATGCTGGTAACCCAAAGGCTTCTCTTATTTAGGTCTGACACCTTTTGAACTCCCTGTATTTTGATATATGAGTAGATATCTATGCGCGCTCAGTGGTGATGGCATAAGAATGGCACAAGCTTTATCTGAAGGATAGCTGTCGCTTATGATCGACAGGAGATGAGGGTGAGCAGGGGCGGATCACGATTGTGTAGGTTGAAATACGTGCCCCTCCTAGGCTGAGATATTCACCATTTCACCAAACTCTCCGGCGTTAACTTCGGCTCATCCGCCAGCTTGGCCAAATACAGCGACAACTCACCCTCAGGCACATCGAAGCGCTTTAGCCATTGATCGGTCGACCAACCGGTTAAAACGCGGTTCGCCATCGTGGGGGCCGCAGACGCTGGTGCAGCGAATCTTCTGCGGCACCATAATTTGGCAGGACATAGAACGGCGGTGTAAGGCCGCCATCCGCGCTAGCGGCGGAGGGGGAGGGGCCGGCCTGGTTCGCCACGCCGTGGCCATAGTCGTATAAGGCGAAGGCGTCCGTCGGCAGCTTGGCTTGTAATGCGGGTAGGCCACCTACTTGTTGCAGCATGCCCTGTCGATAGCGGTCAGCCAGCTGACGGTTTTGATACGCGGGGAAAAGGGGACGAATTAATTTTTCAATAAATCAGATTTCTGCAGGGCCAAAGAAGCCAGACCCCCAAGGTCTGGCTTTTTCACATCTACGTCACCCTTCCTACAACGCCCCAAACACCTTCTTGGCCAAACTAGTCGCCGCCCCAGCCGGGTTCTGGCGAATGCTGGCCTCTTGCTTGGCAATCATTTCGAACAACCCGTCCAGCGCCTGTTCGGTGACATAGCTTTCGATATTGGCGCTTTTCGCGTCGATCACCCCGAAGCTCGCGGCTTGGCCGGCGAAGCTGTTGTATTGCTGGGCCAGGCCGACCTGGGCGGTGGTTTGCTGGACGATGGGCAGGAACTTGGCGCGCAGCTGTTCGCGGCTGGTCTTGTTCAGGTACTGGGTGGCCGAGTCTTCGGGGCCGGCGAGGATGCTTTTGGCGTCCTGTACGGTCATTTTCTTTACCGATTCCACCAGCAGGGCCTGAGCCTGGGGCACGGCGGCTTCGGCGGCCTGGTTCATGCTGGTTTCCAGCTGCGTCACCTGGGCACCCATGCCCATCATCTTCATGGTGCGCGCCGCCTTGCCGAGGTTGCCCGGCAGTTCGATGCGCACGTCCGGGTTATTGCTGAAACCACCGGGCGCGCCCAGTTGCTTGACTGCCACCTGCGCACCCTGGATCAGGGCGTCCTTGAGGCCGCCGCTGGCGTCGGTCTGGCTCAGGTCGGCGAGGGACAGGGCGAAGGCGCTGGTGGAAAGTGCAAAAGCGGCGGCGAGGGTGGTGATGCGCAGCATGGGGCGATCCTTCTTGGGAGACAGATAGGGCGAGCTTAGCGGAGCGTGGCGGTGTCAGCAAAAGACTTGAGTTTGAGCGGTGGCGAACCATTTTTTGGCCCCGCGTAATGGGCCGTAGCGGGGCCTGTGAAGGAATTGTGATGCGCTAGCGTTAAAGCCCGCACAGCAGTGGCTTTTGGCTACTCGCAGGGCGTTTCAATGCTGCTATGCTCGGGCAAGACAGGGGGCTTTCCCGCTTATTCGCGGCTATGGACAGGCCTTAAGGATTCTCAATGCCGCCACCCACCGAACTGGCCCGCCACCCCGGCAAAGCTGTTGCCACTTCAAGCGTTACCCGCCACGCCCTATTGTTTATGGCCGCGCTGCTATTGCTGCTGTTTGTCGTGGCCAGCGTGGGCCTGGTGCAGATCGCCCTGCAGCAGAACAAACGGGCGACCCAGCAGAGCCTGTTCTATGTCGACAAGGCCATCCAGGCCCGAGAAAAGTCGATGTTGGCGACCCTCAGCGATTACGCCTATTGGGGCGAGGCCTATCAGAATCTGCATGTCACGGTCGACCACGAGTGGGCTTATGTCCGGCAGAACCTCGGCCCCAGCCTGTTCGAAGATTTCGCCTATGAGGGCGTGTTTGTACTCGACCCTCAAGGTCGTACTGCTTATGCGGTGGTCAATGGCCAGCGGGTGGCGGTTGCGCTGGCACAATGGCTAAAACAGGACATAGCCGAATTGCTGGAGCAGGCCCGTGGGCAAACCGAGGATGAAGAGCCGGTGGTGGGCTTTGTGCAAGTTGATGGGCAACCCGCGCTGCTGGCCGTCACCGGCCTGACCACCGGCGGCGACCCCCAGGTCGACGCGCTGGCAGGGCCGCCCTCGCTGTTGCTCTTCGTTGATCTGCTCAGCCCGGCGAAGCTGCAGGCCCTGGGTGAGGATTTCGGCGTCACCAACCTGCGCTTGGCCACCGACCCTGTTGATGCCCAGGCCACGCCTGCACTGGCGCTGGCCAGTGTGGGCGCGCAGCCGCTGTTGTTGCGCTGGGAGCCTGCGCAGCCGGGCCGCCAGTTGCTGTATTGGATTCTGCCGCTGCTCGCCCTGGGCGGGACGATCTTTGCCCTGATCACCTGGATGACCCTGCGCCGGGCCATTGCTTCGGCACGGGAGGTGGATGCCAGCTACGCCTCGTTGTATGCCAGCCAGCAGGCTCTGGCCGCCAGTGAAGTGCGTTTTCGCGATGTGGCCGAGGCCGCTACGGACTGGATCTGGGAGGCCGATGCCGAGTTGCGCCTGACCTACCTGTCGACCCGCTTCCAGGCGCTGACCGGGCATGCGGCAAGCGCCTGGCTCGGTCATCCGCTGGACGAACTGATGCAGTGCCCTGGCGGCCTGGATGCCTGGCTGGAGACCTTTAGCAGCTCAGCAACAGTTAGCCATAGTCGCCAATGCCATTACCGCGCTTGCGATGGTGAGTTGCGCACCTGCCATCTGTCATTGCGGCGTATCGCGGACGGTCAGGCGGCGGGTGGTTATCGCGGCACGGTCAGCGATATCACCGAAGAGCTGCAAGCCCAGGCGCGTATCGAACACCTGTTATTGCACGATGCCCTGACCGGCCTGCCCAACCGCCACCGGATGCAGGAATTCCTCGAAGCCAAACTCAAGGCGTTGCCCTCGGCCGCCAAACCGCTGGTGATGCTGAGCATCGATCTGGATCGGTTCAAACCGGTCAACGACTCCTTCGGTCATGAAGTGGGCGATCAGGTGCTGGCCGAGGTGTCCCAGCGTTTGCGCTTGGCCTTGCACGAGGGTGACCTGGTGGCGCGCATGGGCAACGATGAATTTATCCTGATCGTCAGCGGCATCTCGGCCGCGGAGGAAGTGGAGCAGCTCTGTGTGGGCCTGATCGGCGCAATCGAGCAGCCTTTCGAGATCGATAATCAGCGCATTTTCCTCGGTGCCAGTATTGGGGTGGCCATGGCTCCGACCGACACCTGCCAGGCTGATGAATTGCTGCGCTTTGCCGAGATTGCCCTCTACCAGGCCAAGGGGGCCGGGCGCAGTGCCTGGTGCTTTTACGCCAATGCTATGAACGAGCGGGTGATCGAGCGCCGGCAACTGGAGAACGACCTGCGCCACGCCCTGGCCAATGAGGATCTGCGCCTGGTGCTGCAGCCCCGCTATAGCGTCAGCGGCCTGCGCATGGTGGCGGCCGAAGCACTGGTGCGCTGGCAGCATCCGCAGCGTGGGTTGCTGGGGCCGGACAGCTTTATCGCGATTGCCGAAAGCACCGGGCTGATCATTCCACTCAGCGCCTGGGTGCTGCGTGCGGCCTGTCGCGAAGCCTTGAGCTGGAGCGAGGCGCTGATTGTTTCGGTCAACCTGTCGCCGGTGGAGTTTCGCGGCGGCCAGCTGGTGGCGCAGATTCGCAGCGCACTCGAAGAGACCGGGCTGCCACCCGGGCGTCTGGAACTGGAGCTGACCGAGAGCGTGATGCTGGAGGATGCCGAGGGGGCTCTGGTGTTGATGCAGGAGCTGAAAGGCCTGGGCGTGCGGCTGTCCATGGATGACTTCGGCACGGGCTACTCGTCCCTCAGTTACCTGCGAGCCTTCCCCTTCGATGGCCTGAAGATCGACCGCAGCTTTATGACCGACCTGCACGCCGCCGACGATAGCAAAGCGATTATCCAGGCCATTATCGGCCTCGGCCACGCCCTGAGCCTGACCGTGACCGCCGAGGGCGTGGAAACCCAGGAGCAGCTGGAGCTCTTGCGCCAATATGGCTGCGATGAGGCCCAGGGCTACTTGCTCAATCGGCCGATGCCGCCTGAAGAGCTGCGTCTCCTGCTCTAAGGGCTACGAGCCAGATGCCTGTAGGGTGCACCGTGCGCACCGCGGCTTGCGCGGTTATTCGCCACATGCATCTCCCGCCTACGACAACGGCTTGATCGGTTGCTGGCCTGGAAGATCGGCGGTTAACCCCGGTGCGCGCAGCGCACCCTACGGGACCGCGGCACCCCCCGCATCGCCGCAAGGCATCGCACTCGTAGGGTGCGCCGGCTCACCCCACTTAATCGGCGTTTAAGCGCTGCAGCTCGCGGCGCACCATCTGCGCGTAGGCGGCGGGTTTGAGGGCATACAGCTCTGCGGCTACCCAGCTTAGCCAGCGCCCACCCAACTCCGTTTTGGCCGCCAGCAGGCGCTGGGCTTCGGCCTCGGCGCGGGCCTGGTTGGACTGGTGGAATTCGGCGCGGGATGGTTTGGCGGTTTTGTCGTTGTCTGGGTTCATGGCTGCCGGACGGTTGTGGTCGATCCTAGGGTTATCTACAAACTCTGTGGCCCCGTAGGGTGGATGACGCCTGTGCAAGTCTCGCAAAACGTAGGAGCGGCGGGGACGCCCAGTCCATGCCCGCGATAAGGCTGTCGGGCATGCCAAATTCGCGGCCATGGGCCGCTCCTACAGTCCCGTGTGCGCTGCCAGCGGGGGTTTACACCGGCTCGGCCACATCCTCGTTGCGATCCATGGCCACCTGGCGAATCGACAGGCGAATCTCCGCCGGCAGCACGCGCTTGGCTGCGCCTTCGGCCAGTTCGTTGAGCAGTGGGTGGTGGCTGAGTTTGCCGGCTTCGTCCTGACGCAGCACGCCTTCATCGAGCAGGCTCTGGATAAAGTGGCGGAACAGGCTCTTGTCGAAGAATTCCGGGGCGTTGAGGCCATGCAGGATCGACAGGCGCTGGGCCATCACGGTGCAGAGGTCTTCCAGTTCTTCGGCGCTGATGGTGTTCTGCCCGGCATTGAGCAGCAGGGCGGTGGCCATATAGAAGCGCTGCAGGGTCTGCACGATGGCGCGGGCCAGCAGGGTCAGCAGGACAAATTCGCGTGAGCTGGGGGCCGGGCGTATATACACGTCGCCCTCGAACTTGAGCAGGCCCTGTTCGACAAAGGCCGCCAGCCACTGATCGACCACGCCATCCAGCTCGTCCAGGTTCCAGCGGATAAACAGCTCCGACTGCAGGTAGGGGTAGAGCGCGCGGGTGTAACGCAGGATCTGCTCGCGGCTCATCCGCGCGCTGCTCTGGAAGAAGCTCGCCAGCAGCGCCGGCAACGCGAAGATATGCAGCACGTTGTTGCGGTAGTAGGTCATCAGAACGGCGTTGTGCTCGTTCAGGTAGAGGATCTTGCCCAGGGCGTCGCTCTGTTCGGCGAGCAGGTCCATCTTCTGCACGTATTCGATCAGCGCCTGGCCATTGCCCTCCGGCAAGGTGGTGTGCGGCGAGTAGGGCACTTTGCGCAGCAGCGCCAGGTAGAGGTCGAGCACCCGCGCCAGGGCGCGGTCGTCCAGGGCCAGCTTGCTGGTGGAGAGCAGCGCCAGGGCCACCAGGTTGACCGGGTTGATCGCCGCCGCCTCGTTGAGGTGCTGGGCCACCTTGTCGCCCAGGCGATTGGTGGCGCTGTTCAGCCAGTCGGGGCGGAACTGGCTGCCGTAGTCCTGGCTGCGCCAGTCCGGCTGCTCGGCGTCGAGGAACTCGGCCAGCTTGATCGGCTCGCCGAAGTTGACCCAGACCTGGCCGAAACGCTGCTTGAGCGCGCCGATCACCTTGAAGATGTCGAAGATCGATTCCTTCTTCTTGCTCGCGCCGCGCAGCTCGCCCAGGTAAGTGCGGCCTTCCAGCACCCGCTCGTAGCCGATATACACCGGCACGAACACCACCGGCAGGCGGTTGCTGCGCAGGAAGCTGCGCATGGTGATGGCCAGCATGCCGGTTTTCGGTTGCAGCATGCGCCCAGTGCGCGAACGCCCGCCCTCGACGAAGTACTCCACCGGGAAACCCTTGCTGAACAGGGTATGCAGGTATTCGTTGAACACCGCGGTGTACAGCGGGTTGCCCTTGAAGGTGCGGCGCATAAAGAACGCGCCGCCACGGCGCAGCAGGCCGCCGATCACCGGCATATTGAGGTTGATCCCGGCGGCGATATGCGGCGGCGTCAGGCCGTTGCGGAACAGCAGGTAGGACAGCAGCAGGTAGTCGATATGGCTGCGGTGGCAGGGCACATAGATCACCTCGTGGCCCTGGGCGACGTCCTGCACGCCTTCGATATGGTTGACCTTGATGCCGTCGTAGATCTTGTTCCAGAACCAGCTCAGCACCAGTTCGAGGAAGCGAATGGCGGTGTAGGTGTAGTCCGAGGCGATCTCGTTGCCATAGCGCAGGGCCTGGCTTTCGGCCTTCTCCAGGCTGATGTTCTCGCGTTCGGCTTCGTCGATGATCGCCTGACGCACCTGCGGGCCGTGCACCAGGCCCTTGACCAGGTTGCGCCGGTGCGAGACGTCCGGGCCGATAACCGCGGCCTTCTGATTGCGAAAGTGCACCCGCAGGATGCGCTGGACCATGCGCAGGGTGCGCTCGTGGCCCTTGTCCTGCTCGATCAGCTCGCGCATATGGATAGGGGTGGAGAACTGCACGCGAGTCTTGCGCCCCAGAATCAGGATGCTGACCAGCCGGCGCAGACGCCCGGTAACCGCCCAGCTATCGGCGAACAGCAGCTTCCACGGGCTGGTTTCGCGGTCCGGCGACTGGCCCCAGAACACGCTGACCGGAATGATCTGCGCATCGTCCACCGCATGCTGGCTCAGCGCGCTTACCAGGCGCTGCAGGGTCGGCGAGGTGCCGCGCTTGTCCTGGCGGCCGAGCCAGTCCGGCTCCGGGGTCAGGTAGAAGAAGGCTGCCGGCTCCTCCAGCGCCCCCACCGACACCGGCAGCACCGGGCGCGGCAGGCCGGCCTTGCGGCACTCGGTATCGACCACCGCCAGGTCGCTCAGCGACGGCAGCTGCAGCACGTAGAACACCGGCTTGCTGCGGTCGAGCTTGAGGGTAAAGGCCGACTGGTTGATGGTTTCCGAGCGCACCCAGAGGTACAGCACGCGGCGCAGGGTGCCAAAAACGAGACGGCGGAACGGGGATCGGGTCATACGGAGTCTGCTGGCTTGGCAAAACGAGCATTTGCTCGGGGGGCGTAGTGTGCCGGATCGTCGGCCTAGCGGCAAAATCTTGTAACTGCTTGATTCGTCGTGTGTTGGGTGAATGGCGCGCACGGGGGCTGGGCAAAACCCAGGCCCAAGACCCCGCGTAATTCTACCCGGCGTCAGCAGGTACGCCGCCATGATGGATTACGCCGCGCCTAGAGTGCGCTCTGGCCACGTAGCGCCTGGGCGGCTAACCCATCCTACGGGGCTGCGCTAACAGGTAGCCCGGATGCAATCCGGGGGCGGTTTGTGCGGCTACGCAACTCCCCGGATTTTATCCGAGCGAGCCTATGCCCGGCATGACCCCAGGGTTCTCGGCTTGCACTGGCCCTGGCCGACTCCTTATAGTCCGCCGGCATTTAAACGCCCGGCTTGCACCTGCACGGGTCGCGAGCAGGGCCTGTTACCGCAATGGTGAGAGGCCATGATCGAAATAAGCAACCTGACCAAGCGTTTTGCGCAGCATACCGTCGTGGACAATCTGTCCTTTAGCGTCCAGCCCGGCGAAGTGCTGGGCTTTCTCGGCCCCAACGGTGCCGGCAAATCCACCACCATGAAGATGCTTACCGGCTTTCTTGCGCCGACCTCGGGCAGTGCCAGCATCCTCGGTTTCGATATCCAGAAAGACTGCCTCAAGGCCCAGCGCCTGATCGGCTATCTGCCCGAGGGCGCGCCCTGCTACGGCGATATGACGGTGCGCCGCTTCCTCGAATTTATCGCCGAGGTGCGCGGCTTCAAGGGTGCCGAGAAGCGTGAGCGGGTGGCCAAGGCGGTCGCCCAGGTCGAGCTGGAAGCGGTGCTTGAGCAGAGCATCGAGACGCTTTCGAAAGGCTTTAAGCGCCGCGTCGGCCTGGCCCAGGCGATTCTGCACGACCCCAAGGTGCTGATTCTCGACGAGCCCACCGACGGCCTCGACCCGAATCAGAAGCACCAGGTGCGCAAGCTGATCCAGAGCCTGGCCTACGACAAGATCGTGATCATCTCCACCCACATCCTCGAAGAAGTTTCGGCGGTGTGCACCCGCGCGGTGGTGATCGCCCACGGCAAGTTGCTGGCCGATGGTACCCCGCTGGAGCTGGAAAGCCGCTCGCGTTACCACCAGGCGGTCACCCTGGTCGCTGCTGAGCCGCTGGATCGGGCCGCCCTGGCGGCCTTGCCGGGGGTGGCCGGGGTGGAGGAGAACGCCCTGGAGCACAGCCTGAGCGTGCTGGCCAAACCGGGTGAGGTGATCTTCCCTCAGGTCAATGCGCTGATTGCCGAGCGCGGCTGGCAGGTGCGTGAGTTGAATGTCGAACGCGGTCGGCTGGACGAAGTGTTCCGCAGCCTGACCCGTGGGGAGGTGGTATGAGTCAGTTGCCGGTGATCTTCAAGCGCGAGCTGGCGAGCTACTTCGCCACACCGCTGGCTTACGTGTTTATCCTGATCTTTCTGGTGCTGTCCGGGGTGTTCACCTTCTATCTCGGCGGCTTCTTCGAGAGCGGCCAGGCCAACCTGTCGGCGTTCTTCAACTTCCACCCCTGGCTCTATCTGTTTCTGGTGCCGGCGATTGCCATGCGCCTGTGGGCCGAGGAGCGCAAGAGCGGCACCATCGAGCTGCTGATGA
>CAZOEC010000047.1:0-31877 GCA_964578635.1 uncultured Pseudomonas sp.
GGTCCAGGCCGTGGCTGGCCAGCTTGGTTTTGCCCGCTTCCATCGGCCCGCCGGAAACGAAAATCACCGGGATATTCAGGCGCAGGGAGGCCAGCAGCATGCCGGGGGTGATCTTGTCGCAGTTGCTGATACAGACGATGGCGTCGGCGCAGTGGGCGTTGACCATATATTCGACGGAGTCGGCGATGATCTCGCGGCTCGGCAGCGAATAGAGCATGCCGTCATGACCCATGGCGATGCCGTCGTCGACCGCGATGGTGTTGAATTCCTTGGCCACGCCGCCGTGTTTCTCGATCTCGCGGGCAACCAGTTGGCCCATGTCCTTCAGGTGCACGTGGCCGGGCACGAACTGGGTGAAGGAGTTGGCGATGGCGATGATCGGCTTCTTGAAGTCTTCGTCCTTCATCCCGGTGGCGCGCCACAGGGCGCGAGCGCCGGCCATATTGCGGCCGTGGGTGGAGGTCTTCGAGCGGTAATCAGGCATGGCGATTAATCCTGCAAAGGCTATTCAGGTCACACGGGCACAGGAGAGTTGCTGTGCCGGCAACGGGCTGTATACGGCGATGTGAAGCGTATGTTGAGCCGGGTTCAGGCCCAAGGCAAACGGAAGTGACCATTTGCAGGGCGGGACGGTGCCTGGCGCGTGGTGGGCGCTGGCCCGTCCGGGCTCGAAATCCGCCTGGAGTGTGGCAGGAGAACCGGGATTCTAATCCCAGGCGGTAGGGCGGTGAAAGGCTTAGTCAAAGCATTCCAGGCTTAGGCAAAGCCGCTGCGCTTATTCGATCCGCTCGGCCCCGCGCAGGCGTTCGGAGCGGCGGCGCAGCAGTTCGAGGGTCACCAGCAGGGCGATGGACACCAGGATCAGCAGGGTGGCGATGGCCAGGATGCTCGGGTTGATCTGCTCGCGCAGGCCCGAGAACATCTGCCGGGGGATGGTGCGTTGCTGCGGGCCGGCCATAAACAGGATCACCACCACCTCGTCGAACGAAGTGATAAAGGCGAACAGCGCGCCGGAAATCACCCCGGGACGGATCAGCGGCATGATGATGTCGAAGAACACCCGCAGCGGCGTGGCCCCCAGGTTCAGCGCGGCGCGAGCCAGGCTGTAGTCGAAGCCGGTCAGGGTGGCGGTCACGGTGATGATCACGAACGGCGTGCCGAGGGCGGCGTGGGCAATGATCACGCCGAGGTAGTTGCCGGCCAGGCCCAGGTCCGAATAGAAGAAGAACATCCCGGCGGCTGTGATGATCAGCGGCACGATCATCGGCGACAGCAGCAGGGCGGTGATCAGCCGGCGGTAGGGCATGTCGTCGCGAGCCAGGCCGACCGCGGCGCAGGTACCGAGCACGGTGGCGATCAGGGTGGCGAAGATGCCGATCAGAAAGCTGTTCTTGATTGCCAGCAGCCATTTGTCGTCACTGAAGATGGCGCTATACCAGCGCAGCGAGTAGGCCTCGGGCTGGAAGGTGAGCATGCCTTCGGTAAAGCTGAAGAACGGCTCGACGTTGAACGACAGCGGGATGATCACCAGGATCGGCAGGATCAGAAACAGCAGCACCAGCCAGGAGCTGGCCTTCAGTAGCCAGGCTCCCAGGTGGTGCCAGAAGCCGTAGTAGGCGGGAATCTTCATGGTCGGATCTGTTCCTTAGCCCAGTTTGATATTGCTGGCACCGACAAAGCGGTCGTAGACCCAGTACAGCACGAGGATCAGGCCCAGCAGCAGGGAGCCCAGGGCGGCGGCCAGTTCCCAGTTGTTCGAGCGCTGCATATGGAAGGCGATGATATTGCTGATCATCTGCCCATCGGTGCCGCCCACCAGTGCCGGGGTGATGTAGTAGCCGACCGAGATGATAAATACCAAGAGGGCACCGGCACTCAGGCCCGGCAGGGTCATGGGGAAGTAGATCCGGGCAAATGCCGGAATCGGCCGCGCGCCCAGTGACAGCGCCGCGCGCAGATAACTGGGGTCGATGCCGCGCATCACGCTGTACAGCGGCAGGATCATAAAGGGCAGCAGGATATGGGTCATGGCCACCACGGTGGCGAACGAGGTGTAGAGCATCTCGATAGGCTGACCGATCACGCCAATGCCGAGCAGGAAGGAGTTGATCACCCCGTTGGTCTGCAGCAGGGCGATCCAGGCGGTGGTGCGCACCAGCAGCGAGGTCCAGAACGGCAGCAGCACCAGCACCAGCAGCAGGTTGGCGCGGTTTTCCGGCAGGCCGGCCAGGTAGTAGGCCAGCGGGTAGCCAAGCAGGGCGCAGAAAATGGTGATGACCAGCGCCATATTCAGGGTCTTGCTATAGAGCTGCAGGTAGATCTGCGTGTCTTCGCGCACCTGGATGCCCTGCTCGGGGTGTAGTTCCAGGTCCAGGGCGGTCAGGTAATAGTCATAGGTGTAGACCTGGCCCGCGCGCCGGATGGCGTTCCAGACCTCGGGTTTGCTCCAGTTGCCATGGGCCTCGAGCAGGGTCTGCGCGCCTTGTGCGGGCAGTTCTTCGGGTTTCAGCCGGCCCACTTTGCGCGCGGTGGATTTGACTACGCTGGACATGCCGGCAAGGGCGCGGTTGAACTCTTCGGCCAGCTTGCCCGACAGGCGGACTTTATCCAGCCCGTGCAATTCCTGGGCGAAGGTGTCGAGTGTGGGGGCATCCGGGATGGTCTTGCCGTCCCAACGTTGCAGCTCGGTCAGGGTCAGCGGAATCAGTTCGGCTACTGCGGGGTGATGCACGCTGCGCCAGAGCATGCTGGCGATGGGCGCGACGAAGGTCAGCAGGATAAACACCAGCAGCGGCACGACAAACAGAAACGCGGTCAGGCGTTTCTTGCTGCGGGCGCTGGCGGCTTGGCCTGCTTCTAGGGTGGTGAGTGAAGACAAGTCGTTACTCCAAATCCAGGTGAGGCCGATACCCTCACCCCAACCCCAACCCCAACCCCTCTCCCGGAGGGAGAGGGGCTTTTGCGGGTGTTACTTCAACAGCCACTCGTTGAATTTCTCGCCGAGGGATTCGCCATAGTCGGCCCAGAACTCGGAACCGGCCTGGATGCCCTTGTCCAGGTGGGCGGTGGGCAGGTGCGGCGCGGCGCTCTGGTCGGCCAGCGGCATGGACGACTTGCGGGTCGGGCCGTAGGCCACATCCGGCATGCCGGCCAGCGGCGTGGAACCGGTGGCGTAGTTGATGAACTTCATGGCCAGGTCTTTCTTCGGCGAGCCCTTGACGATGGCCCAGGCGTCGAGGTCATAGACATGGCCGTCCCAGACGATGACGAAGGGTTTGTTTTCCTGGCGGATGGCGTCATAGAAGCGGCCGTTGGCCGATTGCACCAGCACAGCGCCGCCGTCGTTGAGCAGTTGCGGGGCCTGGGACCAGGAGTCGAACCAGACGATGTCCTTCTTCAGGCTGTCCAGCTTGGTGAATGCACGGGCCTGGCCTTCCGGCGTGGCCAGCACTTCGTAGACATCCTTGGGCTCTACACCGTCGGCCAGCAGGGCCCACTCCATGTTCACTTGCGGGCGTTTGCGCAGGGCGCGCTTGCCGGGGATTTTCGCGGTGTCGAAGAAGTCCTCGATGCTCGCCGCCTTGGTGCCGCCGATGGTCTGCTCGTTATAGGCAAACACCACGGACCAGACGATATTGCCCACGGCGCATTCGCTGGCCAGGGCTTCGGGGATAAAGTCCTGGGCGGCCGGGGTGCCGTCGATGCCCGCCGGCAGGACGCTGTGGTCGAGGGGTTCGAGCAGGCCTTCGGAGCAGGCGCGCTCAAGGTCGATTACTTCGAAGTCGACCACGTCCCACTGGATATTGCCGGACTCGACCTGGGCCTTGATCTCGGCCACGCCGCCGGTGTAATCCTCGAACAGCACTTTCACGCCGCTCTCTTTCATATAGGGGTCGATCACGTGTTTCTGTTGCGCCGCGCCATAGGCACCGCCCCAGGACACTACGGTCAGGCTGTCCTCGGCGCTGGCGGCGAAACTCGCCGTGCCCAGGGCTGCTGCGAGGGCGAAGGTGGAAAAGCGGGTGGTCAGTGTTCTAGCCATTGCTGTGCTCCATTGCTTCTTATAGGTCAGGGGGTTGTGACGGGGCGATCCAGGGCCTGGCTGTCTTGCGGCAGCCAGGCCAGGGCGACTTCTTCCTTGGCACTGAGTTGCGGGGCGCTGCTGTCATTCATGTTTTTCACCACCAGCTCGGTGCCGTCGCGGGTTTCGAAGTGGTAGCGGATGTATTCGCCGACGTAATGCCGGGTGACGAAACGCGCCATCACCTGATTGCCGGTGCTGCCGAGTCGCTCGGTAAAACTGAGCTTTTCCGGGCGGATCGACACGGTGGTGGGTTGGCCGATTTCGGTGCAGTTGGCTTTCAGTGAACTGACCAGGCCGCCATCCTCCAGACGCACCTGCACGTTGTCCTCGCCGACGCTCTCGATCACGCCCTTGAGCTTGTTGCTCTCGCCGATAAAGTCGGCGACGAACAGGTTGGCCGGTCGCTCGTAGAGCACGTGGGGCGGCGCGCATTGCTGGACGATGCCGTTGTTGAACACGGCGATGCGGTCGCTCATGGTCAGGGCTTCGGTCTGGTCGTGGGTGACGTAGATCACGGTGAAGCCGAGCTGCTCATGCAGGCGCTTGATCTCGAACTGCATCTGCTCGCGCAGCTTCTTGTCCAGAGCACCCAGGGGTTCGTCCATCAGGATGATGTCCGGGGCGAAGATCAGGGCGCGGGCCAGGGCCACGCGCTGGCGTTGGCCGCCGGACAGTTGCCCGGGAAAGCGGTTGCCGAACTCCAGCAGCTCGACCAGGGACAGGTACTCGTCGACCTTGGCCTTGATCTCGTCCTTGGGTCTTTTGCGGATTTTCAGCGGGTAGGCGAGGTTTTCGCGCAGGGTCATATGGGGAAACAGGGCGTACTGCTGGAACACCATGCCGATATTGCGGGCGTAGGGGGCGATGCTGGTGACCGAGCGGCCGTTGATCAGGATTTCGCCGCTGGTCACGTCCTCGAAGCCGGCGAGCATCATCAGGCAGGTGGTCTTGCCGGAGCCGGAGGGGCCGAGCAGGGTGATAAATTCGCCCTTGGCCACATCCAGGTTGAAGTCCTTGACCACCAGATTCTTGTGGTCGTAGGTCTTTTTTACATTGGTGAATTGCAGGAACGGTTTGTCCCCAGCTTGCTCAGCCATATTCCTCCCCAGCGTTCCATCAAAACAGGTTTTGCGCGCGTGGCGTTTACCTGACTGCTTCAGTCAACCGTCTCGCTCACTTGTAGTGAGGAGCAGCTGTTATGGAAATAACCAAAAGCAATAACCACGCCAGTCAGCCATAACCGTGCACTGCTGCGCAGTGCGTGTTTCTAAGCCTAGTTCAGCTTGGGGTTTGCGCTAGCAGGGTGGGAGAAGTGGTAACAGCACAAGGGGAAGGGGATACCCGCCGAAACGCACTCGGCGGGTGCAGCGCTGTACTGCCGTGGGCGTTTCGGTGCGGCGATACGGCAGCGCGAACTTAGCTGTTGGGCAGCAGGCGCACGGTCAGGCTCTTGATATAGCGGGTCTCATTGATGGCCGGGTGTACTGGGTGGTCCGGGCCCTGGGCGCCGCGTTCGAGCAGCTGGATATTGCGGTCCAGGTGGCGCGCGCTGGTCAGCAGGATGTTCTGCAGGTCATCTTCCGGCAGGTGCATGGAGCAGCTGGCGCTGATCAGGATGCCGTCCTTGTTGAGCAGGCGCATGGCCTGCTCGTTGAGGCGGCGGTAGGCCCCTTCGCCGTTTTTCAGGTCTTTTTTGCGTTTGATAAAGGCGGGCGGGTCGGCAACGATCACGTCGAAGCGCTCTTCCGAGGCTTTCAGCTGCTTGAGCGCTTCGAACACGTCGCCTTCGACGCAGGCGACCTGGTCGGTCAAGCCGTTCAGTGCGGCGTTGCGCTCCACGCCGTCAAGGGCGAAGCTGGAGGCGTCGACACACATCACGTCGCTGGCACCGAAGGCCGCCGCCTGCACACCCCAGCCGCCGATATAGCTGAACAGGTCGAGCACCCGTTTGCCTTTGACGTAGGGGGCCAGGCGCGCGCGGTTCATGCGGTGGTCATAGAACCAGCCGGTCTTTTGCCCTTCGATTACCGGCGCTTCGAACTTCACGCCGTTCTCTTCCAGGGCCACCCACTCCGGTACCACGCCAAACGGGGTTTCCACATAACGCGCCAGGCCTTCGGCATCGCGGGCAGCGGAGTCGTTCTTGAGCAGGATGCCGCTGGGCTTGCACACCTGGATCAGGGCGGCGAGCACCTCGTCCTTGTGCCGCTCCATGGCCGCGGACGCCAGCTGCACCACCAGGATGTCGAAGAAGCGATCCACCACCAGGCCCGGCAGCAGGTCGGAGTCGCCGTACACCAGGCGGTAGCAGGGCTTGTCGAACAGGCGATCACGCAGGCTCATAGCCACATTGATACGGTGCACCAGCAGGGACTTGTCCAGCACATGCTTGACGTCGCGCGACAGCAGGCGGGCGCAGATCAGGTTGTTCGGGCTCAGCGCGACCACCCCCAGAGGCTTGCCGCCGGCGGCCTCGAGAATGGCCTGATCGCCCGCAGCAAAACCGCTGAGGGGGGTGGCGGCTACGTCGATCTCATTGCTGTAGACCCACAGATGGCCGGCGCGCAGGCGTCGGTCGGCGTTGGCTTTCAGGCGCAGGCTGGGCAGGGACATAGGGAGGGCTCCGAAAAAAGAGCGGAATTATAGCGGGTTCCGCGCCCGCGCGGATTTTTCCGCCCGCAGGCAAAAGTTGGCTGTAGAACCCCGATGGCTTCGCTAGACTGCGACGCACCTCTTATTCTGGTTGTCGCCCGCATGGCTCACGAGCTCTCCCCCGAACAGCTTAAGAAATTTCTCCAGGGCATCAGCGTGCCGCCGCAGCCGCAGATCATGGTCGACCTGCAGATGGAGCAATTTATGCCATCGCCGGACCTGCGCAGCATCGCCCGGCTGATCAGCCAGGACCCGGGGTTGTCCGGGGCGCTGCTGAAAATCGTCAATTCGCCGCATTTCGGCCTGACCAATCGCATTGCCTCGATCCAGCAGGCGGTCAACCTGCTCGGTTGCGACACGGTGATCAATCTGATCAACGCCCAGTCGATCAAGGGCGAGCTGACCGACGAAGCCATTGTCACCCTCAACCGTTTCTGGGACACCGCCCAGGATGTGGCCATGACCTGCCTAACCCTGGCCAAGCGCATCGGCTACCACTCGCCGGACGAGGCCTACACCCTGGGGCTGTTCCATAACTGCGGCATCCCGCTGATGATCAAGCGCTTTCCCAGCTATATGACGGTGCTGGAAGAGGCCTACGCCAGCGCCACCGACGAGCGCCGGGTGGTGGATACCGAGAATCGTCTGCTCAACACCAACCATGCGGTGGTTGGCTACTTCACCGCCAAGTCGTGGAACTTGCCGCTGCACCTGTGCGAGGCGATTGCCAGCCATCACAACGCCCTGGCGATCTTTACCGAGGACGCCGCTCGCGATGCTCCGTTGAAGACCCTGCTGGCGATCCTCAAGATGGCCGAGCACATCTGCGAAAGCCACCGGGTGCTGGGCAACCAGACCGAAGACCATGAATGGGACAGCATCGAGCAGCTGGTGCTGGAGTATGTGGGCCTGTCCGGGTACGACTTCGAAAACCTGCGCGAAAGCATTCGCGAGCTGGGGGCGGCCTGAGGCAGCCCGGCTCGTCGCTCCAGGGCATTCCTGCTAAGGTAGGGCCGCCTCCCGTTCCTCTCGATTGAACCCCTATGCCCGAACTCCCCGAAGTCGAAACCACCCGCCGCGGTATCGCTCCCTATCTTGAGGGCCAGCGCGTCAGCCGGGTGATTGTGCGCGAGCGGCGCTTGCGCTGGCCGATCCCGGAAGACCTGGATATCCAGTTGTCCGGGCAGCGTATCGAATGCGTCGAGCGGCGCGCCAAGTACCTGCTGATCAAGGCCGAGACCGGCAGCCTGATCAGTCATCTGGGCATGTCCGGCAGCCTGCGCCTGGTCGAGTGCGGGTTGCCGGCGGCCAAGCATGAGCATGTGGATATCGAGCTGGAATCCGGGCTGGCGCTGCGTTACACCGATCCGCGGCGCTTCGGGGCCCTGCTCTGGAGCGCCGATCCCCTGGGGCACGTACTGCTCAGCAAACTCGGCCCGGAGCCCCTGACCGAGCTGTTCGACGGTGAGCGCCTGTTTCAGCAGTCGCGCGGCCGCAGCATGGCGGTCAAGCCCTTTATCATGGACAACGCGGTGGTGGTCGGGGTCGGCAATATCTATGCGACCGAGGCCCTGTTCGCCGCCGGCATCGATCCGCGGCGCGAGGCCGGCTCGATCTCGCGGGCGCGTTATTTAAAGCTGGCGGATGAGATCAAACGCATCCTCGCCCACGCCATCGAGCGCGGCGGCACCACCCTGCGCGATTTCGTCGGCGGCGATGGCCAGCCCGGCTACTTTCAGCAGGAACTGTTCGTCTACGGTCGTGGCGGCGAGTTCTGCAAGCTCTGCGGCAGCACCCTGCGCGAGATCAAGCTGGGCCAGCGGGCCAGTGTCTATTGCCCGCGCTGTCAGCGCTAAGAATCGTTACGATCTGCGGCGACAATAAGCAACACCGGGGGCGAGATGTCCGCTAACTACCTGCCGCGCAACCCCCTGGCCGAGTGGCTGGGGCGCGGCGTACTGAAGCTGATGGGCTGGCGTATCGAAGGCGAGCTGCCGAAGCTCGACCGGTTCGTGGCCATCGGTGCGCATCACACCTCCAACTGGGACTTCGTGATCTTTATCGCCCTGAAGTTCGTCCTGCGCCTGAATGCCCGCTGGTTCGGCAAGCACACGATCTTTCGCTGGCCATTCGGCGGTCTGCTGCGCCGCTGGGGCGGTATCGCCATCCATCGCGGCCAGCAGGGCAATACCGTGGAGCAGGCCGTACAGGCGTTCCGCGATCACCCTCAGTTTATTCTGGTGCTGTCGCCGGAGGGCACGCGCAAAAAGGTCGAGCGCTGGAAGATGGGCTTCTATCACATCGCCCAGGGAGCCGGGGTGCCGATCGTGCTGGGGGCGCTGGATTATCAAAATCGGCGGGTGGTGATCGGCCCGACCTTCTGGCCCAGCGGCGATGAAGTGGCCGATCTCAGGGAAATTCTCGGGTTTTATCGAGCCTTTATCCCGAAAAAACCCGAGTACGGCTTTTATGGCGATTGATGTCGGTCACGCTGACAATTGGCAGAGCGCTGTTATAGTTAATCGCACCGCCTCCTAATAGCTGAAGGATCGCCCCATGAAACTGTTTCGTTCAACCGCTGCTGCCCTGGCGCTGACCACTGGCTTGCTGGCTCTGCCGGTGCATGCTCAGCAGAATGCCAGCGGCGACCCTCTGTACACCTCGGAGGCTCCGGCTGCCTTTTCGATGGTGGCCGATCTGCTGATCGCCCGGCCCCTGCTGATCGCGGCAACGGTGATCGGTGCCGGGGTGTTTGTGGTGGCTCTGCCGTTCGCTGCTACCGGTGGCGGTATCGGTGAGGCCGGCAGGGCGCTGGTGGTCGAACCCGGCAAGGCCGCCTTCGTGCGCTGCCTGGGCTGCACCGGCGACGGTTACAACAAGCGTCAGTGATCTGTCCGATGGGGCGTTAGATGCCCGATAGCGGTCGCGAGCTTCTGCAGCGCTGGCGGCCCCTGGCCTGGGGCCTGGTATTTGCCCTGCTGGCCCTGAGCTTCTGGTTCAGCGATGGCTGGCTGACGCTCTGTGCCGGCCTGGCGCTCTTCCTGTTCGGCATGCAATGCCTGGAAGACGGCCTGCGCCAGCTGGCCGGCGGCCAGCTCGAACGCCTGCTGGCGTTGAGCACCGCCACTCCCTTCAAAAGCCTGATGTTCGGTGTGACGGCGACCATGCTGGTGCAGTCCAGCTCGCTGGTGTCGTTGCTGACTATCGCCTTTCTCAGCACCGGGCTGATTCAGCTGGCCGCCGGTATCGCCATCCTTTTCGGGGCCAACCTGGGTACCACCAGCGGCATCTGGCTGCTGGCTTTGGCCGGGCAGAATATCAGCCTCGGCCCCCTGGCCTTGCCCCTGCTGGTGTTCGGGGTACTGGGCAGTTTTACCGGGCCTCGCGGTCAGGCCATCGGTCGCGTGGTGATGGGGGTGGCCTTCCTGTTCCTCGGCATCGATCAGATGAAGGCCGGTTTTTCCGTCGTGGCCGGCGCTTTCGATCCTCTGCAGTACCAGTTGCCAGGCATCGCCGGAGCCCTGCTGTTTGCCGGGGTCGGCTTGCTGGTGACCGTGGTGCTGCAGTCCAGTCATGCCACCCTGATGTTGACCCTGACCGCCCTGGCAGGTGGTCAGCTGGGGCTGGAACAGGGCCTGGCGATTGCCATAGGTTCCAACCTGGGCAGCACGGTCACGGCGGTGATCGGCGCACTGGGCGGTGCGCGCGCCGGGCAGCGGCTGGCCCTGGCCCATGTGCTGTTCAACCTGACCACCGGAATTCTGGCGCTGGTACTGCTGGTCCCGCTGGCTGCGCTGGTGCAGTTAGTCACCGCGCCCCTGGGCCTGGGTGACAACAGCCTGATCCAGCTGGCGCTGTTTCACAGCCTGTTCAATGCCATGGGGGTGGCGCTGTTCTGGCCCTGGCAGGGCTGGTTGGCCGGTTTGTTAATGCGCTGGCTGCCCGAGCCGGTCGAGCCTCCCGTGCTGATCACCGAGATCGTCCAGCCCGAGGAGCAGGTCAGTCACGCCCGCTATCTGGACGAAAATGCCCTGGCCAGCGCAGACAGCGCCGCCAGTGCGGTGGTGCAGGAGCTGCAGCACCTGGGCCGGTTGAGTCTGGAGGTGATCTGCCATGCGCTCTATCTACCGGTGGATCAGCTCGCTCGCGAGCGCCCGGACGATGACCTGCTGAATGCTCGGCCGGAACCCCATGCCCTGGATGCCGAGCAGCTTTACCAGCGGCATATCAAGGGGGTGTACGGCGACCTGCTGGGGTTTATGGGGCGTCTGGAGGTCACGCTGGATGAGGCCCACCAGCACTTCTGGGTCAGCTGCCAGTTGGCCGCGCTGCAGCTGGTGGATGCGGTCAAGGATGCCAAGCACCTGCAGAAGAACCTCGGGCGCTATCTGCGCGAGGATGAAGGGGCGGCGCGGCAGGCCTATGTCGACCTGCGCCGGCATCTGCTCGGCGTGTTGCACGAGGTGCGCGAGCTGGGGCATATGGAGTTGCCCGAGCAGGCCTGGAGCGAGCGTCTCGACCTGCTCGACCAGCAGGCAGCGGCGTTCGATAGCCGCTTTCGCCAGCGCCTGTTCGCCGAGGTGCGCGAGCGCCGGCTCAATGGTCAGCAGGCCAGTTCGCTGATGAATGATCTGGGCTATGCCAGCCGCATCACCCAGAGCCTGCGCAATGTGCTGATGCTCGGCCAGGGCGATGGCAACGAACTGTTCCGCCCGCTGCGGCAGATGCTGGCCGAGGATGGGCCGCTGATCCAGTTAAGCTGATCGAGCCGAAGGTTAACAGGCTGTTGAAAAACTACCTGCGTTGGCGATCCGGCGTTAAAAATTGCCTAAAAATGCTCATTTACAACAGTAAACTCCGCTTTTTCGGCTATTTTTGCCTTGTCTCGCCTGCCTCGTCGACGTTTTTCAACGGCCTGTTACGGCTGTACCGGAGCCATCACGGCGCTGCTGCCGATTCCCCGCGGGTCGCTGGCGGCCTGCACCTGTCCAGTCGCCTTCTCCCAGAGCAGCACCTGCTGATTGCCGTATGTTCTCTCGGTCGATTTCAGCTGATGGCCGAGGGCCTGCAGGGCGGCGATTTCGGCCGCGCTGAAGGTGGCCGGTTCATGCTCGATCAGGTCGGGGCGGAACTGGTGGTGATAGCGGCCGACGCTGGGCCAGCGCTCGATGGGTTGGTTATCCAGGTACTGCAGAACCGCGAGCAGCACCATGCTGGGAATCCGGCTGCCGCCGGGGGTGCCGAAGCTGGCGAACTCACCGGGGCTTTCGATAAAGGTCGGGCTCATGCTCGACAGGGGCCGCTTGCCGGCGGCGATGGCGTTGGCGTGGCTGCCGGCCAGGCCGTAGGCGTTGGCTCCCTGCACATCGGCGGCGAAGTCGTCCATCTCGTCGTTGAGCAATACCCCGGTGCCGGGCACGGTAAAGGCGGCCCCGAACGGCAGGTTGATCGACAGGGTGGCGGCCACCGCGTTGCCCTCGGCGTCCAGCACCGAGAAGTGGGTGGTGTGGTCGCCCTCCTGAAAGCCGCCGGCCGCCGGCAGGCTGTCGCTGGTGGTGGCCTGGTCGCTGCGGATGCTTGCGCCCAGTTGCTTCAGGTAGGCCGGTGCCAGCAGGCGCTCCAGCGGGTTGGCGACAAAGTCCGGGTCGCCCAACAGGCCGCGGTCACGGTAGGCGCGGCGCAGGGTTTCCACCACCAGATGGGTGCGCTGTGCCGAGTCGGCCTGTTGCCAGGGCAGCTGCTGCAACATCAGCAGGCTCTGCCCCAGGGCCAGGCCGCCGGCCGATGGCGGCGGTGCGCTGATCAGCTCACGGCCATCCTGCAGGTTGACGCGCAGCGGCGTGCGTTCGACGGTACGGTATTGCGCCAGGTCTTCCAGGGTCCAGATGCCGCCGGCTGCGCGCACGCCCTTGACCAGGCGCGCGGCCAGTTCGCCCTGATAGAACCCGGCACGCCCCTCGCTGCCCAGGCGTTCCAGGGTACGAGCCAGATCGGGCTGACGCAGCAGGGTCAGTTCTGCGGGGATCTCGCCGCGGTCGAGAAAGATTCGCGCGCTTTCCGCATCGTCGCGCAGGGCCGCGAGCCGCCAGCCGGCCCGTTCCCGGTAGACCCGGTCGACACTGACGCCGCTGCGGGCCAGGCGAATGGCCGGGGCTAGCGAGTCGCGCAGCGGCAGGCGGCCAAAGCGCTCGGCCAGCTCGACCAGAGCAGCGGGCAGGCCGGGAATCGCGGCGGCCAGCGGGCCATTGAGCGACAGCTGTTTCTGTACTTCGCCGTCGACCTTGTAGAGATCGGCATGGGCCGCCAGCGGCGCGCGTTCGCGGGCGTCGATAAAGCGGTAGCGGGGCGACTCGCCGTCCTCGCGCAGCAGAAAGAAACCACCGCCGCCCAGCCCCGAGCCGTAGGGCTCGACTACCGCCAGGGCGGCGCTGATGGCCACGGCGGCATCGAAGGCATTGCCGCCCAGGGCCAGGGTTTCCTGGCCGGCTACGGTGGCGGCGGGATGGGCCGTGGCGATAGCGGCGCGGCCGGGTTGTTCGGCCGCATGCAGTTCAAGGGCGCAGAGTAAGGCAAGCGCACCGGACAGGGCGCGCCAGGGGAAGTGGCCGCGGTTTAGGCGTCCCATTGTTTTGCAGACCCTTGGAAAGCGTCGCGAGCGAAGGCCAGGCAAGGCGAAATCAGGCGAGGCCGCGCAGTGTACGAGTTGTACATGAGCAGGCCGAGCCTGATTTCAACGCGGCATGGCCGAGTGCAGTAGCTTTCCATGGGGCTGTCAGGCTTTGCCGGTAATGATCAAGTACTTCTGCATCAACTCATCCTTGCTCTCGACATTGTTCTCATCGAGGGGGATGCAGTCGACCGGACAGACTTGCTGGCACTGGGGTTCGTCGTAGTGGCCGACGCATTCGGTGCACAGGTTGGGGTCGATCTCGTAGATTTCCTCGCCCTGGGAAATCGCCGCGTTGGGGCACTCGGGTTCGCAGACGTCGCAGTTGATGCAGTCGTCGGTGATGATCAGGGACATCAAACACTCCTGCTGCGCCTATCAGGCGCAGCCTTAACACTCGGGGACATGCTGCAAATTGTGCCCCATCGAGGCCGTGCATGCACGCGGCTTGCCCACGACCTGCTGCGCGTCGGCCCTGCTGCGTTAAAAACAGGCCGGGACGCTGCGTCTCGGCAAGCCGCTTGCGGCTAGCGCGCTTCAGCGCGACCCCGAAGGGGCGAGTGAAACGAGTAATGCTCATGTACAAAAGTACAGTCGTTCGCGACTCCGACCGTTCCTCGCCTGTTTTGACCAGCCGGAGGCTGTTACTAACGTAGCGCCTTGCAGGACTCTAGCTCGCGAGATCGTGAGTTGATTTTTCAGTCAGCGCTTGAAGCGTTCGGTCAGCGCGGCGGCGACGGCCGGGTGCACGAAGTTGGAGATATCACCGCCCAGGGCCGCGATCTCGCGCACCAGGGTTGAGGAGATAAAGGAGTACTTTTCCGACGGCGTGAGGAACAGGCTTTCCACGTCGGGGGCCAGCTGGCGGTTCATATTGGCCAGCTGGAATTCGTATTCGAAGTCGGACACCGCCCGCAGGCCGCGCAGGAACACATTTGCCCCCTGTTCCTTGGCGAAGTGCGCGAGCAGGGTGGAGAAGCCCACCACTTCGACGTTGGGCAGATGCTGGGTGACTTCCCGGGCCAGCTCGACGCGCTGCTCCAGGCTGAACAGCGGGTTTTTCTTCGGGCTGGCCGCTACCGCAATGATCACGCTGTCGAACAGCCGTGCGGCGCGCTCGACCAGGTCGCCGTGCCCCTTGGTGATGGGGTCGAAGGTGCCTGGGTATAACACTCGATTCATCGTGACGTCCTGGCGGGTCCGTTGGGGAGTCGGATGGTAGCGCAGCGCTTCCCCGCGGCCAAGTCGGCCACAACTTATCCAGCCGATTCACGGGCGCGAAACGGCCCGTGAATACCCTGGCATCAGGCGTGCTTGAGGCGCTCGGCGAGTTTTGTCGCGAGTTTTGCGGTCAGGCCGTAGATCGACAGCTGCGGGTTGGCCCCGATGCTGGTGGGGAATAGCGAGCCGTCATGGATCGACAGGTTGCTCAGCTGGTGATGGCGACCGAGGCTGTCGGTGACCGCCTGCTGCGGGTCTTCGCCCATGGCACAGCCGCCCATCACATGGGCGCTGCCCAGGCGGGTGCGGTAGATCTCCATGGGCAGTGTGTCGATCAGCTGCCTGGCCTCGCCCAGGGTCTTCACATAGCCGGCGTCGGCGTGCAGCGGCAGCACCGCCTTGGCCCCGGCGGCGAACTGGATTTCCGCCATGCTGTGGAAGGCGCGGCGCACGCCGTCCCAGCTGTAGTCGGTCATCTGGTAGTCGAGCACCGGGCTGCCATCGCCGCGCAGTTCTACCCGGCCCTCGGCGCTGTCCGGATGAAAGCCGTCGCGCAGCAGGGCCAGCATCACGTTGGTATTGGGCAGCTGCTCCATGCGCAGGGCGTTGTCGACGCCGAAGCGGCCGAGCAGGGTGGAGGTCAGGGCCGGTTGCAGCGGCGGTACTTCCAGCTTGTAGGAGAGCCGGCCGGCGGTGCCGTCGTCCCACTGGAAGTGGTCGGAATAGATGGATTGCGGCGCACCGTAGAAGGGGTTGATCACCTGCTCGAACAGCGCGGCGGAGAAATTCACCAAATGCAGATAGGTGCGCTTGCCGGTGCGCCGATGCGGGTCCGGTGCGTCCGAGCGCAGGAGAATCCCCGGGGTGTTGATGCCGCCGCCGGCCAGTACGTAGTGTCTGGCCTTGATCCTGATCTTGCGGCCATTGGGGGCGACGCAGCGCTCGTCCATGCCCAGGCATTCGATCCCCGTGACCTTGTCACCCTCGATCAGCAGCTTGTCGGCGCGGGCCAGATAGAGCAGTTCGCCGCCTTTATCCAGGGTTGCCGGAATGGTGGTGACCAGCATCGACTGCTTGGCGTTGGTCGGGCAGCCCATGCCGCAATAGCCAAGGTTCCAGCAGCCGCGCACGTTGCGCGGAATGACTTTCCACTCATAGCCGAGCTTGTCGCAGCCGCTGCTGATCACCGCGTTGTTGGCATTTGGCGGTACGGCCCAGGGGGCGACGCCGAGGCGCTGCTCCATCTGCTCGAACCAGGGGGCCATCTCTTCCGGGCTATGGCCCTGTACGCCATGCTCCTTGGCCCAGTGCTCCAGGGTTGGCGCGGGGGTGCGAAAGCTCGAGGTCCAGTTGATCAGGGTGGTGCCGCCCACGGCGCGGCCCTGCATGATGGTGATCGCGCCGTCCTTGCTCATGCGGCCGATGCCTTCCTGATAGAGGCTGGCGTAGGCCTTGTCCTCGAGCATCTTGAAGTCGTCGCTGGTCTTCAGTGGGCCTTCCTCGATCAGCAGTACCTTGAACCCGGCGGCGCTGAGGATCTCTGCGGTGGTGCCGCCCCCCGCGCCGCTGCCGACTATGGCCACGTCGGCTTCCAGGGTCAGGTCGCTGTCCAGGCGCGAGCCGTCGTAAGTCTTCCAGCCGTTGGCCAGGCCTTGCTTGAACATGTCGGGTACGGGCATTTAAGGCTCTCTTTCTTATGATTGCACTGCATACAAGGCTGAGCGAGCTAGAGCCAGGCTAGGCGCAGATGCGCGAGGACGCGGAGTTTACGAGCTGTAAATGAGCAGTCCGAGCGCATCTGCAACAACGCCTGGCCGACGCGCAGCCAGCCGTCAGACTGTAGGAGGACCGGGGTAGCCGCAGTGGGCCCAGGATTCGGTTCGGCTGTACCAGCTCATCATCACCAGCTGCAGCAGCGAGGCATGGCCCATCTTCAGCAGGCCGATGGGGCTGTTCTGCCAGCGCGCGAGGAAGTTGCGTACGTCGGCGGCCGATGCGTTCTGCCAGCTGCCCCAGACCCCGGTCAGCGGGCCGCGGGTGATGGGCAGGGCCAGTACATCGAACAGCTGCACGGTCAGCTTGAGCATTTCCGGCGACAGGTGATTCAGGCTGTAGTCCAGGTTCTCGAGTGTGGCGCTGACCGCGGCCGGCATCTGCGCCGGCTGTACCGCGCCGGCGAGCATCACCGGGATCAACGCCTGCAGAAAGGGCAGGTCGGACTCGCGCAGCACGGCAAAGCCGGCCTTGGGCGTGCTGGCCGAGCAACCACTGAGGCTGGCGGTGAGCCCGGCGGTGGCGAGAAAGGCCGAGCCCATCAGGCCGACCTTGAGCAGGCTGCGCCGGCTCAGGTGCGGCGCTTCAAGCGTGGTGTTGTGCATTTATTGTTATCACCGATTCAGGCCATTTGGGGTTAGCGAACGAACAGTTTGTAGATCAGCTTCTGGATCGACTTGCCATAGGGCGGGTAGATCAGTTTGGCGGCGTTGAAGCGTTGCTTGATAAACACCCCCTTGGCCTTGCTGAAGGTCAGAAAGCCTTCATGGCCGTGGTAATGCCCCATGCCGGACGGGCCGACGCCGCCGAAGGGCATATCGTCCTGGGCCACGTGCAGCAGGGTGTCGTTGAGGCACACACCGCCGGAGTGAGTCTCGTGCAGCACGCGCTGCTGCTCGCCCTTGTCATAGCCGAAGTAGTACAGCGCCAGTGGCCGGTCGCGCTCATTGATAAAGGCGAAGGCATCTTCCAGCTTGTCGTAGGGGATGATCGGCAGCAGCGGGCCGAAAATCTCGTCCTGCATCACCTTCATCTCATCGGTTACGTTCAGCAGCACGGCCTGGGGCATGCGTCGGCCCTGGGCTGCGGGGTACAGCGGGACAATGGTCGCGCCCTTGCTTTCGGCGTCCTGCAGGTAACCGTTGAGGCGCTGCTGCTGGCGCTCGTTGATGATCGCGGTGTAATCCGGGTTGTCCGCCAGCGTCGGGTAGAAGCTCTGCACCGCGCTGCGGTAAGCCTCGACAAAGCCCTCCACGCGGTTCTTGGGCACCAGTACATAATCCGGGGCCACGCAGGTCTGGCCGGCGTTCATGGTCTTGCCGAAGGCGATGCGCTCGGCGGCGTCACTCAGCGGTACGGAAGCCGAGACGATGGCTGGCGACTTGCCGCCCAGCTCCAGGGTGACCGGGGTCAGGTTCTCGGCCGCGGCGCGCATCACGTGTCGGCCTATGCTGGTGGCACCGGTGAACAGCAGGTGATCGAAGGGCAGCTTGGAGAAGGCCATGCCCACTTCCGCCTCGCCCAGCACCACTGTTACCAGATCCTCGGGGAATACCTTGGCCAGCAGGTCCTTGACCAACTGCGAGGTGGCTGGGGTCGACTCGCTCATCTTGATCATCACCCGGTTGCCGGCCGCCAGCGCGCCAACCAGCGGGCCGATGGCGAGAAACAGCGGGTAGTTCCACGGCACTATCACCCCGACCACGCCCAGGGGCTGATAGATGACCTTGGCCGAGGCCGGCATAAATTGCAGGCCGACGCTGCGCCGTGAAGGTTTCATCCACTTCTTGATGCGTTTGCTGGCGTAGTGGATGCCATGCAGGCTGGGCATCAGCTCGGCGAGCAGGGTTTCGTCGGCGCTGCGGTTGCTGAAGTCCTGGGAGATGGCACCGATCAGCGCATCGCGCTCGTTGCTGAGCAGCTCGCTGAGAACTTTCAGCCACTGCATACGCTGCTCGGCCGAGGGCATGGGGTTGGCCTTGAACGCCTGGCGCTGACGGGCAAAGCTGCTCTCCAGCTGGCTGAGCTGCTGTTGGCTGTGTTGCAGGCTTTGTTCTAGATAGGCGACGTCGGCGACCATGATGTTGCTCCTCGGCATTCCAGCAATGCAGTGCGTCAGGTGAGCTGAGGCCACTGCAGAAAGGTGTGCTGGATTTTTAGAGCAATTGCTCTAATCTGTCAAATAGCATGGCGCGGTCAGCCGGCCGGCGCAGCCCAACGAAAAGTTAGCCTGTAGTGCTGGCGCGTGTTCGGGTAACACTTTGGGCGTTTTAGCCTGTACCTTTGCCGGGCTTTTTTCAGTCGAGATCTCTGTCATGGCCGCCCCGAAAACCCGCGAACGCATCATTCAGGCCAGCCTGGAGCTGTTCAATGCCCAGGGCGAGCGCAATGTCACCACCAACCATATCGCCGCTCATCTGGGTATTTCGCCGGGTAACCTGTACTACCACTTCCGTAACAAGCAGGCGATCATCGCCGAGCTGTTTGCCCTCTACGAAGGCCAGGTGGATACCTTTCTGCGGCGTCCCGATACGCGGGCGCTGACCGTGGCGGACAAGACCTTCTATCTGGAGGCGCTGCTGGCGGCGATGTGGCACTACCGTTTTCTCCATCGCGACCTGGAGCATTTGCTCGACAGCGACGCCGCGCTGGCCGAGCGCTACCGGCTGTTTGCCCAGCGCTGCCTGACCCAGGCCCAGGATGTCTACCAGGGCTTTGTCGAGGCCGGCATCCTGCTGATGAGCACGGCGCAGATCGAGGCGCTGACCCTCAACAGCTGGATCATCATGACCTCCTGGGTGCGTTTTCTCTGCACCACCCGCAGCAAGCCCGGCGACCTCAGCGAGGAAATGCTGCGCCGTGGCATCTACCAGGTGCTGGCCCTGGAAGGCGGCTATATCGCCCCGCAGGCGCGCGAGGCGGTGGAGGCGTTGTACGCCAAGCTGCATGTGCCGCTGGAGCAGGTGATCTAAGAGCGAGTCGCCAAGTCCGTAGCCCGGATAAGCCTTGGCGCAATCCGGAGTTACTGTCCCGGATTACGCTGCGCTTATCCGGGCTACGGGTTGAGTTGTTGCTTCAGCCACTGCGGTATACGCCGTTCCAGGTAGTAACCCGGACGGCGCAGCGAACCTTCGACAAAGCCGACATGGCCGCCGTGGGCGTGCAGTTCGAATTCGGTGCTGAGTGACAGCTCGCAGGCTTCGGGCAGACTGTGGGCGAAGACGAAGGGGTCGTCGGCGGCCTGGATAATCAGCGTCGGCGTTTCGATCTGGCCGAGAAAGTAGCGGCTGGACGCGCGGCGGTAGTAGTCCTGGGCATCGGCATAGCCGTGCAGCGGCGCGGTGATGCGGCCGTCGAAATCCCAGAAAGTACGCATATTGTCCAGCTGGCCGAGTTTCTCCAGGGTGGACAGGCGATCGCTCATGCCCTGGTGGGCGAACAGGCGCTGCTTGTCCTTCACGTAGGCCACCATCTCGCGCATAAAGTGACGCTGGTAGACCCTGGAAAAGCCCAGGCCGATACGGTCGGCGCACTGGTCCAGACGAAAGGGCACCGACACCGCTGCCGCGCCCTGCAGCTGGCTATCGGCACCCGTTTCGCCGAGGTACTTGAGCAGCACATTGCCGCCCAGGGAGTAGCCCACGGCATACAGGGGAGCCATCGGCCGTTGGGCGCGCAGATGGCGCACGGTTTCCGCCAGGTCTTCGCTGGCCCCGGAGTGGTAACCGCGGGTCAGCAGGTTGGGTTCGCCGGAGCAGCCGCGCCAGTTCAGCGCCACGCTGGCCCAGCCCTGGGCTGCCAGTTTCTGCTGCAGGCCCAGCACATAAAGCGAGCTGGATGAGCCGGTCAGACCATGCAGCACCAGCACCAGCGGCGCGTCGGCCTGGTGCGGGCCGTGCCAGTCCAGGTCGAGAAAGTCGCCATCTTCCAGCCACAGCCGTTCGCGGGTGCGTTCAAGCTGCGCCGGTTGGCGGCACATGGGGTTCCACAGCGTCTGCAGATGCGGGCCGGGCAGCCACCAGGCGGGTTTGAAGGGCGTGTGCATGACCAGATATCGCTTGGGAAAGCGCTCAGGCTAGGGCCTGGGGCGGTGAAACGGAAGCTATATGAGCGGAGCGAATAACAGAGCCTGACTGAGGGTGGGCCTCACGCTGTGAAGCCCAGGGTTCCCTCAGACTGCCGCCGTACGCTGCCACAGCGCGTAATACACCTGGCCGGCCTTCTGCTCGCGGTGCAAGCGCCAGTTGCCGGGCATACCGAGGCTGGAAGGCGGGTTTTCGCTTTCGGTATAGACCCAGGCATCGGCCGCCAGCCAGCCATTCTGCTCCAGCAGGGTGCAGGCCGGCAGCAGCAGGTTCTGACTAAACGGTGGGTCGAGAAACACCAGGTCGAAGGCGCTGGCCGGTTGGTTTTGCAGATAGATCAGGGCATCGACCTGCTGCAGCTGGCCGTTGTCGCAGTTCAGCGTTTGCAAATGGCCGCGCAGGCTGGCGATGGCCGCCGGGTTGAGGTCCAGGGCCAGGGCGCTGCCGGCCCCGCGGGACAGGGCCTCGAGAAACAGCGCGCCGCTGCCGGCGAACAGGTCGAGCACCTTGGCCCCTTCGACATAGGGCGCGAGCCAGTTGAACAGGGTCTCGCGCACCCGGTTCGGGGTTGGCCGCAGGCCCGCGGCCATGGGGAAGTTGAACTGACGCGAGCGCCATTGCCCGCCGATGATGCGCAGCTGGCCATCGCCGGCATGGGCGGGTGCGCCGTTGTGCGGCTTGGGTCGCTTGCTCATCAGTGCTCCGGTATGGCAGACGGTTGTTCGAGGGGGTTGTCGCTGGGCGGCGGCAGTTCCTTCTGCTCGACCGTCGGCCCGGCAGTAACGATCACCAGGGCTTCGGGGTCGAGGTGCCTGGCCATGGCGGCCTTGACCTGTTCGACGTTCAGGGCCTGGACGTCGCGCATAAAGTCTTCCAGGTAGCTCAGCGGCAGGTCATAGAAGCCGATGGAGCCGAGCTGGCCAACGATGGCGGCGTTGCTGGCGGTGGACAGCGGGAAGCTGCCAGCCAGTTCGCGCTTGGCGTTGTGCAGTTCGTCCTCGGTGGGGCCGTTGTCGATAAAATCGGCCAGCATGCCCTTGACCAGCTGCAGGGTGCCGTCGCTGAGGTCGGCACGGGTCTGCAGGTTGATCATGAATGGGCCGCGGGCCTGCATGGCGCTAAAGCCGGAGTACACGCCATAGGTCAGGCCGCGTTTTTCGCGCACCTCAGACATCAGGCGGGTGCCGAAGCCACCGCCACCGAACACCTGGTTGCCCAGGTACAGCGCGGCGTAATCCGGATCGCGGCGGTCGATGCCCAGCTGGGCAATCATCAGGTGGGTCTGGTTCGACGGGAACTCGATATGTTGCAGGCCTGCCTTGGGCGTTTCCGGCTGGGCGATACGCGGCAGTGCCGGGCCTTGCGGCAGGGCGGCGGAGACCGCGCTGGCGATGGCTTCGGCTTCTTCCCTGGACAGGTCGCCGACCAGGGCCAGTACCGCGTTGCCCGCGCCATAGGCCTTGGCGTGGAAGGCCTGGAGCTGCTCACGGCTGATCGCCGGGATCGACTTGGCGTTGCCGTCGCTTGGGTGGGCGTAGGGGTGGTTGCCGTACAGGCGCTCGAACAGCGCCAGGCTGGCCAGTTTGCCGGGGTTCTGCTTCTGGTATTCGAAGCCGGCTAGCAGCTGGTTCTTGATTCGCGCCAGGGCGTCCTCGGGGAAGGTCGGCTGGCCGATCACCTGATTGAACAGCTGCAGCGCCGGCTCGCGCTGTTCGGTCGAGCTGAGGCTGCGCAGGCTGGCGATGGCCATATCGCGAAACGCGCCGTTGCCGAAGTTGGCCCCCAGGCTTTCGAAGCCGGCGGCGATGGCACCGACATCCTTGCCCGGCACGCCTTCGTTGAGCATGGCGTTGGTCAGCATGGCCAGGCCGGGTACGCCCTGGTCATGGCTGCTGCCGGCGGCAAAGGTCAGTTGCAGGTCGAACATCGGCAGCTCGCGGGCTTCGACGAACAGCACCTTGGTGCCTTCGGCGGTCTGCCAGGTCTGAATATTCAGGTCGCGGCGGCTCGGCGCGTCGCCGTTCAGCTCGGCCAGGGATTCGATAACGGGCGGTTCCGCAGACGTTGCCGGGCTGTCGGTCAGGGGGTCGGGGCGGTTGATCACCAGGGCCAGCAGGCCCAGCAGAATCAGTAGCGCCAGGCCGAGCAGGCCGTAGCGCAGGCCATTGCGCTCACTCATCGTCCTTCTCCTCGGGTAGCACATGGGCGACGCTCAAGCGGTCGCGGGTAAAGAAGGTTTGCGCCGCATTCTGGATATCGGCGGGGGTTACGGCCTCCAGCTCGGCCAGTTCCTGGTCGATCAGCTTCCATGACAGGCCGACGGTTTCCAGCTGGCCAATGGCGGTGGCCTGGCTGGTGATGGAATCGCGCTCGTAGACCAGCCCGGCGATCACCTGCGCACGCACCCGGGCCAGCTCCTCGGCGCTCGGCGGGTTCTGCTGCAGGTCCTGCAGCTCGCCCCTCAGGCCGGCTTCGGCCTGCTCGAGGGTCTTGCCGGTCTGGACGTTGGGGGTGGCCGAGAGCACGAACAGGCTGTCGCCGCGGGGGTAGCCGTTGTACCAGGCGGATGCGCCGGAAACCAGTTCCTCGCCACGCTCCAGGCGGGTTGCCAGGCGCGCGCTGTAGCCGCCGTCGAGCAGGGCGGCGATCAGGCGCAGGGCATGCACCTGGCGTGGCTGTTCGGCGGTGGCGAGGCCCGGCACGTTAAAGCCCATCATCAGGTTCGGCAGCTGGGTTTTCAGGTACAGGGTGATGCGTCGCTCGCCGGGGGCGGCCAGCTCGCGCGGTATTTTCGCCGGGGGCACGGCGCGCTGGGGGATGTCGCCGAAATAGCGCTCGGCGAGAATCTTCACCTCGGCGGCGCTGACATCGCCGACCACCACCAGGGTGGCGTTGTTGGGCGCGTACCAGGCTTCGTACCAGGCGCGCAGTTCCTCCACCGTCATGCGTTCCAGGTCGGCCATCCAGCCGATGGTCGGGGTGTGGTAGCCGCTGGCCGGGTAGGCCATGGCCTTGAAGCGTTCATAGGCCAGGGAGCCGGGCTTGTCGTCGGTGCGCAGGCGGCGCTCCTCCTTGATCACCTCGATTTCCCGAGCGAACTCCTCGGCCGGCAGCTTGAGGCTGGCCAGGCGGTCGGCCTCCAGCTCCAGGGCCACGGCCAGGCGATCGCGGGCCAGCACCTGGTAGTAGGCGGTGTAGTCGTCGCTGGTAAAGGCGTTTTCCTCGGCCCCCAGCTCACGCAGGATGCGCGAGGCTTCACCAGGGCCGAGCTTGCGGCTGCCCTTGAACATCATATGTTCGAGGGCGTGGGACAGGCCGGTCTGGCCCGGCGTCTCGTAACTGGAGCCAACCTTGTACCAGAGCTGGGAAACCACCACCGGGGCGCGATGGTCTTCACGGACGATGACTTTGAGGCCGTTGTCCAGGCTGAATTCGTGGGTCGGCTGGGGCTCGGCGGCGGTAGCCAGCAACGGCAGGCCGATGGTGGCGAGCAACAGGGTTGCGGCGCGTAGAACGGTCATATGCATGGAGATGGGGTCACCGTGATGGGCTGCGTGTGTCGCCGGGATGCCGCTGACAAGCTGCAGAAGCAGCCTGGGCATGGAGTTGTCGACGGATTCTAGCGGCAAGCGGCTATTAACAGAACCGTGAGACTGCTCTGGCGTGGCGTCGTTCCTTGGTCCGCGGGCGGGCATTTATTGCGAAATCTGTCGTTCGGGGCTGGTTTCCAGACCAAAGCCGCACCGGGCGCAGAAGGCCGTCAGGTAGTCGATAAGGGCCTGGACCTTGCGCGTGGCCCGGCGATGGCTGGGGTAGACGGCAAGGATCAGCGGGCCGAATGCGTCCGGGTCGAAGTCGTAGTCGGCCATCACCCGGAGCAACTGGCCGGTTTCCAGGTAGGGTTTGACGCTCCACAGCGGACAGGCATGCAGGCCTGCGCCGAGTAGGGTGTTGGCCAGCAGCAGGTCGTAGTTGTCGCTTTCCAGGCGCGCCCGCGGCACGGGGGAGCGCAGGCGCACGCCGTTGTGCGCCAGCCACCAGTAGCTCTGATCCAGGGCCGGGTGCTGGTAGATCAGCCACTGATGGCGGTCGAAGGTTGCCGGCGTGACCGGGAGCGGGTTGGCCGCCAGGTAGGCCGGGCTGGCGCACAGCACGATCTGGTTGCGTCCCAGGGGTTTGGCGATCAGCCCCGGCAGGTCGCTGCGGCCCTCGCGCAGGGCCAGGTCATAACCGCCCTCGGCCAGGTCGACAAAGGCATCGCACAGGTCCACCCGCAGGCAGATCTGCGGGTGTTCGGCGAGAAAGCCGGCGCAGGCTTCATCGAGAAATGCCCGGCCAAAGGCCAATGGCGCGGTCAGCCTGAGGTGGCCGTGCAGGCCCTGCTTGAGCTGGCCGATTTCCTCGCCGGCATCGTGCAGGCGCTGCAGCACCTGGCGCGCGGTATCCAGATAGAGCCGGCCGGCCTCGGTCAGCGCGGTACGCCGGGTGCTGCGCTCGAACAGTTGCGCGCCCAGTTCCGCTTCCAGATGGCTGACCGCCTTGGTCAGGGCCGAAGGCGTCTTGCCCAGCTGTTCGGCCGCACGGCTGAAACTGCCGTGCTCGGCGGTGGCGACAAACATGCTCAGGGCGCTGAGCTTGTCCATGATTGTTTCCTATATGGCAAAAATGTTTTGCTCGGTAGCGGTGTTCTGCCGCTGCCTGTCCGCCGCTAGTCTCGTGGCCATACCAATAAAAACCAGAGGCTGCTGCGATGCAACGATTAATTCCAGGCGTATTGGTCGGGGTGTTGGCTTTTTCCTCGATGGAAGCCATGGCCGCTGCGGATCTGCTGTTGTTCAACGGCAAGGTGTTCACCGCCGAACCCGGCCAGCCACTGGCCCAGGCCGTGGCGGTGGCGGATGGCAAGATCCTCAAGGTCGGCAGCGACGCCGAGGTGAAGGCCCTGGCCGATGCCGATACGCAGTCGATCGACCTGGCCGGCAAGGTGCTGATGCCGGGCATGATCGACACCCACAGTCACCCGATCATGGGGGCCATGGCCAGCCTGCGGGCCAATCTGTATGACGAGGTGCTGGCGCTGGACGAGCTGGAGCGCTGGATCCTCGAACAGGACCAGGCCGGCACCGCGCGCATGGGCGACCTGATCGTGATTTCCGGGGTCAGCTCGGCCTACTGGGAGCAGAGCGCCGGGCTGGGGAATATCTTCAACCGGGGCCGCTGGCGCGAGCAGCCGCTGGTGCTGGACGGTATCGACGGCCACACCGGCTGGGCCAACCAGGCCATGCTCAAGCGCCTGAACATCGATGCCGAGCTGGTGCGCGGCCTATCGGACAAGGAACGCGGCTTTATCGGCCACGATAGCGACTTCAACCCCACCGGCTATCTGGCGGAGAACGGCTGGGACCGGGTGCGCAGCCAGTATCCCGCACCCAGCGCAGCCGACATGCTCGCCGCCGCCCGCGAGGCGGTGAAGATCAACAACCAGGTCGGCGTTACCGCCTGGATGGATGCGGCGGCCAATGCCGGTGACGGCGACAGCCTGTTCGAGCTGCGCCCCAGCGAGCAGGACCTGGGCGTGCTGCCGCTGTACCGCGCACTGGCCGAGAAGGGTGAACTGAGCGCCCACGTCGCCGCGCTGCTGGTGACCCATCCGCAAAGCCAGCCGGCCGATCTGCAGGTGCTGGACAAGGTTATGCGGCAGTTCCAGGACGTGCCCAACCTGAGCTTCCCCGGGATCAAGATCTTCGCCGACGGTGTGATGGAGTTTCCCGGGCAGACCGCCGCGGTGCTCGACCCGTTCAAGAACAGCCTCAAGCGCGGCGAGTTGCTGATCGACCCGAAGAACTTCGGCAAGCTGGCGGCGGCGGCCGAACAGCGCGGCTGGATCATGCATGTGCATGCGGTGGGCGATCGCGCGGTACGTGAAGCGCTGAATGGCTTCGAATACGCCCGCTCGCTCAAGCCGACGCCGGTGCCGCACAGCATCAGCCACCTGCAGATGGTCAATCCCAAGGAGTTCCCGCGTTTCCGCCAGCTGGGCGTGATCGCCTCCATGCAGCTGCTCTGGGCCACCGCCGAGAGCTACACCGAGGAGCTGGTCAAACCCTACGTCAGCGCCGCCGCCTATCAGTACCAGTATCCGGCGCGTTCGCTGCATCAGGCCGGTGCGATCATCGCCGGTGCCAGCGACTGGCCGGTGTCCAGCCCCAACCCCTGGCACGCCATCGCCCAGGCCAGCACCCGCAAGGGGCCACTCGGGGTACTCAATAGCGCCGAGAGCATCGATCGCGAAAGCATGTTCCAGGCCTACACCCTCAATGCCGCCAAGGCCCTGCGCCTGGATCGGCGCATCGGCTCCCTGGTGCCGGGCAAACAGGCCGACCTGATCGTCCTCGACCGCGATGTGTTCAAGGTCAGCGACGCAGAACTGTTCGAAACCCAGGTGCTGCAGACCTTCTTCGCCGGCCAGGCGGTGTACAGCGCCGAGCCCGGCCAGGCAGTCGCCCAGGCGCAATAAGCCGCCTCGCACCACCCAGCCAGCCCCGCCCGGCCGTAGCTGCTGCCCGCTGCGGCTGGGGCCGGGCGCAGCCTTAAGCGTCACCCCATAACAACAAGGAAATCCCCATGCACGCAGTCAAAGCCATAACCCTGGCAGGCCTCAGCCTGCTCGCCTTGAACACGGCGCACGCCATCGAACTGAGCGAGCAGTTCTCCTTGGCGATCACCCCGCAAGTGCTCAGCGACTACCGCAACAGCGGCATTTCGCAAACCCTGGGCGACCCGGCGTTGCAGCTGGATGTGCTGCTGGCCCATGCCAGCGGCCTGTATGCCGGGGTCTGGACCAGCACTGTCGAGTTTGGCTATGACTGGGAGCGGGGCGACGACTACGGCACCCGGTGGGAGGTCGACTACTACGCCGGCTACTACTGGCAGATCAGCGATGACATCAGCCTGGACGCCTATTACAACCGCTATAGCTACCCGGGCGAGAGCCAGTTCAACGGTGCCGATGTCTACCTGACCCTGGAGGCCTACGGCTTTTTTATCGGCGGCAAGCACTCGGACGCCACCGACGAGAGCAGCGCCAGCCTGTACGCCGGTTACCGCACCCTGTTGCCGCTGGATATCGGCCTGGAGCTGAAGTTCGAGAACGTCGACTACAAGGACAAGGTGTTCTTCAACAAGGACTGGAGCCAGGGCGAGGAGGAGTACAACAACTGGAGCCTCGGTCTGCAGCGGGACATGCTCGGCGTGACCTGGGGCCTGAGCTATATCGATACCGACCTGTCGGATGCCGAGTGCATGAGCTTCAGCGGTTACGACGACCTGTGCAGTTCCACCCTGGTCGCCAGTGCCAGCAAGACCTTCTAAGGAGCGAGCGATGAAGCGTGCAAGCCGCACTATCCTGTTCGCCGCCTTGAGCCTGGGGGCCGTCGCGGCCCAGGCGACCCCGGCCGTGGTGAATATTTACAACTGGAGCGACTATATCGCCGAGGACACCCTCGCCGAGTTCCAGCAGGCCAGCGGCATCAAGCCGGTGTATGACGTGTTCGACTCCAACGAAACCCTGGAAGGCAAGCTGCTGGCCGGCAATAGCGGCTATGACGTGGTGGTGCCGAGCAACCACTTCCTCAGTCGGCAGATCAAGGCGGGGGTATTCCAGAAGCTGGACAAGAGCCGGCTGCCGCACTGGAACAACCTCGACCCGCAGCTGCTCGAACGCCTGCAGGCCAATGACCCGGGTAACCAGTACGCCGTGCCCTATCTGTGGGGCACCAACGGCATCGGCTACAACGTGGCGAAGATTCGTGAAGTGCTGGGTGTCGAGCGGATCGAGTCGTGGGATGTGCTGTTCGAGCCGGAGAACCTGGCGAAGCTGAAGGCCTGCGGGGTGTCCTTTATGGACTCGGCCGACGAACTCTACCCGGCCATGCTCAACTATATGGGGCTTGCGCCCGACAGTACGCGGATCAAGGACTACAAGGATGCCGAGCGCAAGCTGCAGGCCCTGCGCCCGCATATCACCTACTTCCATTCGTCGCGCTATATCTCCGACCTGGCCAACGGCAATATCTGCATCGCCTTCGGCTATTCGGGGGATGTGTTCCAGGCCATCAGCCGTGCCGAGGAGGCGGGCAACGGCATCGAGCTGGCGTACGTGGTGCCCCGCGAGGGCGGCAACCTGTGGTTCGACATGCTGAGCATCCCGGCCGACGCGAAGAACGTCGAGCAGGCCCATGCCTTTATTGACTACCTGCTGCAGCCGCAGGTGATCGCCGCAGTCAGCGAGTATGTCGGCTACGCCAACGCCAATACCCGGGCCGATGCGCTGATGGATGAGCAGGTTCGGCAGAACCCCTCGATTTATCCTTCCGCCGCCGTCCAGCAACGGCTGTATGTCTCCTCGGAGCTACCGCCTGAAGTCATGCGCTGGATCACCCGCTCCTGGAACAAGCTCAAGTCCGGCCGTTAATCCCCAGGCCGGGTTGCTGCGTCAGCCCGGCCACTCCCCCGACATTCGAGGTCCCTATGCTCGTTCGCAAGGCGGCTGCGCCGGCAAGTCCGGTGCTGACCATCGTCCTCTGTTTTATCGTCGCGCTGATCGAGGGTTTCGATCTGCAGGCCGCCGGCATCGCCGCCCCCCATATCGCCCAGGAATTTGGCCTTGGCGCGGTCCAGCTCGGTTGGTTCTTCAGTGCCGGCTTGATCGGCCTGTTGCCGGGTGCGCTGTTTGGCGGCTGGCTGGCGGATCGGCTGGGGCGCAAGCAGGTGCTGATTGCAGCGGTGTTGCTGTTCGGGCTCTTCTCGTTGCTGACCGCTTATGCCGACAGCTATTCCGGTCTGCTGTTGGCGCGCCTGGCCACCGGTCTGGGTCTGGGGGCCGCCTTGCCGATTCTGATTGCACTGTCATCGGAGGTGGCCGGTGCCGGCCTGAAGAGCACCGTGGTCAGCCTGACCTACTGCGGCGTGCCCCTGGGCGGCGCGACCGCGGCCCTGATGGGCGTGCTGGGTATAGGGGAGGACTGGCGGCTGATCTTCTACATGGGAGGGCTCGCGCCCATTCTGCTGGCCGGGCTGTTGGCCCGGTTCTTGGGCGAGGCCCCGGTGGTTCGCCGCGACAGCGCCAGCGGGGGCGGCTCGGCGGTCGGCGGCTTGTTCGCCCAGGGGCGGGCCACGGCGACACTGCTGATCTGGCTGAGCAGTTTCTTCACCCTGGCGGTGCTCTACATGCTGCTGAACTGGCTACCTTCATTGCTGGTTGTGCTGGGTTACGACCAGGTTCAGGCCGGGTACGTGCAGATACTGTTCAATCTCGGCGGCGCGGCCGGGTCGATCCTGACGGGCCGCTTGATGGATCGGGCCAGCCCGGTTCTGGTGGTGCTCTGCACCTATCTGGGCATGCTGGTCGCCCTGGCGGCGCTCGGCCTGGTGCAGCGCTTCGATCTGCTGTTGCTGGCGGGGGCCGCGGCCGGGTTCTGCGCCATTGGCGGCCAGCTGGTGCTGTATGCCCTGGCCCCCATGCTGTATCCGGCGGACATCCGTGCCACGGGCGTCGGAGCGACCGTGGCGGTAGGGCGTCTGGGTTCGATGGCGGGGCCTCTGGTGGCGGGACAGATCCTGGCGCTGGGCATGGGTGGGAGTGCTGTGCTGTTTGCCGCCACCCCCGGCCTGCTGCTCTCCGCAGGGATGGCCCTGACACTGATGCGTGGCCAGCGGCGCGCCATCGATGGCGCTGGGGCATGCACAAGCGCAAGTACCGGGGCGTGAGTGCGCGCCCCGTAGCGCTCGCGTTGATCTCGGACGCAAGCGACAGATAGACCTGCTCCGCGGCGGCCGATAGTGGTAAAGTCGCGCGCAATTCCCGTGTGTTGCCAGTCGGCAAGGCTGGCTTGATGTAGGCTTGGGTCAAAGCCGCACGCACGGTTCTTGGGGGCTCCCGCTCAGCAATGATCTGGGGTTGCCTGACCTTACCGGCGACCATGTCTGGTATCCGGTCTGAATTTTACTGTGCAGTTTCTTCAGCTTTATATTCAGCCGCGCAGATCAACTTTCAGGCCCGCCCACTGGCGTGTCGCACCTTTGAGATAGCCGTCCTCCATGTTTGGTTCCAACGACGACAAGAAGACCGCTGCGCCTGCCGCGGCCGATAAGCCCGCCGAGAAAAAAGACCTGTTCGGCTGGTTGCGTAAAAAACCGCAGCCCGGCCCTGAAGCCGCCGCGCCCGCTGCGGCAGAGCCCTCTTCCGCACCCGCCGAGGCTGTGACTGCACCGGCCGAGCCCGTCGTGCCGCCGCTGGCCGAGCCTGCGCCTGTCGCGGTACCCCAGCCGGTCGAAGCCGTCGAGGCCGCGCCATCGAACCCTGTGGCCGCCGAGGCCGTGCCCGCGGCACCCGCGGCAGAGACTCCGCCTGTCGCTGCGGCCCCGCGGCCTTCGCGTTTTCGCATCAATGCCGGCAGCGAAGTGCTGCATGCCCATATCGACTTGCCCCCTCAGCCCGAGCCCCAGCCAGAACCAGCGGCCCCGGTTGTCGCCCCCGCGCTGCCGGTTGTGGAGAGCAAGAGCGCCGAGGAAACCCGCGCCGGCTTTCTCGAACGCCTCAAGCAGGGCCTGGCGAAAACCAGCGCCAGTCTGGGCGAGGGCATGGCCAGCCTGTTTCTCGGCAAGAAGACCATCGACGATGAGCTGCTGGAAGATATTGAAACCCGTCTGCTCACCGCCGACGTGGGTGTCGAGGCCACCACCGCCATCGTGCAGAACCTCACCAAGCGCGTGGCGCGCAAGGAGCTGGCCGACAGCGGCGCGCTGTACAAGGCCCTGCAGGAAGAACTGACCGCGCTGCTCAAGCCGGTCGAGCAGCCGCTGCGGATCGATAGCAGCAAGCAGCCCTATGTAATTCTTGTGGTCGGCGTCAACGGCGCGGGCAAGACCACCACCATCGGCAAGCTGGCGAAAAAACTCCAGCAGGACGGCAAGAAAGTCATGCTGGCCGCCGGCGATACCTTCCGCGCCGCGGCGGTGGAGCAGTTGCAGGTGTGGGGCGAGCGCAACCAGATCTCGGTGATCGCCCAGCACACCGGTGCCGACTCCGCCTCGGTGATTTTCGATGCGGTGCAGGCGGCCAAGTCTCGCGGCATGGACGTGCTGATCGCCGATACCGCTGGGCGTCTGCACACCAAAGACAACCTGATGGAAGAGCTGAAGAAGGTGCGCCGGGTGATCGGCAAGCTGGACGAGACCGCGCCCCACGAGGTGCTGCTGGTGCTGGATGCCGGCACCGGGCAGAACGCGATCAACCAGGCCAAGCAGTTCAACCAGACCGTCAACCTGACTGGTCTGGCCCTGACCAAGCTCGACGGCACCGCCAAGGGTGGGGTGATCTTCGCCCTGGCCAAGC
>CAZOEC010000048.1:0-31183 GCA_964578635.1 uncultured Pseudomonas sp.
CGCCTGTCCGTGGTGTCCAACAAGTTCATCAACACCATGACGCAACAGCCTACCGTGGAGCAGTTGATTCCACTGGTGGCAACCCCGGATCAAGAACTCAAGCACCACTGGGACTATCTGTACGAACCGGACGCCAAAGAGCTGCTTGACGGCTTGATGGTCCGTTACGTGGAGTCGCAGGTCTACCAGGCGGTGGTCGAGAACAACGCGGCTGAACAAGCTGCGCGGATGATCGCGATGAAGAACGCTACCGACAACGCCGGTGATTTGATCAGCGATTTGCAGCTGATCTACAACAAGGCGCGTCAGGCTGCGATCACCCAAGAGATCTCGGAAATCGTCGGCGGCGCTGCCGCGGTTTAACGGTTCAAATATTCAGAGGATCCAGCTATGAGTAGCGGACGTATCGTTCAAATCATCGGCGCCGTTATCGACGTGGAATTCCCGCGTGATCAAGTGCCGAATATTTATGAAGCGCTGAAAGTAGTCGGCGCCGAAACCACCCTCGAAGTTCAGCAGCAGCTGGGCGACGGCGTGGTGCGTACCATTGCGATGGGTTCGACCGAAGGCCTCAAGCGTGGCCTGAACGTCGACAGCACCGGTGCTGTGATCCAGGTTCCGGTCGGGGTGAAAACCCTGGGCCGGATCATGGACGTACTGGGCAACCCGATCGACGAAGCCGGCCCGATTGGCGAAGAAGAGCGTTGGGGCATTCACCGCCCGGCACCTTCCTACGCTGAGCAGTCGAGCTCCAACGAACTGCTGGAAACCGGCATCAAGGTTATCGACCTGGTTTGCCCGTTTGCCAAGGGCGGTAAGGTTGGTCTGTTCGGTGGTGCCGGTGTAGGCAAAACCGTAAACATGATGGAACTGATCCGTAACATCGCCATCGAGCACAGCGGTTATTCCGTGTTCGCCGGTGTGGGTGAGCGTACTCGTGAGGGTAACGACTTCTACCACGAGATGAAGGACTCCAACGTTCTCGACAAGGTAGCCCTGGTTTACGGTCAGATGAACGAGCCACCAGGCAACCGTCTGCGCGTAGCCCTGACCGGCCTGACCATGGCCGAGAAGTTCCGTGACGAAGGTCGTGACGTACTGTTGTTCGTCGACAACATCTACCGTTACACCCTGGCCGGTACCGAAGTATCCGCACTGCTGGGCCGTATGCCTTCCGCGGTGGGTTATCAGCCGACCCTGGCCGAAGAAATGGGCGTTCTGCAAGAGCGTATTACTTCGACCAAGACCGGTTCGATTACCTCGATCCAGGCCGTATACGTACCTGCGGACGACCTGACCGACCCAAGCCCGGCGACCACCTTCGCCCACTTGGACGCCACCGTCGTACTGTCCCGCGACATCGCCTCCCTGGGTATCTACCCGGCGGTTGACCCACTCGACTCGACTTCGCGTCAGCTGGATCCGCTGGTTATCGGCCAGGAGCACTACGACACCGCTCGCGGCGTGCAGTACGTGCTGCAGCGTTACAAGGAACTGAAGGACATCATCGCGATCCTCGGTATGGACGAGCTGTCTGAAGAAGACAAGCTGCTGGTATCCCGTGCCCGTAAGATCCAGCGCTTCCTGTCCCAGCCGTTCTTCGTGGCTGAAGTATTTACCGGTTCGCCGGGCAAGTACGTCTCCCTGAAGGACACCATCGCTGGTTTCAGCGGCATTCTTAACGGCGACTATGACCACCTGCCAGAGCAGGCGTTCTACATGGTCGGCGGTATCGAAGAAGCCGTCGAAAAAGCCAAGAAGCTGTAATCGGTGCGCCCGGCAACGGGCGCTCACGGTCTGCTTGAACGCGTAGCGAGCGAAGGCTAGACAAGGCGAAGACAGGCGAGAAAGCGCAGTTTACTGTTGTAAATGAGCATTTCGAGCCTGGCTTCAACGCCGTATAGTCGAGCGCAGTAGCGTTCAGATGATCGATACGTGAGGTTAGATATGGCCATGACAGTCCATTGCGATATCGTCAGCGCGGAGGGGGAAATCTTCTCCGGCCTGGTGGAAATGGTGATTGCACACGGCAACCTGGGCGACCTGGGTATTGCACCCGGCCACGCGCCTCTGTTGACCGATCTCAAGCCAGGCCCGATCCGCTTGATCAAGCAGGGTGGCCAGGCCGAGGTTTACTACATCTCCGGTGGCTTCCTGGAAGTTCAGCCGAATGTGGTGAAAGTGCTCGCCGATACCGTGCAGCGTGCTGCCGATATCGATGAAGCTGCTGCTCAGGAAGCCCTCAAGGCTGCCGAGCGTGCACTGCACGAGAAGGGCGCGGAGTTCGATTACGGTTCCGCAGCCGCTCACCTGGCTGAGGTTGCAGCCCAGCTGCGTACCGTTCAGCAGTTGCGCAAGAAGTTCGGCGGCTAAGCCACCTGCTTCATTGTGCGTAAGTAAAAGGGTAGCCTTGGCTACCCTTTTTCTTTGCCTGTCATTTAGCAGGTAGCCCGGATGCAATCCGGGACGATCACCCCCGGATTGCATCCGGGCTACTCAATAGGATCTGCCCCCCATGTCCCTCGATATCGTTATTCTCGCCGCCGGCCAAGGCACCCGTATGCGTTCGGCCCTGCCCAAGGTGCTGCACCCGGTTGCCGGCAAGTCCATGCTTGGCCATGTGATCGACACCGCCCGCCTGCTCAAACCCCAGGGCATCCATGTGGTGATCGGCCATGGCGCGGAACGGGTACGCGAGCAACTGGCAGCGGATGACCTGAACTTCGTGCTGCAGAGCGAGCAACTCGGTACCGGTCATGCCGTGGCCCAGGCGCTGCCGGCGTTGACCGCCGAGCGTGTGTTGATTCTCTACGGAGATGTGCCGCTGATCGAAGTGGAAACCCTGCAACGTCTGCTGCTGCAGGTCAGCGAGCAGCAGCTTGGATTGTTGACCGTCAACCTGAACGACCCCACCGGCTATGGCCGTATCGTTCGCGATGAGGCAGGCGTGGTGAAGGCCATCGTCGAGCATAAGGACGCCAGCGCCGAGCAGCGGCTGATCTGCGAGGGCAACACCGGCATCCTTGCCGTACCGGGCAAGCGTCTGGGCGACTGGCTCGGTCGCCTGTCCAATAGCAATGCCCAGGGCGAGTACTACCTGACAGACGTTATTGCCATGGCGGTCGCCGATGGTCTGGTGGTCGCCACCGAACAGGCGGCTGACGAGATGGAAGTGCTGGGGGCCAATGATCGTATTCAGCTTTCTCAACTGGAGCGCCACTACCAATACCGCGCCGCACGCCGGCTGATGGTGCAGGGCGTGACCCTGATCGACCCGGCGCGTTTCGACCTGCGTGGCGAAGTCACGGTGGGCCGTGATGTGTCGATCGATATCAACGTGATCCTCGAAGGCCGGGTGGTGATCGAGGATGGCGTGCAGATCGGGCCGAACTGCGTGATCAAGAACTCGATCCTGCGCAAAGGTGCCATCGTCAAAGCCAACAGCCATCTGGAAGGCGCTGAAATGGGCGAGGGTGCCGATTGCGGTCCGTTCGCTCGTCTGCGTCCCGGTTCGGTGCTTGGCGCTAAAGCCCATGTGGGTAACTTTGTCGAGTTGAAGAACGCCAAGCTGGGTGAAGGTGCCAAGGCTGGCCACCTGAGCTACCTGGGCGATGCCGAGATCGGCGCGCGGAGCAATATCGGCGCCGGCACCATTACTTGTAATTATGATGGTGCCAACAAGTTCAGGACGGTGCTGGGCGAGGACGTGTTTATCGGCTCCAACAGCGCCCTGGTCGCCCCGGTGACCCTGGGTGATGGTGCCACCACCGGTGCCGGTTCGGTGATTACCGCCGATGTGCCGGCCAACACCCTGGCGGTTGGCCGCGCCAAGCAGCGCAATATCGAAGGCTGGAAACGTCCCACCAAGAAGTGATGGCGTAGGATGGGTTAGCCGCGCAGCGGCGTAACCCATCATTGCTCCGCATGGGTATCGCTGCGCTCAACCCATCCTACGGCCTGGTGGATGAGCAAAGCGTCATCCACCCTACGTCGATTGCCACTTGACGAAAAAGCTTCATTAGGTTTTGATTCGCGCCATTATCTTTCGAATCGAAACTTAAGCATGTCGAAGCGCAATACACCGCAACGTCGCCATACCATTCTTGCCCTGCTCGCCGAGCAGGGTGAGGTGAGTGTGGACGAGTTGTCGAAAGCCTTCGCCACCTCCGAAGTGACCATTCGCAAAGACCTCGCTGCCCTGGAAAAGAGCGGCCTGCTGCTGCGTCGCTACGGCGGTGCGGTACCCATGCCCCAGGAGCTGATCAGCGATATCCAGCCGATCTCCCAGTACAAGCAGGCCATCGCCCGCGCCGGGGTAGTGCGCATTCGCGAACACGCGCGGATCATTATCGACAGCGGCACCACCACCGCGGCGATGATTCCCCAGCTCGGCCACAAGCCCGGCCTGGTGGTGATGACCAACTCGCTCAATGTGGCCCGCGCCATCAGCGAGCTGGAGCATGAGCCGGTGCTGCTGATGACCGGCGGCACCTGGGATCCGCATTCCGAGTCGTTCCAGGGCCAGGTCGCCGAGCAGGTGCTGCGTTCCTACGATTTCGACCAGCTGTTTATCGGTGCCGATGGCATTGACCTGGCCCGCGGCACCACCACCTTCAACGAACTGCTCGGGCTGAGTCGGGTAATGGCGGATGTGGCCCGCGAAGTGGTGGTGATGGTCGAGAGCGACAAGATCGGCCGCAAGATTCCCAACCTGGAGCTGCCCTGGAGCGGCATCCATACCCTGATAACCGACGAACGCCTGGATGACCAGGCGGCCGAACAATTGATCGAGCGTGGCATCCAGCTGATTATCGCGCCGCTCGAAGCTTCTTAAGGAGAAGATGACCATGTGTGGAATCGTAGGCGCAGTCGCCGAACGCAATATCACTGCCGTGCTGGTTGAAGGCCTCAAGCGCCTGGAATACCGCGGCTACGACAGCGCCGGCGTGGCGTTGCTGAATGACCAGGGCGAGCTGCAGCGCAGCCGCCGGGTGGGCAAGGTCGCCGAGCTGCAGAGTGCCCTGAACGAGCAGCCCCTGGCTGGCCGTCTGGGTATCGCCCACACCCGCTGGGCCACCCATGGCGCACCGAGCGAGCGCAATGCCCACCCGCACTTCTCCGGCCAGGAGCTGGCGGTGGTGCACAACGGCATTATCGAAAACCACGAAGAACTGCGTGAGCGCCTCAAGGGCCTGGGTTATGTGTTCAGCTCGGATACTGACACCGAAACCATCGTCCATCTGCTCGAGTACACCCTCAGGAGCCACGCCGACCTGGCCGATGCCCTGAAAGAAGCGGTCAAGCAGCTGCATGGCGCTTACGGCCTGGCGGTGATCAGCGCCAAGCAGCCGGATCGTCTGCTCGCCGCCCGTAGCGGCAGCCCGCTGGTGATCGGCCTGGGTCTTGGCGAGAACTTCCTCGCCTCCGACCAGCTGGCCCTGCGTCAGGTTACCGACCGCTTTATGTACCTGGAAGAAGGCGATATCGCCGAGATCCAGCGCGACAGCGTGCAGATCTGGGACGCCTCCGGCCAGCCGGTGGTGCGCGAAAGCGTGCAGTACCACGAAGGTGCGGAAGCTGCCGACAAGGGCGAGTACCGCCACTTTATGCTCAAGGAAATCTTCGAGCAGCCCAAGGTGGTGCAGCGCACCCTGGAGGGTCGTCTGGGTACCAACCAGGTGCTGGTCCAGGCCTTCGGCCCGCAAGCTGCCGAGCTGTTCGCCAAGGTGCGTAACGTGCAGATCGTCGCCTGCGGCACCAGTTACCACGCCGGTATGGTGGCCCGTTACTGGCTGGAAGAACTGGCCGGGATTCCCTGCCAGATCGAAGTGGCCAGCGAGTTCCGCTACCGCAAGGTGGTGGTGCAGGCGGACACCCTGTTTGTCAGCATCTCCCAGTCCGGCGAAACCGCCGACACCCTGGCCGCGCTGCGCAATGCCAAGGCGCTGAGCCCGGAGCAGGGCGGCTACCTGGCCAGCCTGGCGATCTGCAACGTCGGCATCAGCTCCCTGGTGCGCGAATCCGATCTATGCCTGCTGACCCAGGCCGGCCCGGAAATCGGCGTGGCCTCGACCAAGGCTTTCACCACCCAGCTGGTAGCGCTGATGCTGCTGACCCTGTCCCTCGGCCAGGTGCGCGGCACTCTGGACAAGGCCCTGGAGGCCGAGCTGGTGGATGAACTGCGCCGCCTGCCGACCCGTCTGGACGAAGCCCTGGCCATGGACGCGGTGGTGGAGAAGGTCTCCGAGCTGTTCGCGGAAAAACACCATGCGCTGTTCCTCGGGCGTGGCGCGCAGTACCCGGTGGCGATGGAAGGGGCGCTCAAGCTCAAGGAAATTTCCTATATCCACGCCGAAGCCTACCCGGCCGGCGAGCTCAAGCACGGGCCTTTGGCCCTGGTGGACAGCGATATGCCGGTGGTCACCGTGGCACCCAACAACGAGTTGCTGGAAAAGCTCAAATCCAACCTGCAGGAAGTGCGCGCCCGTGGTGGCGAGCTGCTGGTATTTGCCGACGAGCAGGCCGGCATGAGCAACGGCGAGGGCACCCACGTGGTGAACATGCCGCATATCCACGACCTGCTGGCACCGATCCTCTACACCATCCCGCTGCAGCTGCTGTCCTACTATGTCGCCGTGCTCAAGGGCACCGACGTCGACCAGCCGCGCAACCTGGCCAAGAGCGTAACGGTCGAGTAAGGAGGTGCGCTGATGCAGCGTGAAGAAGTCAAGAGCAAGCAGGCTGCCGGGGTGTTCTTCGATACCCATGTCATCGTCAACCCGGCCAACACCCAGGAATGGATCGTGCTGTTCAAGAAGGGCGCGGGCACCAGCTTCTTTCTGGTCGATGGCCAGGAGCAGGTGGAATCCTTCGCCGACCTGAACATGCTGATCGAGGAGTTGCGGCAACTCGGCATCAAAGGTGCAGAGATTCATTTCTGAGTCTCTCGCGCCACTTCGCCACGCAGGTGTCCTATGCCCATCCGCTATGCCCGCCGCCTGACCGGGCGCAGGCGCACTGCCATTGCCAACCGTCACCTGGGTTTTGCCCTGGCCTTTGTCGCCGGGGCGATCAATGCCGGCGGTTTTCTCGCGGTGCAGCAGTACACCTCGCATATGACCGGGATCGTCTCGGCGATGGCCGACAATATCGCCCTAGGGGCTTATCCCTTGGTGCTGAGCGGCCTGGGCGGGGTGCTGTCGTTTCTGCTCGGAGCCATCTGCTCGACCATGATGGTCAGTTATGCCCGGCGGCGGCGGATGCACAGCGTGAACGCCCTACCACTGTTGTTCGAGGCCTTTCTGCTGCTGTGCTTCGGCTTTCTCGGCGCGACCCTGGCGAGCATCGAGGGCCTGTTCGTGCCGCTGACGGTGATGCTGCTGTGCTTCATCATGGGCCTGCAGAATGCCCTGATCACCAAGTTGTCGCGGGCGGAAATTCGCACCACCCATATCACCGGCATCGTTACCGATATCGGCATCGAACTGGGCAAGCTGTTCTACTGGAACCGGCGCAAGGTCGGCCACCAGCTCGGCGTTGTGGCCGACCGGCAACGGTTGCGGGTGCTCGCCCTGTTGGGCCTGTATTTCTTTCTCGGCGGGCTGGCCGGGGCCTTCGGCTTCAACCGTCTGGGCTATATCGCCACCGTCCCCCTGGCCCTGTTGCTGGTTGCCCTGGCCAGCGTACCGGCGCTGGATGACCTGCGTTCGCTGCTGCGGCGTCTGCAGCGCGGCTAGGTGGGCTGGCCAATAGCCGTGTGCAACGGAACCCATGCCCGAGCGCAGCAGTCATCTGAACTAAGCTTTCAGTGATGACTGTACGGAGGGATATGCGATGCTCGCCTATCTGCCGCCGCGCCTGCATGAACTGCAGCTGCCCCTGCGCCTGCGTCTGTGGGATGGCAAGCAACTGGATCTGGGCCCCCAGCCGCGCCTGACCATGGTGGTGAAAGACCCCAGTCTGGTGACGCAACTGGCCCACCCCAGCCTGGATATGCTGGGCGCTGCCTATGTCGAAGGGCGGCTGGATCTGGAAGGGCCGATCGAGACGGTGATCGAGGTGGGCGACGCGCTCAGCCGGACCCTGCTGGATGACGCCGCCAGTGCCGAACCGTGCCGCGCTCGGCATGACAAGGCCAGCGATGCGCAGGCCATCAGCTACCACTACGACCTGTCCAACGACTTCTACGGCCTGTGGCTTGACCGCGAGCTGATCTACTCCTGCGCCTATTACGAAAACGGAGATGAAGACCTCGACCAGGCCCAGCAAGCCAAACTGCGCCACCTGTGCCGCAAGCTGCGCCTGCAGCCTGGCGAGCGCCTGCTGGATGTCGGTTGCGGCTGGGGCGGCCTGGCGCGTTTCGCCGCGCGGGAGTTCGCCGTCGAGGTGTTCGGCATCACCCTCAGCCGGGCGCAGCTGGAACTGGGTCGGCGGCGGGTGGCGGAGGAGGGCCTGGGCGATCAGGTGCGCCTGGAACTGCTGGATTACCGCGACCTGCCGCAGGACGAGCGTTTCGACAAGGTGGTCAGCGTCGGCATGTTCGAGCATGTCGGCCACGCCAACCTGCCGCTCTACTGCCAGCGCCTGTTCGCCGCGGTCAAGCCTGGCGGCCTGGTGATGAACCACGGCATCACCGCCAGACACAGCGACGGTCGCCCCGTTGGCCGCGGTGCCGGCGAGTTTATCGAGCGCTATGTGTTTCCCCAGGGCGAGCTGCCGCACCTGGCGACCATGACCGCCTGCCTGAGCGATGCGGGCCTGGAAGTGGTGGATGTGGAAAGCCTGCGCCTGCACTATGCGCGCACCCTGCAGCAATGGAGCGAGCGCCTGGAGACGCAACTGGACCAGGCCGCCCGACTGGTACCGGAACAGACCCTGCGCATCTGGCGGCTGTACCTGGCCGGTTGCGCCTATGGTTTTGCCCATGGCTGGATCAACCTGCACCAGATTCTTGCGGTCAAACCCCTGAACGACGGCAGCCATTCGCTGCCCTGGACCCGCGCCGATCTCTATCGCGCAGGCTGAGTAGCCTGGGGTACCGCTCCGCAAGCAGGGGGGGCCCCTCGCGGTAGAGCCTCTCAACGCCCTGGTCCCGGATCCCTGGGCCTGAACGAAGACCTGCAGCTTGCGGCATCAAGGTCGCAGAGAGCCGGGATCTGCCGCCTGCGCGTGGACGATGGATAGCGCAGAAACAGAGTGGAGCAAGGCCCTCACAAAAAGCACGACAAATTGCGCGACATTTCTCTTGAAGCGCGACACTTTCAGCGACATATTGGTGTCATGCTTTTTGTCGCGCCCTGGCAAAGCGTGACAATCGGCAGTCGATTGCTTTGCCCAAGGACCTGCCATGGCCAATTCCCGTCTGGATAAACAACTCAACGTCATCGAAGCGCTAATCGCCGAGCAGCGCGGCGGTATCGGCATTGCCGAGCTGGAGCAGCGCTTGGCCCAGCGCCTGTCCCTGACACTGAATCGGCGTACCTTGCAGCGCCGCCTGGAAAACCTGCTCGCGCAGAAACGCATCCTCTCCAGCGGTGAAAGTGTTGCCCTGGTCTACAAGAGCGTTCCTCACGGCACGGCGACCGAGGTATCCGAGCCGCGAGCTGTCGCCGATGACTACGATGCCGAGTTGTACGTGCCGGTTTCCCCGGCCGGTGCGCAAATCCGCGATCAGGTCCGCCGACCGTTGATGCATCGCCGCCCAGTGGGTTACCAGCACGCATTTCTTGAGAGTTACGAGCCAGGGGTGAGCTACTACCTGGCGGAACCCTTGCGCGCGCAACTGCATGAGATCGGCCGCACCGCGCAGGCCGCGCGACCTGCCGGCACCTATGCCAGGGATATCTACAACCGTCTGTTGGTGGATCTGTCCTGGGCCTCATCGCGCCTGGAGGGCAACACCTACAGCCGTCTGGATACGCAAAACCTGATCGAACTGGGGCAGGTGGCGCAGGGCAAGGATGCCCAGGAAACCCAGATGATCCTCAACCATAAAGCCGCCATCGAGATGCTGATCGAGGATGTCGATCAGGTGGATTTCAACCCCTTCACCTTTAAAAATCTGCACGCCATCCTCGCGGAAAACCTGATGGCCGATGAGCAGGCCTGCGGCCGTTTGCGCCGCCGCCCGGTGGAAATTTCCGCCACCGTATTTCAACCGCTCGCCTTGCCCCAGGTGCTGGAAGACTGCTTTATTGCGCTGCTGCGCAAGGCGGCGGCGATTACCGATCCCTTTGAGCAGGCGTTCTTTCTGATGGTGCAGCTGCCGTATTTGCAGCCCTTCGAGGACGTCAACAAACGGGTATCGCGCATCGGCGCAAACATCCCGCTGATCCGTCATAACCTCTGTCCACTGTCCTTTATCGACGTGCCGGAGCGCGCCTATGTGGAAGGCATCCTGGGCGTCTATGAGCTGAACCGCATCGAGTTGCTGCGCGACGTATTTGTCTGGGCCTACGAGCGCTCATGCCAGCGCTACCTGGCCATCAGCCAGAGCATGAGTGACCCCGACCCGCTGCGAATTCGCTACCGCACCGCGCTGATCGAGGCCGTGCAATGGGTGGTCAAGCAGCGCCTGGTACCCAGTGCAGAGGTGATCAGGCAACTGGCCGAGGAAAAAGCGACGGCCGAAGATCAGGATGCCTTTGCCCAACTGCTTGGTAATGCCCTTAGCCATCTGCACGAAGGTAGCGTGGCCCGTTATCGGTTGCGCTATTCAGAGTTTCTGGCCTGGCAGCCGGTTCGGGATGGGGTGGAAGGCGGTGGTTCGGCAGGCTGATCGCCGAAGGGTCTTGTGCAGTACATACTCCGGCCATCTACTACCTTCACTGTCGCGATCTTATGTATCTCTGCCCCTACCGAGAGCAAGCCCATGTTTTCCCATATCTGCATCGGCGTGAGCGATTTTCCGCGAGCGCTGGCCTTCTACCAGCCAATCATGACGCTGCTGGGTATCGAGCTGCGTTTTCTCGACGAGCACAAACCCTGGGCGGCCTGGCAATCGACGCCGGACCCCCGACCGCTGCTGCTGATCGGCAAACCCCATGATGCTGCGCCGCATCACCCCGGTAACGGGCAGATGGTGGCGCTGTTGGCGCAGAGCCGCGCCCAGGTCGAGCAGGCCTATCGGCTGGCACTCGCCCACGGTGGGCGCTGTGACGGGCCGCCGGGGCTGCGCACCGAGTACCACCCGGATTACTACGGTGCCTACTTTCGCGACCCGGACGGCAACAAGCTCTGTGTGGTCTGTCACCAGCCCGAGTGAGGGGCCACTTCGCGCCTGATTCAGCGGTTGATCGGTAGGGCCAGGTAGCTCGTAGGATGGGTTGTGGATAACTCATCAGCACCCGATCGATGGCCCGGAGTCTAGGCCTGACTGCCGCTGCCTCCATCTGGCCGGCTGACACGCGACCTGTCGGGCAGCCATGGCTTAACATGGCGCATCTTTCTCCGGGATTCTCGTCATGTCCGAACGTCAGGGCCGCTACCGCGTGTTGCTGATCGTGCTGCTGATCGGCCTCGGCCTGTTTGCCAGCATCTGGCTGGCCGGGCGTTATGCCGAGCAGCGTGCCTGGGAGCTGCGCAGCCAGGAGGCCCAGGGCCAGCTGCAGCTCTACGCGCAGTCGCTGCATACCCTGGTCGAGCGCTTTCGTTCGGTGCCCGAGGTGCTGGCTCTGGACAGCGATATCCGCTCGCTGCTGCGTGCCCCGGATGATCGCCTGCTGCGCAAAAAGCTCAATCAGCGCCTGGAACAACTCAACGCCGCCGCGGGCTCCACCGTGCTCTATCTGCTCGACAGCCAGGGCGAAACCCTGGTGGCGAGCAACTGGCGCGACTGGAGCAGTTTCGTCGGCAACAACTACGCCTTTCGCCCCTATTTTCAGGACGCCGTGCGCCAGTCTGCCGGGCGTTACTTTGCGGTGGGGGTGACCACCGGCATACCGGGTTATTTCCTATCCCACGCGGTGTTCGATGAAGCCGGCGTGCTGCTCGGCGTGCTGGTGGTCAAGCTCGAGCTTGAGGAGCTGCAGCGCGAATGGGCCAGCCAGTCCGGGGTGTTGCTGGTGGCCGACAGCTACTCGGTGGTGATCCTCAGCAACAAGCCGGCCTGGCGTTTTCGCGTGCTGAGTGAGTTGAGCGAGCAGGCCCGCGCCGAGCTGGTCGAGGTGCGCAAGTATGCCGAGCAGGCCCTGCAACCTCTGCCCAGCAGCCTGCGCCGGCAGATCGATAACGACAGCCAGTGGCGGCGGGTCGAGGGCCCCGATGGCCCGCGCGATTACCTCTGGCAGCGTCTGGCCCTGGAAGGCGAAGGCTGGACCCTGCATTTGCTGCTCGAACCGCAGACCCTGGTCGACAGCGTGCGCAGCTATCGTCTGGCCGCCGCCGGGGTGTGGATGACCCTGGCCTTTCTGCTGCTGTTTCTCGCCCAGCGGCGCAAGAACCAGCGCCTGCAGGCCGGTATCCGCGAGCGCCTGGAGCGCGAAGTGGCGCTGCGCACCGCGGAACTGCGCGAGGCCCAGGAGGGCCTGGTGCATGCGGCGAAGATGGCCGCCCTGGGGCAGATGTCGGCGGCCATGGCCCATGAAATCAACCAGCCGCTGACCGCCATGCAGATGCAGCTGGGCAGCCTGCGCCTGCTGCTCGACAGCGGCCGCCAGGCCGATGTGCGCGAGGGTCTTCAGCGTATCGACGGCCTGTTGCAGCGCATGGCCGGGCTGACCGGGCACCTGAAGACCTTCGCCCGCAAGAGCCCGGCGGGCCTCAGCGAGCGCTTGCGCCTGAGCGATGTGCTGGAGCAGGCCCTGCAACTGCTGGCCCCGCGCATGCGCAGTGAAAATGTCGAACTGCACTGCGAGATCGAGGGCGATGCCATGGTTCTAGGCGATGCCATCCGCCTCGAACAGGTGCTGCTCAACCTGCTGCACAACGCTCTGGATGCCATGGCGTCTGCCGAGACGCGGCAGTTGCATATCCGTATCCAGCGCCAGGCCGACACCTGCCTGCTCAGTGTCGCCGACAGCGGCGGCGGCATCGCCGCCGAGGCGCTGGACCATGTCTTCGAACCCTTCTTCACTACCAAGCCGGTAGGCGCGGGGTTGGGCCTGGGCCTGGCGGTGTCCTACGGCATCGTGCGCGAACTGGGCGGCAGCCTGGAGGCGGCCAATGGCGAGCAGGGCGCGGTATTTACCTTGCGTCTGCCGGCGGCGGCGTAAGCGTACTCGGTCGCGTAGGGTGCGCCGTGCGCACCGGCTAACGCATGCCACCAGCCGGCTGGTGCGCACAGCGCACCCTACAAAATACCAAGGCAGTTACACTGCCGCCGATTGATCAGGAGGTGATATGACCGGGCAAGTGATAGTCGTCGACGATGAAGCGGCAATCCGTGAGGCCGTGCAGCAGTGGCTGGAGCTGTCCGGTCTGCATGTGCGCAGTTGCGCCAGCGCGGCCCAGGCCCTGGCGCTCATCGACCGCGACTTTGCCGGGGTGGTGGTCAGCGATGTGCGCATGCCCGGCACCGACGGCCTGCAGCTGCTGGACAAGCTGCTGGAGCTGGATCGCGACCTGCCGGTGATCCTGGTTACCGGTCACGGCGATGTGCCCATGGCGGTACAGGCCCTGCGCCAGGGTGCCTACGACTTTATCGAAAAGCCCTTTACCCCCGAGCGCCTGCTCGACAGCGTGCGCCGCGCCCTGGACAAGCGCCGTCTGGTCTGTGAGAACCGCCAGCTGCGCGAGCAGTTTTCCCGCAAGGACCAGATCGAAGCGCAACTGCTTGGCGTATCAAAGCCGATGGAAAACCTGCGCCGGCAGATCCTCGAACTGGCCGGCACCTCGGTGAATATCCTCCTGCGTGGCGACACCGGCAGCGGCAAGGAGCGGGTCGCGCGCTGTCTGCACGATTTCAGCGCCCGCGCCGGCAAGCCCTTTGTCGCGCTGAACTGCGCGGCGATTCCCGAGCACCTGTTCGAAAGCGAGCTGTTCGGCCATGAGAGCGGGGCCTTTACCGGTGCCCAGGGCAAGCGCATCGGGCGGATCGAACACGCCGATGGCGGCACCCTGTTTCTCGACGAGGTGGAAAGCCTGCCCCTGGCCCAGCAGGTCAAACTGCTGCGCGTGCTGCAGGAGAAAACCCTGGAGCGCCTGGGCTCGAACAAGAGCATCCGGGTCGATCTGCGGGTCATCAGCGCGGTCAAGCCGGACCTGCTCGACGAGGTCAAGGCCGGGCGTTTTCGCGAGGATCTGTACTACCGCCTGAATGTCGCCAGCCTGCGTATTCCGCCGCTGTGCGAGCGCCGCGAGGACATTCCCCTGCTGTTCGAGCACTTCGCCCAGCAGGCCGCACAGCGCAACCAGCGGGACATGCCGGCCCTGCCGCCCAGCGAGCTGGCGCGCCTGCTCGGGCATGACTGGCCGGGCAATGTGCGCGAGCTGATCAATGCCGCCGAGCGCCATGCCCTGGGCTTGAGTGGCGGGGTGGAGAGCGCCGCAGGTGCGCCGCTGCAATCTTTGGCCGAGCAGATGGAAGCCTTCGAGGCGCAGTGCCTGCACCGCGCCCTGCAGCATTGTCAGGGCAATATCGCCGAGGTCATGGCGCTGCTGCAGCTGCCGCGGCGCACCCTCAACGAGAAGATGCAGCGCCACGGCCTGCAGCGCAGCAGCTATCGCACGGCCGGTAGCAGCGACGAGGATTGAAAGCTCGCGCACAGCTCGTAGCCCGCATAAGCCTTGGCGCAATCCGGAACCGTGCGCTGCGCTTATCCGGGCACAGGTGATCTAGTCGGCGGAATTTCGCTTATCTAGGTTTTTTCACTGGCGGATTTCCGCTTGCCACAGCCGCCAGGCTGGCCGTACTGATCAGGCTGCCCGCTCTAGAACGGGCTTTTCGACGTCTGGCACGGCTTCTGCTATAGCTCTTGTCAGCCACGCGCTTAATTGCCGCGGGCAGCATAAGAAAGACAAGAGGTTAGCCCCATGAACTGCCAAGCATGTCCCGCGAGCCACGCTCGCCCAGCTGCACAACGCCACCTCTTGCGCGCACGGTTTCGGCCGGGTGCGGGCACTCGTCTCTTTCAGCCATTCAGCTAGCCAAGGCGCGGCTTTGCCACTCGGGCGAAGTACAGCGTCTACAGTGAAAACCTCTGCAATAACAACAACGACGGAGATTGATCCATGCGAATGACCAAACGACTCAGCCTGTTTGCCGCTGCTGCGGCCTTTACTGCCAGCACCGCGGTCCTGGCCGCGCCGACCTTTATCAATATCCTCACCGGCGGCACCAGCGGCGTGTACTACCCGATCGGCGTCGGCCTGTCGCAGCTGTACAGCAACGGCATCGAAGGCTCGAAGACCTCGGTGCAGGCGACCAAGGCCTCGGTGGAAAACCTCAACCTGCTGGAGTCCGGTCGCGGCGAGCTGGCCCTGGCCCTGGGTGACTCGGTGGCCGACGCCTGGAACGGCGTGGAAGATGCCGGCTTCAAGACGCCGCTGAAAAAGCTGCGCGCCATCGCCGGCACCTACCCCAACTACATCCAGATCGTCGCCAACAAGGAATCCGGCATCAACACCCTGGCCGACCTCAAGGGCAAGCGTATCTCCGTCGGCGCGCCGAAATCCGGTACCGAGCTGAATGCCCGCGCCATCTTCAAGGCCGCCGGCCTGAGCTATGAAGACATGGGCAAGGTCGAGTTCCTGCCGTACGCCGAGTCGGTCGAGCTGATCAAGAACCGTCAGCTGGATGCCACCCTGCAGTCCTCGGGCCTGGGCATGGCGGCGATTCGCGACCTGGCCGCGACCCTGCCGATCAACTTCGTCGCCATCCCGGCCGAGATCACCGCCAAGATCGACAACGCCGCCTATCAGGCTGCCTCGATCCCGGCCGGTACCTATGACGGTCAGGACAGCGATGTACCGACCGTGGCCATCAACAACATCCTGGTCAGCCATGACGGCGTGTCCGAGGAAGTGGCCTACCAGATGACCAAACTGATGTTCGACAACCTCGAGCGCCTGGGCAACGCCCACTCGGCGGCCAAGGACATCAAGCTGGAAGGCGCGGCCAAGGACCTGCCGATCCCGCTGCATCCGGGTGCCGAGCGCTTCTACAAGGAAGTCGGCGCGCTGTAAGGCTGCTGAAGGGTTGAGGATGTAGGTTGGCGCTGTGCGCAGCGCCAACCTCTCCGGACACGAGCTAGAGCTGCAAATAAAACCGGCGTGGGTGCCACGGCAGGTTTTGTTGGCGACTCTTGTGCTTCCTATGTTGTAACGAGGGCATCGGCTCCATGAGCGACCACAATCAAGGCCTCGCCGCCAATCCTGGCGACTGGCCAAAAGCGCTGTTCTATGTCGCGCTGCTGTTTTCCATTTTCCAGATCATCACCGCGGCCTTTCACCCGGTGTCCAGCCAGATTCTGCGTGCGGTGCACGTCGGCTTTCTGCTGCTGGTGGTGTTTCTCTGCTTTCCGCTGCGTGGCAAGGGTCAACCCTGGCAGCCGATGGCCTGGCTACTGGGCCTGGCCGGCATGGCCACGGCGTTTTACCAATGGTATTTCGAAGCCGACCTGATCCAGCGTTCCGGTGACCTGACCAGCAGCGACATGGTCGTCGGCCTGGTGCTGATCGTGCTGGTATTCGAGGCCGCGCGCCGGGTGATGGGCATTGCCCTGCCCTTTATCTGCGCGCTGTTTCTGGTCTACGGCCTGTTCGGCCAGTACCTGCCGGGCGACCTGATGCACCGCGGCTACGACATCGACCAGATCGTCAATCAGCTGTCATTCGGCACCGAAGGGCTGTACGGCACGCCGACCTATGTATCGGCCACCTATATCTTCCTGTTTATCCTGTTCGGTGCCTTCCTCGAACAGGCCGGGATGATCAAGCTGTTCACCGATTTCGCCATGGGCCTGTTCGGCCACAAGCTCGGCGGCCCGGCCAAGGTTTCCGTAGTGTCGTCGGCGCTGATGGGCACCATCACCGGTTCGGGCGTGGCCAACGTGGTGACCACCGGCCAGTTCACCATCCCGCTGATGAAGCGCTTCGGCTACAAGCCTGCGTTTGCCGGCGGCGTGGAAGCGACCTCGTCGATGGGCAGCCAGATCATGCCGCCGATCATGGGCGCGGTGGCCTTTATCATGGCCGAAACCATCAACGTGCCGTTCTTCGAGGTGGCCAAGGCCGCGTTGATTCCGGCCCTGCTGTACTTCGGCTCGGTGTTCTGGATGGTCCATCTGGAAGCCAAGCGCGCCAACCTGCGCGGCCTGCCCAAGGACGAGTGCCCGAACCCATGGGCCGCGGTGAAGCAGCGCTGGTACCTGCTGATCCCACTGTTCGTGCTGATCTACCTGCTGTTCTCCGGGCGCACGCCGCTGTTCTCCGGCATGGTCGGCCTGGCCCTGACGGCCATCGTGATTCTCGGCTCGGCGATCATCCTGCGGGTGTCGTCCAAGGTCATGCGCTTCGCCTTCTGGATTGCCCTGGGCGTGCTCTGTGCCGGCTTCTTCCAGCTCGGTATCGGCGTGGTGTTCGGCGTGGTGGCGCTGCTGGTGGCGATCTGCTGGTTCGTCAAAGGCGGCCGCGACACCCTGACCATCTGCCTGCACGCGCTGGTGGAAGGTGCCCGTCATGCGGTGCCGGTGGGCATCGCCTGCGCCCTGGTCGGGGTGATCATCGGTGTGGTGTCGCTGACCGGGGTGGCCTCGACCTTCGCCGGTTATATCCTCGCCATCGGCCAGGACAATCTGTTCCTCTCGCTGATTCTCACCATGCTCACCTGCCTGGTGCTGGGCATGGGTATCCCGACCATTCCCAACTACATCATCACCAGCTCGATTGCCGCGCCGGCGTTGCTGGAGCTGGGCGTGCCGCTGATCGTCTCGCATATGTTCGTGTTCTATTTCGGCATCATGGCCGACCTCACCCCACCGGTGGCGCTGGCCTGTTTCGCGGCCGCACCTATCGCCAAGGAGAGTGGCCTGAAGATCAGCCTGTGGGCGATTCGTATCGCCGTGGCCGGGTTTATCGTGCCCTTTATGGCGGTGTACGAACCGGCGCTGATGCTGCAGGGCGACAGCCTGCTGGCGACTCTCTATGTGGTGGGTAAGGCGGCCCTGGCGATTGGTATCTGGGGCGCGATTTTCACCGGTTTCCTGCAGGCGAAGATGCCCTGGTGGGAGCGTGCACTGGGCTTTGCCGCCGGTGCCAGCCTGATTCTGGCCACGCCGATGAGCGATGAGATCGGCTTCGCCCTGGCGGCGATCTTTATCGCCCAGCACTTCTGGCGTGCCCATCGTGCTCAGGTTGCAACCGCGTGATTGGTCTGTGCCTGGGTTTGGCTGGCGCGGTATGGGCAGAAGTGCCCACGCCCAGCTTTACCCTGGCCTGGACGCATACGATCGAGAAAATACGTTGGGAAGAGGATTACCGCGTGACGCCTGAGGGATTGCTCCTCGGCGAGGCGCGGGTCAAGGGTTCCGGGGCCGGTATGGAGATTCCAGACGGCGCCGAACTGCGCGAGGGCAGCTGGCATTACCAGCGTCAGCTACCACCCTTGCAACCACTGCGTTTGGGGCGAACCCCCGAGGCAGGGGATTATCAACTGTGTTTCAACCAGCGTTGCCACTCGATGAGTGAATGGCTCGGCCCGCCACAAGCGACCCAGCCGGCGTTGGAACTCTGGAGCTGTGAGCAAAGCTCCCCGGCCGCCTCGGCGGCAGGCCAGGACGACGGCTAACCCCGCGTTCGCTCCCGGGCCACAAGCCCTGGTTGTTGTAGAGGAGAACCCCCATTTGGCTTGGCCGGTGGGGGTTTTGTTCGTTATGGCGCGGATTTCTGCCCCGGTAGAATGCGCTGCGCGCACCAGCATTTTGCAACCTGGGTTGGTGCGCACGGCGCACCCTACGAGAGCTCGGCCTTGGGGCAGAACCTTGCTTATGGCCTGGGGTTGGTTATCTTGGCTCGCCGACAGGCCACTCCCCGATTTTCGTGATTACACAGCAGGAAGCCGATGAGCTACACCACCTATTACCTGGAAATGCAGCACCCCGAACAGATTCGCGCCAAGCCGCTGCCGGCGGATTTGAGCGTTGTCGAATGCGCGCACAAGCAGTTTCAGCTCAACCGTTTTCTCTACCAGCTGGTCGGTGAGCCCTGGCAGTGGACCGACAAGCTGAGCTGGACCGACGCGCAGTGGCGCGAGCTGATCGAGCAGCCCAATCACCGCACCTGGGTGGCCTATCACCAGGGTGCCATCGCCGGGTATTACGAGCTGTTGCGTGATGCCGATGGCGCGGTGGAGATTCTCTATTTCGGCCTGGCCGAGGCCTTCTTCGGTCAGGGCTTCGGCGGCCCGCTGCTGACCCACGCGCTGCAATCCGCCTGGGCCTGGCCCGGCACCACGCGGGTCTGGGTGCACACTTGCAGCCTCGATCACCCTAGCGCCCTGGCCAACTACCAGGCCCGCGGCCTGCAGATCTACCGCGAGGAAGTCACCCCGTAGGATGGGTCGGCGCGTGGCAGGTTAGGGGCTAATACCCCGATATTTGGCGCGCCGTAACCCATCGGCGGTCGCCTCGCTCTTGGGTTGTTAGTCCGCCGTTAGGGAGCGGTCATGGCTTGCTTGTATCAGGGGGAGCAATCCTGGCGAGCATCGCGCGGGTGCAGCGTTCAAGCCCATGGCCTGCCGATGACGTTTCTGAATTACTGCACGACGGTTTCGGTGCCGGTCGCCCGATGCCTCGCTGCTAACCTCGGCAGCTCGAGTGGAATGGGCCCGGTTAGCTATCAGTGGGTATGTCCGCCGTTTGCCCGTTTGGGCACTTCAATAGAAGCATAATAAGAAGCGAGGATTACTGCAGATGGCCAACTATCCACCCAAGGGCGCAACCTCACCCGCCAGCATCCCCGCCCCGAGTGGGGCGAGCAACCTGATCGACACCGACTACGTCATCGGCCAGGACAATTTCAAGAGCAAGTTTCTGGATATCCACAGCAAGGTGTTCAGCATCTCCGCGCTGGCCATCATCCTGTTCGTGGTGCTGACTCTGGCCTTGCAGAGCGAGGTGGAGCCGATGTTCACCGCCGTTCGCGGCTGGTTGACCAACAACCTGGCGTGGTTCTTCCTCGGCTCGGCGAATATCTTCGTATTGTTGTGCCTGGGCCTGATCGTCTCGCCTCTGGGCAAGGTGCGTCTGGGTGGTCGGGAGGCGACGGCGGATTACTCCTATGCCGGCTGGTTCTCCATGCTGTTCGCCGCTGGCATGGGCATCGGCCTGATGTTCTACGGGGTGGCCGAGCCGATGTCGCACTTCTCCTCGGCCATGGGCGGTACCAGCGTCGAAAATGGCGTGCGCACCGATTGGGCACCTTTGGGTGCCGCCGCCGGTGATGCCCAGGCGGCCGCCAGCCTGAGCATGGCCGCCACCATTTTCCACTGGGGTCTGCACCCCTGGGCGATCTACGCCATTGTGGCCCTGGCCCTGGCGTTGTTCTCGTTCAACAAGGGTTTGCCGCTGAGCATCCGTTCGATTTTCTACCCGCTGCTCGGTGAGCGCATCTGGGGCTGGCCGGGGCATCTGGTGGATATCCTCGCGGTGTTCGCCACCCTGTTCGGCCTGGCCACTTCGCTGGGCCTGGGCGCGCAGCAGGCGGCTGCCGGTCTCGACCATCTGTTCGGCATCAGTGCCACCGACACCAGCAAGGTGCTGCTGGTTATCGGCATCACCGTAATCGCCCTGTGCTCGGTGCTGGCCGGCCTGGACAAGGGGGTCAAGCGCCTGTCGGAAATCAACATGGTGCTGGCGATCCTGTTGCTGCTGTTCGTCATCATCGTGGGGCCGACCCTGGCGATCCTCACCGGCTTCTTCGACAACCTGGGTAGTTACCTGGTCAACTTGCCGGCCCTGTCCAACCCGTTCGGCCGTGAAGACGCCAACTTCAGTCAGGGCTGGACCGCGTTCTACTGGGCCTGGTGGATCAGCTGGTCGCCGTTCGTGGGCATGTTTATCGCCCGGGTCAGCCGTGGTCGCACCGTGCGCGAGTTTCTGATCGCCGTGCTGCTGGTGCCGTCCCTGGTGTCGGTGCTGTGGATGACCGCGTTCGGTGGCACCGCCCTGGGTCAGTTCGTCACGGATGGCTTCACCGGGGTGCAGGATGCGGCGCTGGAACTCAAGCTGTTCGCCATGCTCGGCGAACTGCCACTGGCGCAGCTCAGCTCCTTTGTCGGCATCATCCTGGTGGTGGTGTTCTTCGTCACCTCGTCGGACTCCGGCTCCCTGGTGATCGATACCATCACTGCCGGGGGCAAGGTCAACGCGCCGGTTCCACAGCGGGCCTTCTGGGCGATCTTGCAGGGTGTGGTAGCCATCGCCCTGCTGCTCGGCGGCGGTCTGGTGGCCCTGCAGGCCATGGCAGTATCGACCGGCTTGCCGTTTACCATCGTGCTGTTGGTGGGTTGCGTGTCGATCGTCAAAGGCCTGATGAGCGAGCCGCGCTGACCTGTCTCATGGGTGCACCGCAAGCATTGGCCTCGAGGCCGGTGCGCGCGGCGCACCCTACCGATAGGCCGCGTGTCTGCGTAGGGTGGGTTGTGCGCAGCGCCTGGCCCGTTGTTTCCGGATTGCGCCAAGGCTTATCTGGGCTAGCCGTCTAGCGCTCTCCGATTCGCGGTTCAAACCGCAAAAAAATGCCGCTTCCCTGGCAAGGGGAAGCGGCATTTTTCTTATGTGAACATTCGGGCGCGCTTATTGGTGGGCGATGCGCAGCAACCCGCTCAATTCCACAGATCGCCCACCGCCGTGCTGGCCGGGTAGTGGGTGGCGCTCTGTGCCTGCAGCAATTCCGCAGTCGCCACTGCATCGGTCAGGGCGTGGTGCGCCTGGTACAGCGGCAGGCCGTAGCGCAGGCGGCTGTCGGCCAGGCGGATCGACACCGACGGCTTGTTGAGCAGTTGGCGCAACCAGCCGGGCTGGCGCTTGCGCGGGTGCAGACGGGCTTCCAGCTGCATGGTATCGATCACCGGGAACTGCAGCCCTTCACCGAGCAAATGCCGCAGCGCCTGGTCGAGAAAACCGCGCTCGATCGGGCGGTAGTGCACCACCATGATCTTGCCGGCCATGGCGCTCAGCAGTGGTTCGAGCACGGCGTCCAGACCCGGTGCGCTCTGGATGTCCGAGTGGGTGATGTGGTGGAAGGTGACCGACTGGCTACTCAGTTCGCACATCGGTTTGACCACCCAGTAGTTGGCCTCGCGGCAACGAATACGGCGCAGGTCGAAGGGCACCAGGCCGAGGCTGACAATCGAGTCGCGGCGGCTGTCCAGGCCGGTGGTCTCGACATCCAGGGCCAGCAGCGGGGCCTGTTCCAGCGGGGTGTCGGCGCTTACCGTGCCGGCCTGGTAGAAACGGGCCAGGCGCGGGTCGCGGGCGGTCTGTGCCAGCTGGGCGAACAGCGTCGGCCAGTCGGGCGGCGCGTCAGTGCGCTGGCGTCTCATTGCGGTAGGTTCTGCAGTTGCCCCGGGTAGCGGAAACGCAGAAATTTCTGCGCATTGCTCAGCACCTGGAAGGACGCCTTGAGGTTGTGCCGCTCGCTGGCGGAGACCTTTTCCGGTTCGATGTAGTTGTCCGGTTCGCGGCCTTCCTGCAGGTCCATGGCCTGGTGGCGGATGCGCACGATGGAGAGGAACTCCAGGGCGTAGCGCAGCTGGCTGATGGCTTCCTCGGTGAGCAGCTTGGTGGCGGCAATGGCGTCCAGGCGCTCCAGGGAGTTCTGTGCCTTGGACCCGGCCGCCAGGGCGTGCACCCTGATCAGGTCGGTGAGTGGCGCGGTGCCGCGGCCCTTGAGGTTGATGGTGTTGTTCTGCTGGCCGTCTTTCTCCATCACGAAGGTGCGGAAGAAGCCCAGCGGCGGGGTGCGGTTGAGCGCATTGCGCGCCAGGCTGGCGAGAAACAGCGGGTTGTTGCTGGCCTTCTGCGCCACCAGGCTCTTGAGGTTCTCGACCAGCTCGGCCTCGCCGTAGGCGCTGTCCAGATCGAAGAAGATGCAGCTGTTGAGCAGGGTTTCCGGATTGGGCCGCTCGATCCATTCGGTGAAATAACCGCGCCAGACCCGCAGCGGCTGACGCCACTTGGGGTTGCTGGCCATGATCCCGCCCTTGCAGTAGGTAAAGCCGCAGGCCGCCAGGCCATCGCTGACGAAGGTCGCCAGCTGCAGGAAATACTCATCGTGGACCCGCGGGTCGAAGCGGTTGTCGAGCACCAGGGCGTTGTCCTGGTCGGTGACGATCAACTGCTCGTCGCGGGCCATCGAACCCAGCACCATAAAGCAGTAGGGCACCGGCGGCGGCCCCAGTTTCTCCTCGGCCAGTTCCAGCAGGCGCTGGGTCAGGCTGCGGCCGATGCCGGACAGGGCGCTGCCGATCATATGCGCCGTGGCCTGCTCGTTGACCAGGCGCAGGAAGGTGGCGCGCAGGTCCGGCACCAGGGCCTGCAGCTCCGCCACCGACTGGCGGTTGAAGATGCTGTTGACCAGATACAGGCTGCTCTGCGACTCGTACTTGATGATGTCCGAGAGGTTGATCACGCCGATCGGCCGCTGGCGGTGCATCACCGGCAGGTGGTGGATATTGTGCCGGAGCATGCACAGCATGGCCTCGAACACCGAGTCGTCGGCCTGGATGGTGATCGGGTTGGGCGACATTATCTGCTCGACAGGGGTGTCCAGGGCCAGGCCCTCGGCCAGCACCCGGGTGCGCAGGTCGCGATCGGTGGTGATCCCGGCCATCGCCAGGCCCTGGCCAGCGCTGCCGGTGACGCCTGGCGGCGCGCCGAGAATCACCAGGGAAGACACGCCGTGCTCGGTCATGACCCGCGCCGCATCCTGCACCGAGGTGCCCAGCGGCACGCTGACGGTGCGCCGGGTGACCAGCTTGCGCACCTCGATCTTCATCAGGGCGCTGGCATTGCCCTGGGATTCTTCCACCGACTTCAGCCGCGACTGGCCCTCGGCCTCGACGAAGTCGGCGAAGGCCTCATGGGCCTCGCACAACTGTTCGAACAACGGGCCGGGGATGAAATAGATCAGGCTGTCTTCGATCGCCCGCGCCGGCAGGCGGACCTTCTTGCCGCGCAGCAAGCCGAACTGGCCAAACACCTCGCCTTCGGCCAGGCGGTTGTACAGCTCGCCGTTGCGCCGATAGATCTCCACCGCGCCGCTGCGGATGTAGTGCAGGTCCTTGATCGGGTCGCCGTAAAGGAGGATGTCACTGTCGGCCTTGAAGTAGCCGATCTCGACCTGCTGGGCGATCTGGTCGAGGACATCGTTCGGCAGTCCATCGAAAGGGGGGAAGCGACTCAGGTGGTCGCGTACTTCGATCAGCTCGACCTGCATGAGGGGGTCCTGGCGGGCGCGTATGGCAGGTATTGAAACATAGGCCCAAGAGGGCGGGCAGCCGCCAGCGGCGGGCTGTGGCAGCGCCGGTCGTTGGCAGGTAGCTGCATGTCGGTTGCAGGCAGAGATTGCGGTCGATCTGGCTTGGCTGGGCACCCGGCGCGTCTGGGTGCATACCGGCAGCCTCGACCCCCCTGCGCCCTGGCCAACTATCAGGCGCGCGGCCTGCAGGTCTATCGCGAAGACGTGACCCCGTAGGGTGCGCCGTGCGCACCGGGTTTTCAGCAAACGCCGGTCTGCATCGCTAACTCAGCCTACGCTTGCAGGGTCGATAGCGAACCTATGGAGTCTTGCCATGCACATCTCAGTATTTAGAAGCCTGCCCTTGGCCCTGTGCCTGCTGCCCGCCCTGGCCAGCGCGGTGGAGATCCAGCCCGGCCTGTGGGAAATCAGCTCGAACAATATGCAGGTCGACGGCCAGGCCGTGCCGGGCATGGAGACGATGCTCGCGCAGATGAAAAACCTGCCCCCCGAGCAGCGCCAGATGATGGAACAGATGATGGCGCAGCAGGGCGTGCAACTGGGCGACAAGGGCGTGCGCGTGTGCATGAGCGAAGCGCAGATCAAGGCCCAGCAGATTCCTATGCAGGATCCAAAATCAGGCTGTAGCCATGAAGTCACCGAACGCAGCGCCGAGCTGTGGAAATTCCGCTTCAGCTGCCCGGACGGGCAGGGCGAGGGCGAGACGCGCTTTCTCAGTGACAAGGAATTCACCTCCCAGGTGCAGGGCACCTATGGCGGCCGCAACAGCAGCATGCAGAGCCATGCGCGCTGGGTCTCGGCCGATTGCGGCGGCCTGCAACCGCGCTGATGGGGGGGGCCGTCAGCCCCTTGGCTAAGGGTGCCTTCGATAATAGATGCTAAAAGATAATAAACCTCAATTGCGTTGACGAGGGCGACGAACTGCTGCGAAAATCCAATCGATAATTATTAGCATTTGTATCGGCGTGCCTGGGCAGCCGATACGCGCGTGCTGGTGAGCACCTCCTGCAAGCAAGGACGTCCCTGCAGGGCATTCGATATTCGCATTGGGGAGAGTCCTTGTGTTTTCCAGAAAGACCCGTCTGGCCGTGGCCGTCGCCGCTGCCTGCAGTTGCAACCCTGTCCTGGCCGCTGAAGACGCTGCAGTACAGCTCGATGCCCAGACCGTCGTCGGCAGCAGCGCTGCCGCCCAGCCCGACAGCTACAAGGCCGCGCCCAGCAGCGCCGCGACCAAGCTGGAGCTGACGCCACGGCAGACCCCGCAATCGATCTCCACCATCACCGGCGCGCAACTGCAGGACTTCAAGCTGAGCAGCGTCAACGACGCGCTCAAGTACACCACCGGGATTCAGGTCCAGGAGGTCGAAACCGACCGCACCTACTACAGCGCCCGCGGTTTCGACATCACCAACTTCCAGTACGACGGCATCGGCATTCCCTTCGTCTACGGCAACGTCGAGGGCGATCTGGATACCGCGATCTTCGAGCGGGTCGAGGTTATTCGTGGGGCCAATGGCCTGATGTCCGGCACCGGCAACCCCTCGGCGACCATCAACTTCGTGCGCAAGCGCCCGACCCTGGCCCCCCAGGCGCGCGTCGACCTGACCGCCGGCTCCTGGGACAAGCGCCGTGTCGATGTCGACGTTTCCGGCGCGCTGACAGAATCCGGCAACGTCCGTGGCCGCGCGGTCTACGCCAACGAAAACAAGGACTCCTACCTGGATCGCTATTCCCGCGAGAAGAACATCTTCCACGGCGTGATCGAGGTGGATCTGTCTGACAGCACCCTGTTCACCCTCGGCCACAGCCTGCAGAAGAGCGACGCCAATAGCCCGATGTGGGGCGCGCTGCCGCTCAACTTCAGCGATGGCTCGGCCACCGACTACTCGCGTTCCACCAGTACCTCGACCGACTGGGCCTACTGGGACATGCAGGAAAACCGCACTTTCGCCGAGCTGGCGCACAACTTCGCCAACGGCTGGCAGGCCAAGGCCGTACTCACCCATGTCGAGAAGAAGGGAGACAGCTCGCTGTTCTATGTGTACGGCACCCCGGACCGCGACACCGGTCTGGGCCTGTTCAGCTACCCCTCCGAATACCAGGAGAAGAACAAGCAGCTGATCGCCGATCTTTACGCCAGCGGCCCTTTTGCCCTGGCCGGGCGCGAGCATGAGCTGGTAGTGGGCGGTAGCTGGTCGAAATCCGAGCTGGAGGATATCTCCTGGTACGACTCCACCACCGGCACTGCTTTGCCACCGCTGGAAGACTGGACCGGCAGCTACCCGCGACCGCTGAACGATGCCGGCACCAATGGCAGCGACTTCACCGACCGCATGCAGAGCGTCTACTCCGCCGCGCGCTGGAGCCTGAGCGACAGCCTGAATCTGATCACTGGCCTGCGCGTGGTCGATGTCGACAGCGATGGCACAAGCTACGGCGAGAGCAGGTCCACCTCGTACAACAACGAAGTGGTGCCCTATGCCGGGTTGATTTACGACCTCAACGAGCAGTACTCGGTCTACGCCAGCTACACCGAGATCTTCGACCCGCAGACCAAGCAGGACAGCAGCGGTAATCGTCTGGCCCCGGTCGAAGGGGTCAACTACGAGGCCGGGATCAAGGCCGAACTGCTCGACGACAAGGTCAACCTGAGCCTGGCGGTGTTCCGCACCGAGCAGGACAACGTCGCCGCGGTGGCCGGGATGAACGGCGGCACCGTCTTCTATAAGGGCGAGCAAGGCATCACCAGCGAAGGCTATGAAGTGGAGGTCTCCGGCGAACTGCTGCAAGGCCTGCAGGCCACCGCCGGCTACACCTTTGTCGATATCCGCGATGCCGAGGACAAGCACGCGGTCACCTACTCGCCGAAACATATGCTGCGCGCCTCTAGCACCTACCGCATTCCGGGCCTGGAGCAGCTCAAGGTCGGGGCGAGCATGAGCTGGCAGGACGATGTCCGTAATGGCATCGCCGAGCAGGACGCCTATGCCCTGGTCAACCTGATGGCCAGCTACGAGATCGACCGCAACTGGACGGTATCGGCCAACCTCAACAACCTCACCGACGAGAAGTACCTGACCAGCCTCTACTGGACCCAGGCCTATTACGGTACCCCACGCAACGCCAGCATGACGGTCAGCTGGAACTACTAGAACGCCGGCGCGCCGTGGCCCGAGCAGGCTGGCGGCGCGCTGCCACTTACCGTAACGAGATAGCCCATGCGTTCCGCCTTTGTTGTTCTGCATCGCTGGTTCGGCCTGTTTATCGCCGTGTTCCTGTTCGTCTCCGGCCTGACCGGGGCGGTGATTTCCTGGGATCACGAGGTCGACGAATGGCTTAACCCGCAGCTGTTCGAGTCCCGCAGCGAAGGCCCGGCGCAAACGCCGCAGGCCCTGGCCGCCCAGCTGGAAGCCCGTGACCCGCGTGTGCAGGTCGGCTTTATGCCGTTGTATACCGAGCCGGGCCACGCCTTCGGCCTTAGCGTCAATCCGCGCATCGACCCGGCCACCGGCAAGGCCTATGAGTTGGACTTCAACCAGGTGGCCCTCGACCCGGTGACCGGCGAGGAGCAGGGCCGGCGCATGTGGGGCGCGGTATCGCTGAGTCGCGAAAACCTCATGCCGTTCCTCTACAAGCTGCACTACAGCCTGCATATCCCCGACGGCTTCGGCGTCGAGCTGGGCATTCTGTTGTTCGGCATCATCGCCATCGTCTGGACCCTGGATTGCTTTATCGCCCTGTGGCTGTCGTTTCCCAGCTGGCGCGCCTGGCGCAAGTCGTTCGCCTTTCGCTGGCAGCAGGGCGGCTACAAGCTCAACTTCGACCTGCACCGCTCCGGCGGCGTATGGATCTGGGGCCTGCTGCTGATCCTGGCGGTCACCTCGGTGTCGATGAACCTCAATGTGCAGGTGACCCGGCCGCTGGTCGAGCTGTTCTCGCCGCTGACCCCCAGCCCCTTCGCCAGCCGCACCCCGGTCAGCCTCGACGAGCAGCCGCAACCGGGCATCAGCCGCGCCGAAGCGGTCAGCCTGGCGGCCGCCGAAGCGACGCGCCTGGGCCTGGAGAAACCAGCCGGCGGGGTGTTCTATTCGCCGGAGTTCGATGTCTACGGCGTGGGTTTCTACACCGCGGAGAACGACCACGGCGACGGCGGCCTGGGCAACCCCTGGCTATATCTGGACGGCCAGACCGGCGCACTGGCGGGCACCCTGATACCGGGCAGCGGCAGCGCCGGGGATATCTTTATGCAGGCGCAGTTCCCCCTGCATTCCGGGCGCATTCTCGGCATGCCGGGGCGCATTCTGGTGTCGCTGCTGGGGCTGGCGGTGGCCATGCTGTCGCTGACCGGCATTGTTATCTGGGCCAAGAAGCGCCGCTCGCGGGTGCGCAGCGAGCAACGCAGCCGGCACAGTGATCTGCTGGTTCAGGGCGCGTTGCGTTAGGGCGCTGCTCCGGCGTCAGCGTCGGCCGGTATCCCGTAGGGTGCGCCGCGCGCACCAGGGCTGACTGCAGACTCTCGGTATGCGCACCCTACGAGGCTTTCGCGTCACCTTAGCCAATGCGGCCTGTGCAAGCAGGCCACTCTTCCCCACGCCACAGGGCTTTGCGTCGGGCGTTACGGCTCGATAATGCCGTGGCGCGCCTTCAGGGCCTGCACCTGTTCGGCCTGGCTGCTGAGAAAGGCGTCGAACTGCTCGATCAGCTCGGGGTGCTGGATGCTCGAGAGAAAGTAGTGGTCATCCTGATAGGCCAGGTTGCTGTCGAACACCAGGGCATTGCTGCCCATGCCGTTGCTGCGCAGGTGATAGGCCACCACCTGCGGGTTGAGGTAAACGCCATCGACCCGGTCACTCATGGCCATGGCCAGCAGCGAGTCGATCTGGTTGGCCTGGATCAGGATGATCCGCCCCGCCTCGATATCCTCCAGATAGGGCCAGGGGGTAAAACCGCGCTGGGTGCCGAGGCGGCGCAGGCGCGCCTTGCCCTGGTTGAGGTGTTGGGGCTTGACCAGTATGCCGTCGATGGCCGGAGCCGCCGCGCGGCTGAAGTGCACCTGATGGCCGCGCTTGATATCGGCGTTCCAGCGCGGGTTGTCGGGGTATTTCAAATCCACCCGGCCGCCGAGAAAGTCGCTGAGCAAGCGCCGCACCGGCAGCGGCTTATAAACAAACTCATGGCCCTGGTGGGTGGCGAAGGCGTCCAGCAGGTCGCGGCCATAGCCCAGGTACTGGCCGTCCTGCACATTCGAATAAGGCATATAGGGCTGCAGCTCGACCCCCACGGTAAAGGTCTGCGCGCGCAGGGCCGGGCTGAAGGCAAGCGTCAGACAGACCAGCAGCGGAAGAAGGACTGTCATGGGCACGGGCTCTCGACATAACGGCATAGGGGGCTACAGAAACCATAGCCAATTGCATGCCACAGAGGGAGCCCGCGCCGGAAAATTCTGACGCTTTGGCCAGCAACGCGGGCGCTAAATGGGCTGCAATGGCCGCCAATCCTGGCTTTGTGCCTGCAGCGATGGGCTATGGCTGCTACCCTGTCCGGCTCAGTTGCCGGTTTGGCGGCTGTACGAGTAGGGCAATCCGTCCTCGTGCGCGTAATGCGTGCCACACGCCTAAGGAGCATTCCATATGGGAAAAGACCCTTCGTCTGACACGACCCCGCAACCAGATGCGGCAAATCTGGATGGCATCCCGGCCCCGAGTGGGGCCGCCAATCTGATCGACACCGACTACGTGGTCGGCCAGGACAATATCAAAGGGCAGTTCCTGTTCGCCCTCGACATTCACGGCAAGGTCTTCAGCATTTCCGCACTCACCGTGGTGCTGTTCGTGGTGCTGACCCTGGCCCTGCAGAACGAAGTGGAACCGCTGTTCAACGCCATCCGCGGTTGGCTCACCAGCAACCTGGCCTGGTTCTTCCTCGGTGCGGCAAATATCTTCGTGCTGTTGTGCCTGGGCCTGATCGTCTCGCCGTTGGGCAAGGTGCGCCTGGGCGGTATGGACGCCACCCCCGACCACTCCTACCTGGGCTGGTTCTCCATGCTGTTCGCTGCCGGTATGGGCATCGGCCTGATGTTCTACGGCGTGGCCGAACCCATGGGGCATTTTTCCGCCGCGATGGGCGGGGTCAGTGTCGGTGAAGATGGCCTGCGCACCGACTGGTCCCCGCTCGCGGGTGCCGCCGGGGATGCCGAGGCCGCTGCGCGTCTGGGCATGGCCGCCACCATCTTCCACTGGGGCCTGCACCCCTGGGCGATCTACGCCATCGTCGCCCTGGCGCTGGCGCTGTTCTCCTTTAACAAGGGCCTACCGCTGTCGATCCGCTCGATCTTCTATCCGCTGCTCGGTGAGCGGGTGTGGGGTTGGCCGGGCCATGTGATCGACATCCTCGCGGTGTTCGCCACCCTGTTCGGTCTGGCCACCTCCCTCGGCCTGGGTGCCGAGCAGGCCGCCGCCGGCATGGACCACCTGTTCGGTATCGCCGCCACCGACCTGAGCAAGGTGCTGCTGATTATCGGCATCACCGGTATCGCCCTGCTGTCGGTGCTGGCCGGCCTGGACAAGGGCGTCAAGCGCCTGTCCGAGTTGAATATGGTCCTGGCCATCCTGCTGCTGCTGTTCGTCATCATCGCGGGCCCAACCCTGGCCATCCTCACTGGCTTCTTCGACAACCTCGGCGCTTACCTGCAACACCTGCCGGCGCTGTCCAACCCGATTGCCCGTGAAGACGCCAACTTCAGCCAGGGCTGGACCGCGTTCTACTG
>CAZOEC010000049.1:0-30692 GCA_964578635.1 uncultured Pseudomonas sp.
ACTCGGACTACCAGGGCGAGCTGATGGTGTCCTGCTGGAACCGCGGCCAGAGCGCTTTCACCATCGCCATCGGCGAGCGTATCGCCCAGTTGATTCTGGTGCCGGTGGTCCAGGCACATTTCGAGCTGGTGGAGCAGTTCGACGAGAGCCAGCGCGGCGCAGGCGGCTTCGGCCACTCCGGCAGCCACTGATTTGCCCCTATTGATTGCAGGATGAACTGTCGAGGAGACGCCGCATGAAACTCTTCAAGCGCACTGCCAAGGATGCCGCCTCCGCCGATCCAGGCCACCAGGCCACAAGCGCCGCGCCAAGCACTCAGCGGCAGGCCGCCAATGCCATCCTGCCGGGCCTGCTGACCGCACTCGCCGGACTGCTCGTCGCCGGCGGCCTGCTCTGGTTCGGCATACTCGACAGCAGCCAGCAACGCCAGCAACAACAGCTCAGCCAGGCCTGGGGCAGCAGCCAGGCCTCGGCCCTGGACAAGGCCCTGCAACAACTGGCCGCGAACACCGCCAGCGCCGCGCGCAATCCGCAGCTGCTGGAGGCCCTGCAAAGCCAGGACAGCAACCAGCTGCGCGCCGCTGAGCGCAACCTCGGCCATTGGCACGGAGTGGTCGATGCCCACCTCAATGCCCGCAGCCAGGCCCGGCAGGACATGGCCCGCAGCGCGCCGATGAACTTTGCCGCCCTGGATATGCTGCGCCGGGTGGAAAGCGGCCAGAATCCCGCCCCCGAAGCCTACAAGGTCGGCCAGCGCTGGCTGGTCTACAGTGCCGCGCCGCTGCGCCTGAGGGACGGCGAGCCGCTGTATGGCACCCTGCTTCTGGCCGTCGACCTCGACCAGCTGCTGACCAGCCTGCCAACCCTGCCGGCGGATGTCGGCCAGATCCAGCTGAGCCAGCAGTTCAGCAATACCGCCGCCCAGGTGCTGGCCAGCAGCGGCCAGGCCAGCGGTCAGGCCCAGGCGTTCCCCACCGGCAACCCCAACTGGACGCTCGGCTTTACCCCAGGCCCGGCACTGCAGCAGCGGACCTACTCACCGCTGCTGCTGGTGATCATCGGCCTGATCGCCCTGCTCGGCTCCCTGCTCGGCCTGCACCAACTGCACAGCACCCTGCAACGCCGCCTGCACAAGGACGTCATGCAGCTGGCCCAACTGATCAAAGAACTCTCGGCCGGCAAGGCAGTCAAAGCCTTCAGCCTGAGCCTGCCAGCGCTCGACAGCCTGGCCCACGCTCTGGCACGTCTGCCACGCCGAGCCCATGAAACTGTCGCGCGCGCCCCCGCGCAAACGTCCGCCCCGACACCCGAACCGCAGCAAACGGCAGCGGCCGGCCTGGTTGATCCACTGTTTCAAGACACCGATATCCTCGATATCGATATTCTCGACGAAGACCAGGATCTCCTGGGACTGGAGCAACCCCCTGCAATGAATACTCAACAAACCGCCCCCAGCCTACCCGCCGATATTTTCCGCGCCTACGACATCCGTGGCGTGGTCGGCAGCAGCCTGACCGCGGAAAGCGCCTACTGGATCGGCCGCGCCATTGGCTCGCAGAGCCTGGCCCAGGGCGAACCGAACATCGCCGTGGGCCGCGACGGCCGCCTGTCCGGCCCGGAGCTGGTGCAACAGCTGATTCAGGGCCTGCTCGACTGCGGCTGCAATGTCAGCGATGTCGGCATGGTGCCGACCCCGGTGGTCTACTACGCCGCCAATATCCTCGCCGGCAAGTCCGCGGTGATGCTCACCGGCAGCCACAACCCGCCGGACTACAACGGTTTCAAGATCGTTATCGCCGGAGACACCCTGGCCAACGAACAGATTCAGGCGCTGAAGACACGCATCGACAACAACGACCTGGCCAGCGGCGTCGGTTCGGTCGAGCAGGTCGATGTGCTGCAGCGCTACTTCCAGCAGATCCGCGATGACATCGCCATGGCGCGGCCGCTGAAGGTCGTGGTCGACTGCGGCAACGGTGCCGCCGGGGTGATCGCCCCACAACTGATCGAAGCCCTGGGCTGCACGGTGATCCCGCTGTTCTGCGAGGTGGACGGCAACTTCCCCAACCACCACCCGGATCCGGGCAAGCCGGAAAACCTGGTCGACCTGATCGCCAAGGTCAAGGAAGAGAAGGCCGACCTCGGCCTGGCCTTCGATGGCGACGGCGACCGTGTCGGCGTGGTGACCAACAGCGGGGCCATGATCTACCCGGACCGCCTGCTGATGCTGTTCGCCAAGGATGTGGTGTCGCGCAACCCGGGTGCCGACATCATCTTCGACGTCAAATGCACGCGCCGCCTGACCCCGCTGATCAGCGGCTACGGCGGCCGCCCGGTGATGTGGAAAACCGGCCACTCGCTGATCAAGAAGAAGATGAAGGAAACCGGTGCCCTGCTGGCCGGCGAGATGAGCGGGCATATCTTCTTCAAGGAGCGCTGGTTCGGCTTCGACGACGGCGTCTACGCCGCCGCCCGCCTGCTGGAGATTCTCAGCCAGGACAAGCGCGATGCCGACCAGATCTTCGGGGCCTTCCCCAACGACATCTCCACCCCTGAGATCAATATCCAGGTCACAGAACAGAACAAGTTCGGCATTATCGAGCGCCTGCAACGCGATGCGGTCTGGGGCGAAGGCAATATCACCAGCCTCGACGGCGTGCGGGTCGACTATCCCAAGGGCTGGGGTCTGGTGCGTGCCTCCAACACCACGCCGGTACTGGTGCTGCGCTTCGAAGCGGAAAATGAGGCTGAACTCGAACGTATCAAGGAAGTGTTCCGCGCCCAGCTCTACAGCGTCATACCCGAACTCGATCTGCCCTTTTGATTAACACCGCTTACCCACTGGAGCCCTGCATGACCCTCGAACGTGATGCCGCCACCAACGTCGCCAAGGTACTGTCCGAAGCGCTGCCCTATATTCGCCGCTTCGTTGGCAAGACCCTGGTGATCAAATACGGCGGCAACGCCATGGAAAGCGACGAGCTGAAAACCGGCTTCGCCCGCGACATCGTGCTGATGAAGGCGGTGGGTATCAATCCGGTGGTGGTGCACGGCGGCGGCCCGCAGATCGGTGATCTGCTCAAGCGCCTGTCCATCGAGAGCCATTTTATCGACGGCATGCGCGTCACCGACACGGCCACCATGGACGTGGTGGAGATGGTCCTCGGCGGCCAGGTCAACAAGGACATCGTCAACCTGATCAACCAGCATGGCGGCAGCGCCATCGGCCTGACCGGCAAGGATGCCCAGCTGATCCGCGCCAAGAAGCTCCAGGTCAGCCGCAAGACCCCGGAGATGACCCAGCCGGAAATCATCGACATCGGCCATGTCGGCGAAGTCACTGGGGTCAACACCGACCTGCTCAACATGCTGGTCAAGGGCGACTTTATCCCGGTCATCGCGCCCATCGGCGTCGGCCAGAACGGCGAGTCCTACAACATCAACGCCGACCTGGTGGCCGGCAAGGTAGCCGAGGCACTGCAGGCCGAGAAGCTGATGCTGCTGACCAATATCGCCGGGCTGATGGACAAGCAGGGTGAAGTACTCACCGGCCTGACCACCGAGCAGGTCGACGGCCTGATCGCCGACGGCACCATCTACGGCGGCATGCTGCCGAAGATCCGTTGCGCCCTGGAAGCGGTGCAGGGTGGCGTCAACAGCGCCCATATCATCGACGGCCGGGTACCCAATGCGGTGCTGCTGGAAATCTTCACCGACAGCGGCGTCGGCACCCTGATCTGCAACCGCAAACGCCCCTAAACGGCCCTCGCAAAGCGCTTCGACCAGCTTTTGAGCTGGCCGAAGCGTTACTGCGCTAGCGCTCGGTCAGCTGCTTGAGGCGGTCAAGGTCGGCGTCGAAATTGGCATTCGACTGCTCACGCAGCGCCCGATAACGTTCGATATCGCTTTTCAGGCGCGCCTGCTCGGCAATCTGGTTCTCGATCTGCGCCAGCAGATGGGCGGGTACTTCGCGGCCGGCGCGCTCATGCTCGGCGGCCTGGCTCTGCAGATTACCCTGCTGGGTACGCACCGACTGCAGATTACCCCGCGCCACGCCAATCAGACCATCGAGCTCGGCCAGCTTGCGCTGCCGGGCCCGTTCGACGTCTTCCGGGGTGCTGTAGAGGCGCAGCAGCTGCACATCGGAAAGCGCCCGCGCCTTCTCCAGCTGCATACGCCGCAGTTCCTCGGCAGTGGGGGCCGGGGGAATCACCCGGATCACCCGCCCCTGCTCGTTCAGCACCTGGTAACCCCGGCCGATATGCTCAGGCGGCACGCCCTGGCGGCTGAGTACCGTGGTGCCGCGTTCGTCGGTATAGCGGTACAGCTCGACCGCACTCGCCACAACCGGCAGCAGTAGGCCCAACAACAGCGAACAGCGGATCAGCCTGGTTGTGCGCATCGATGCAGTACCTCACTTCAAGAAATCAGATGCCGTATTCGGCGCGGTAAGCCTCGACCGCAGGCAGATACTGCTTGAGTTCAGTGTCGTCAGCCAGATATTCCAGCACCTGCTGCAATGACACAATGCTCACCACCGGCATGCCGTAGTCGCGCTCGACTTCCTGAATCGCCGACAGTTCGCCCTTGCCGCGCTCCTGGCGGTTCAGTGCGATCAGCACGCCGGCGGCCTGCGCGCCCTGGGCCTGGATGATCTGCATCACCTCGCGAATGGCCGTACCGGCGGTGATCACATCGTCGACGATCAGCACCCGACCGGCCAGAGGGGCCCCCACCAGGGTGCCGCCTTCGCCATGATCCTTGGCTTCCTTGCGGTTGAAACACCAGGGCAGATCGCGCTGATGATGCTCGGCCAGCGCCACTGCAGTGGTCGCCGCCAGCGGAATGCCCTTATAGGCCGGGCCGAACAGAACGTCGAAGGCAATTCCACTGTCTACCACCGCAGCAGCATAGAAACGCCCAAGCTGAGCCAGGGCCGAACCACTGTCGAACAAGCCGGCATTGAAGAAATATGGGCTGATCCGCCCGGATTTCAGGGTGAACTGACCGAAGCGCAGGACCCCACGCTCGATGGCAAAACGGATGAAATCGCGCTGGTACGCTTGCATGGAAAAGCCCCGGACAACACGGATCTGCTAGGAATTTAGCTAATAGAGGTGAGCTCGGGTATCATACACGCACGTGATTTTGGGGGCCATTTATGCGGATCATCAGTGTGAACGTGAATGGTATTCATGCTGCAGTCGAGCGCGGTTTGCTCAGCTGGCTGCAAGCACAGAATGCCGACGTCATCTGTCTGCAGGACACCCGCGCCTCCGCCTTTGAACTGGACGACCAAGCCCTCCAACTGGATGGCTATTTCCTCTATGCCTGCGATGCTGAAGTGCCGAGCCAAGGTGGCGTGGCACTCTATTCGCGGTTGCAACCCAAGGCGGTAATCAGCGGCCTCGGCTTTGAAATGGCCGATCGCTACGGGCGCTACCTGCAGGCCGATTTCGACAAGGTAAGTATCGCCACCCTGTTGCTGCCATCGGGGCAGAACGGCGATGAAAGTTTGAACCAGAAGTTCAAGTTTATGGACGACTTCACCCATTATTTGGACAAGCAGCGCCGCAAGCGCCGCGAATACATCTACTGCGGCTCGCTCTACGTGGCGCACCAGAAGCTCGACGTGAAGAACTGGCGCGACTGCCAGCAATCGCCGGGCTTCCTCGCGCCCGAGCGGGCCTGGATGGATGAAGTGATCGGCACCATGGGCTATGTCGATGCCCTGCGCGAAGTCAGCCGCGAAGGCGAGCAGTTCAGCTGGTGGCCGGACAGCGAGCAGGCCGAACTGCTCAACCTGGGCTCGCGCTACGACTACCAGCTGCTGACCCCAGGCATGCGCCGCAGCGTGCGCAGTGCACGCCTGCCACGCCAGCCGCGGTTCTCCCAGCATGCGCCACTGATCGTCGATTACGACTGGACCCTCAGCGTCTGATCGACAGACAACAAAAAGCCGGCGCGATGCCGGCTTTTTGTTGTGCGCCTGTTTTTATTTGGCTATGTCGTCGTTAGCTGTGTCGAGACATCCACCCCTTGTAGGAGCGGGCTTGCCCGCGAATCGAGGCAAATCGGAGAACATCGCGACCAAGGACTCGGCGTCCCCGCCGCTCCTACGGCCTGCGCAGAACCCCTTAGCATTGTTGGCAACAATTAAGGGACATAGCCTCTATTTCACCAGACGCCAGGCGAAGGGATAGCGATAGGCCTGACCCTCATTGGCCTTGACCCCGGCAATAACGGTCAGCACCAGCGCGGCAACCCCGACCAGTACCAGCAGCGGGAAGCCGATAATTACCACCATCAGCAGGAAACACAGCGCCATCGCCAGCGACACGCTGATCTGGAAGTTAAGGGCTTCCTTGCCCTGCTGATCGACAAAGGGATCGAGGTCCTTCTTGATCTGCCAGACAATCAGCGGCCCCAGCAGATTGCCAAAGGGAAACACCAGCCCGAAAAAGGCCGCGAAGTGACAGAACATCGCCCATTGCCGGGCTTCCTGACTGGGTGCCGGCTGCGGCACTGGGGACTCGTCGCTCATGGTGCTTCTCCTTGCGTTACGGGCTTGTAGTACAGCTCAATCAGTCAGCCAGGGCCGCCAGCTGCAACTCGAACAGCTCGGCCATGCCTTTCTGCGCCAATGCCAGCATGGCATTCAGCTCGGCCGGCTGGAAGGGCGCGCCCTCGGCCGTGCCCTGCACTTCGATAAAGCCGCCGGCACTGGTCATCACCACGTTGAGGTCGGTTTCCGCCGCCGAATCTTCCAGATAATCCAGATCCAGCACCGGCTCGCCCTGGTACATGCCCACCGATACCGCGGCAATCATCTGCTTGAGCGGGTCGCCGCCTTTCAGGCCGCCACGTTTCTTGATCACTTTCAGCGCATCGACCAGGGCCACCATGGCACCGGTGATGGACGCGGTGCGGGTACCGCCATCGGCCTGGATCACGTCGCAATCGACATACAGGGTGTTCTCACCCAGCTTGCTCATATCCAGCGCGGCGCGCAGCGAACGGCCGATCAGGCGCTGGATTTCCAGGGTCCGACCGCCCTGCTTACCGCGGCTGGCTTCACGCTGGTTACGCTCGCCGGTGGCGCGCGGCAGCATGCCGTACTCGGCGGTCAACCAGCCCTGGCCCTGACCCTTGAGGAAGCGCGGCACACCCGACTCGACGCTGACCGTGCAAATCACTTTGGTATCGCCAAATTCCACCAGCACCGAACCCTCGGCATGCTTGGTGTAGTTGCGGGTGATGCGAATCGAGCGCAACTGATCGGCGGCGCGGCCACTGGGACGTTTCATCTGGGAATACCTGCTCTTAATAAAAAATCTGCCCGGCATTATAGGGCCCTAAGCCCGCGGCGGTATGCCGAATTGGGAGCGACCGACGCACTGCGCTACAATCCTGCGCCTTGAGCTACGACGTTTCTGCGAGGTTTGCCCCATGATCCACAGCATGACTGCCTTCGCCCGCGCCGAACAGGCCGGCACCAATGGCACCCTGAGCTGGGAGCTGCGCTCGGTCAATCACCGCTACCTGGAACCGCACCTGCGCCTGCCGGAAGCCTTTCGCGACCTCGAAGGCGCGGTACGCGAAGCGCTGCGCAGCGGCCTGTCGCGCGGCAAGGTCGAGTGCACCCTGCGCTTTACCGAAGACAGCACCGGCAAGGCCTTGCAGGTCGACCTGAGCCGCGCCGCGCAGCTGGTGGCGGCGGCGCAGAGCGTGGCCGACCTGATCCAGCAGCCCGCCCCGCTCAACCCCCTGGAAGTGCTCGGCTGGCCCGGCGTGCTGGTGGCCGATGCCGCCGACCCGCAAGCCCTCAACAAGGCCGCCCTGAACCTCTTCACCCAGGCGCTGGATGAACTGAAAATTGGCCGTGCTCGCGAAGGTGCCGAACTGGCCAAGCTGCTTAACGAACGCCTGGACGCCATCGCCACCGAGGTCGTCGCCCTGCGCGAACTGGTGCCGCAGATGCTCGCCGGCCAACGGCAGAAGATCCTCGATCGCTGCGCCGAGATGCAGGCCGAACTCGACCCGCAACGCCTGGAGCAGGAGCTGGTGATGCTCGCGCAGAAAAGCGACGTCGCCGAAGAGCTGGATCGCCTGGTCACCCATGTCAGCGAAGTACGCCGCGTGCTGAAAAGCGGCGGCGCGGCCGGCCGGCGTCTGGACTTCCTGATGCAGGAACTCAACCGCGAAGCCAACACTCTGGGCTCCAAGGCCTTCGACACCCGCAGCACCCAGGCGGCAGTCAACCTGAAAGTGCTGATCGAGCAGATGCGCGAACAGGTGCAGAACATCGAATAACCCAGCGCGCGACGCTGCTACCCTACGAGCAAAGTTTTCCAGGATGCATCCATGACCGTCACCACCGGCACCCTCTATATCGTTTCCGCCCCCTCCGGCGCGGGCAAGACCAGCCTGGTCAAGGCACTGATCGACAGCGAAGCGCAGATTCGCGTCTCGGTGTCGCACACCACCCGGGCCATGCGCCCGGGCGAGGTGGAAGGGGTCAACTACCACTTCGTCAGCCGCGAACAGTTCCATGCCATGCTCGACAACACCGAGTTTCTCGAGCATGCCGAGGTGTTCGGCAACCTCTATGGCACCTCCCAGGAGTGGGTCAAGCAGACCCTGGCCGAAGGCTACGACCTGATTCTGGAAATCGACTGGCAGGGTGCCCAGCAGGTACGCCGACTGATGCCCGAGGCCAAGTCGATCTTTATCCTGCCGCCGACCCAGGAGGCCCTGCGCCATCGCCTGACCAACCGCGGCCAGGACAGCGGCGAGATCATCGAGCGGCGCATGCGCGAGGCGGTCAGCGAGATGAGCCACTACGTCGAATACGACTACCTGCTGATCAACGACGACTTCGCCCATGCCCTCAGCGACCTGAAATCCATTTTCCGCGCCAACCAACTGCTGCAGGGGCCGCAACAGCAGCGCCACAGCGGTTTGCTCAGCGAATTGCTGGTTTAACGCCCTGGGCGGCGGGATCACAGCCGGGGTATTTCTTGCCGCTTGTAGCTTAAAGCTTGCGGCCGCACCTCGGGCTTAACTAGACTATCCAGTCCGCCCGCCCATTTGGGCCCGCTTTATTACGCATTTGCTACGAGGAACACCATGGCCCGCGTTACCGTCGAAGATTGCCTGGACCACGTTGATAACCGCTTCGAGCTGGTCATGCTCGCCACCAAGCGTTCGCGCCAGCTGGCCACCGGCGGCAAAGAGCCGAAGCTCGCCTGGGAAAACGACAAGCCGACCGTGGTCGCCCTGCGCGAAATCGCTGCCGGCCTGATGAGCTATGACGTCATCGCTCAGGACGAGATCGTCGAAGAAGAACCGCTGTTTGCCGCATTCGAGGAAGAGGCCAACGAGCCTCTGTAAGCCTATGCCGGGTCGACGTCGTCAGGCGCAGGGTCATCTGAATCGGCAAGGGGAACGCCCATGCCGAGCATAGACGCCCTCGCCGACAGACTTTCGACCTACCTCGACGACAACCAGGTCAATCTGGTGCGTCGCGCCTATTTCTACGCCGAGCAGGCCCACGACGGCCAGCGCCGGCGCAGCGGCGAAGCCTACGTCACCCATCCCCTGGCGGTGGCGAGCATCCTCGCTGATATGCACATGGACCATCAGAGCCTGATGGCCGCCATGCTGCATGACGTAATCGAAGACACCGGCATTGCCAAGGAAGCCCTGGACGCCCAGTTCGGCGAATCCGTGGCTGAACTGGTCGATGGGGTCAGCAAGCTGACCCAGATGAACTTCGAGACCAAGGCCGAGGCCCAGGCCGAGAACTTCCAGAAAATGGCCATGGCCATGGCCCGCGATATCCGCGTGATCCTGGTCAAGCTGGCCGACCGCCTGCACAACATGCGCACCCTGGAAGTGCTGTCCGGCGAGAAACGCCGGCGCATCGCCAAGGAAACCCTGGAAATCTACGCGCCCATCGCCAACCGCCTGGGCATGCACAGCATGCGCATCGAGTTCGAGGACCTGGGTTTCAAGGCCATGCACCCGATGCGCTCCGAGCGCATCCGCGCCGCCGTGCGCCGGGCCCGCGGCAACCGCAAGGAAATCGTCAACAAGATCGAGGAATCGATCAGCCACTGCCTGGCCCGCGAGGGTATGGAAGGCGAGGTGATGGGCCGCGAGAAGCACCTCTACGGCATCTACCAGAAGATGCGCGGCAAGCGTCGGGCCTTCAACGAGATCATGGACGTCTACGCCTTCCGCATCATCGTCGACAAGGTCGACACCTGCTACCGCGTGCTCGGTGCCGTGCACAACCTGTACAAGCCCCTGCCCGGCCGTTTCAAGGACTACATCGCGATCCCCAAGGCCAACGGCTACCAGTCGCTGCACACCACCCTGTTCGGCATGCACGGCGTGCCGATCGAGATCCAGATCCGCACCCGCGAGATGGAAGAGCTGGCCAACAACGGCATCGCCGCCCACTGGCTGTACAAATCCAACGAGGAAGACCAGCCCAAGGGCAGCCACGCCCGCGCGCGGCAGTGGGTCAAGGGCGTACTGGAAATGCAGCAGCGCGCCGGCAACTCGCTGGAGTTTATCGAAAGCGTAAAGATCGACCTGTTCCCCGACGAGGTCTATGTGTTCACCCCCAAGGGGCGGATCATGGAGCTGCCCAAGGGCTCGACCGCGGTGGACTTCGCCTACGCCGTGCACACCGATGTCGGCAACACCTGCATCGCCTGCCGCATCAACCGCCGCCTGGCACCGCTGTCCGAGCCGCTGCAGAGCGGGGCCACGGTGGAAATCGTCAGCGCCCCCGGCGCGCGGCCGAACCCGGCCTGGCTCAACTTCGTGGTCACCGGCAAGGCGCGCACCCATATCCGCCATGCCCTCAAGCTGCAACGCCGCTCCGAGTCGATCAGCCTCGGCGAGCGCCTGCTGAACAAGGTGCTGGCCGGCTTCAACAGCCGGGTCGAGAAGCTCGCGCCGGAACGGGTCAAGGCGGTGCTCGACGAGTATCGCCTGGAGGTGATCGAAGACCTGCTGGAAGATATCGGTCTGGGCAATCGCATGGCTTATGTGGTGGCGCGCCGCCTGCTCAGCGATGGCGGCGAAACCCTGCAGAACGCCGAAGGCCCGCTGGCGATCCGCGGCACCGAAGGCCTGGTGCTGAGCTATGCAAAATGCTGCACGCCGATTCCCGGAGACCCCATCGTCGGCCACCTGTCCGCGGGCAAGGGCATGGTGGTGCACCTGGAAACCTGCAGGAACATCGGCGAAATCCGGCATAACCCGGAGAAGTGCATCCAGCTGTCCTGGGCCAAGGACGTGGTCGGCGAGTTCAACGTCGAACTGCGCATCGAACTGGAACACCAGCGCGGCCTGATCGCCCTGCTGGCCGGCAGCGTCAACGCCGCCGACGGCAATATCGAGAAGATCAGCATGGACGAGCGCGACGGCCGCATCAGCGTGGTCCTGCTGACCGTCAGCGTGCATGACCGCGTGCACCTGGCCCGGGTGATCAGGAAGCTGCGCGCGCTCAAGGGCGTGATTCATATCAACCGGGTCAAGGCCTAGCAAAAGCCTGTCCTTGAGCCTGCAGCTCGCAATCTGTAGCCTGCATCCGCCTTTACCTGCAGCTTGAAGCCTGGCTTGAAGCTGCTTCTTTCCAAGGAGTTTTTCCATGAGCAGAAGCGTTATCAATTCCGACAAGGCCCCGGCCGCCATCGGCACCTATTCCCAGGCGATCAAGGCCGGCAACACTGTCTACATGTCCGGGCAGATTCCGCTGGACCCCGTCACCATGGAGCTGGTTGAAGGCTTCGAGGCCCAGACCGTACAGGTATTCGAGAACCTCAAGGCCGTCATGGAAGCCGCTGGTGGCTCGTTCAAGGACGTGGTCAAGCTGAACATCTTCCTCACCGACCTGTCGCATTTCGCCACCGTCAACGAAGTCATGGGCCGCTACTTCCAGCAACCCTACCCGGCCCGCGCCGCCATCGGCGTAGCAGCACTGCCGAAGGGTGCCCAAGTGGAAATGGACGCGATTCTGGTACTCGAGTAAGCCCCTCCGGCGGGGTTTCCCCACCCCGCCGCCTCTTTCCAAGGACGTCCCATGCGTTGCCTGCCCAGCCTGCTGCTACTCGCCACCTTGTTACTCAGCGGCTGTGCCAGCCAGACGCAAGACCCTAGCGGTATCTGGATCAACCAGGCGGCCATCGACGCCGCGGCGGCCGGCGGCGAGCTGCGCGAAGCCCTGCTCGCCTATGGCCCCAACCTGGAATGGCAAATCGATAGCCAGCGCCAGCAAGCCAGCTTCAGCAATGGCTTCGAACGTGGCGAGGGCCGGCTGAGCCGCGAACCCGATGGCGGTTTCCGCGTGCACTTCCATGGCGATCATCAGGAGTGGCTTAGCCTCGACCGCAGCGAGCTGGTGCAGGCCGCCAGCGACACCTGGCCGCAACAGCGCTTTGTCCGCGCCAACCCGACCGACAGCGGTTACGCCGCGCCCGGCAGCCGTTTCGAGCAGGCCCTGTATCGGGCCTACCTGGGCGGCACCTGGGTCATCAAACAGGGCCAGGGTGAAGGCGGCCTGGTGCTGTTCGCCGCCGACGGCAAACTCGAAGGCCTGCCCGGGGCCGATCGCTACGCCCTGTGCCTGGCCGGCGATTGCGCCGCCATGAGCGGCGAGGCCGACAGCATCTGGCTGCAACTGGGTGAACAGGGACAAAGCTGGTTGTTCGAGCGCGAAGGCGAGCAGCTGCGCATCTTCCCGGCGCTCAACCGCGCGGCCATCGACGAGATGCCCGATTACCACAAAGGTCCGCTGCACTGGCGGCTACAGCGCAACTAAGCGCACACCCGCCAAAGCTGCAAATATGGCCCCCCGGCTATGCCTTATTCGCCCTTGAGCAACGCCGCATAGCCTTCCCGATAACTGGGGTACTGCGGCACCCAGCCCAGCGCCCGGGCGCGGGCGTTGCTGCAGCGCTTGCTGCCGGCGCGGCGCACCGTCGCCTGCTCCGCCCAGTGGCTGACCCCGAGCTGCTCGCGCAGCCAGGCCACCACCTCATGCAGCGGCGCGGGCGCATCGTCGACGCCGAGGTAGCAGTCCTCCAGCGTTACCCCACGGGCATCGGCTTGCAGCAGGAAGGCTAGCAGACCAGCCGCATCGTCGACATGGATGCGATTGCCGTAGAGCGGCGGCTCGGTGGCCACCCGGTAGCCCTGGCGCACCTGATTGAGCAGCCACTGCCGCCCCGGTCCGTAGATCCCGGTCAGGCGCACCAGGCTGGCCTGCAGGCCACTGCCCAGCGCCAGCTGTTCGGCCTCGCGCATGATGCGCCCGGAATAGCCCTCGGCCTCCGCCGGCGAGGCTTCGTCGACCCACTCGCCGCCCTGCTGGCCATAAACACTGCTGCTGGAAACGAACAGCAGGCGCTTGGGCCGCTGCCCATGCTCGGCCAGCCAGCCCAGCACCCGGCGCAAGCCGTCGACATAGGCGGCGCGGTAACCGGCTTCGTCATGTTCGCTGGCCGCCACGCAGTACACCAGGTAATCCAGCTGGCCCGCCGGCCAGGCCGGCGGACAGGCGTCGGCCTGCAGGTCCCCGGCCACCGCCAGGATCTGCGCGGGCAACTGCGCAACCGAGCGGCGCAGGCCATGCACGGTCCAACCCGCCGCGGCCAGGCGCAAGCCCAGACGCGTACCGACGTCGCCGCAGCCGGCAATCAAAAGACTCGCTGAACCCGCCATGGGCTTCTCCCTGTATTTGCAGGCGGGCAGTTTAGCCCGGTTGGTTGATTGCATTGCAAAGGCTATGCTTAGGCGCAATTTAATGGATAAACACTATGACCCTCACCGAACTGCGCTACATCGTCACCCTGGCCCAGGAACAACACTTCGGCCGCGCCGCCGAACGCTGCCATGTCAGCCAGCCGACCCTGTCGGTGGGAGTGAAGAAGCTTGAGGACGAGCTCGGCGTGCTGATCTTCGAGCGCAGCAAGAGCGCGGTCCGCCTGACCCCAGTCGGCGAGGGCATCGTCACCCAGGCGCAGAAGGTGCTGGAACAGGCCCAGAGCATCCGCGAGCTGGCCCAGGTCGGCAAGAACCAGATGGCCGCACCGCTGAAGATCGGGGCCATCTACACGGTCGGGCCTTACCTGTTTCCCCATCTGATCCCGCAGCTGCACCGGGTTGCCCCGGATATGCCGCTGTATATAGAGGAAAATTTCACCCACGTGCTGCGCGACAAGCTGCGCAACGGCGAGCTGGACGCCATCATCATCGCCCTGCCGTTTCAGGAAGCCGATGTGCTGACCAAGCCGCTCTACGATGAATCCTTCTACGCCCTGCTGCCCGCCGGTCACCCCTGGGCCGAGCTGAAAACCATCGACAGCGCGCTGCTCAACGACAAGAGCTTGCTGCTGCTCGGTGAAGGTCACTGCTTCCGCGATCAGGTACTGGAAGCCTGCCCCAGCCTGCGCAAAGGCGGCGAAGACAGCGCCAAGCACACCACGGTGGAATCCAGCTCCCTGGAAACCATCCGCCATATGGTCGCCTCAGGCCTCGGCATCTCGATCCTGCCGTTCTCCGCAGTGGACAGCCACCACTACGCCCCCGGCGTGATCGAAGTGCGCCCACTCAGCCCGCCCGCGCCGTTCCGCACCGTGGCCATCGCCTGGCGCGCCAGCTTCCCGCGGCCCAACGCCATCGAAGTGCTGACCGACTCGATCCGCCTGTGCTCGGTGGCCCGCCCGCCAGCAAAAACCGCCTAAGGCGCGCCCCATGACCGAGCTCGCTGCGGTTTCCGTCACCGCGCTAAAAGGCGTGGGCGCGGCCCTGGCCGAAAAGCTCGCCAAGGTCGGCCTGGAAACCCTGCAGGACGTGCTGTTCCACCTGCCGCTGCGCTACCAGGACCGCACCCGCGTGGTGCCCATTGGCGCGTTGCGCCCGGGGCAGGACGCGGTGATCGAAGGCGTGGTGTCCGGCGCCGATATCGTCATGGGTCGCCGCCGCAGCCTGCTGGTGCGCCTGCAGGACGGCAGCGGCACCCTCTCCCTGCGCTTCTACCACTTCAGCCAGGCGCAGAAGGAAGGCCTCAAGCGCGGCACTCAGGTGCGCTGCTACGGCGAGGTGCGCCCCGGCTCTTCGGGCCTGGAGATCTACCACCCGGAATACCGCGCGCTGTCGGGCAGCGAGCCGATTGCCGTGGAACAGTGCCTGACCCCCATCTACCCGAGCACCGAAGGCCTGACCCAGCAACGCCTGCGCGCCTTGAGCGAACAGGCCCTGGCCCGCCTCGGCCCACACAGCCTGCCGGATTGGCTGCCGCGCGAACTGGCCGACGATTACCAGCTCAGCCCGCTCGATCAGGCCATTCGTTACCTGCACCGGCCACCGCCGGATGCCAATCTGGAAGAACTCGCCGAAGGCCGCCACTGGGCCCAGCACCGCCTGGCCTTCGAGGAACTGCTGACCCACCAGCTGTCGCTGCAACGCCTGCGTGAAAGCGTCCGCGCGCAGCAGGCCCCGGCGCTACCTCTCGCGAAAAACCTGCCGCAGCACTACCTGGCCAACCTGGGCTTCGCCCCCACCGGCGCACAGCAGCGGGTCGGCGCGGAAATCGCCTACGACCTCAGCCAGGACGAGCCCATGCTGCGTCTGGTGCAGGGCGATGTCGGCGCGGGCAAGACCGTGGTCGCCGCCTTCGCCGCGCTGCAGGCCCTGGAGGCCGGTTACCAGGTGGCGCTGATGGCCCCCACCGAGATCCTCGCCGAGCAACACTTCATCACCTTCAGCAAATGGCTCGCGCCGCTGGGCATCGAGGTCGCCTGGCTGGCCGGCAAGCTCAAGGGCAAGGCCCGCGCCAGCGCCCTGGCACAGATCGCCGCCGGCGCGCCCATGGTGGTCGGCACCCACGCGCTGTTTCAGGAAGAAGTGCAGTTCCACAAACTCGCCCTGGTGATTATCGACGAACAGCACCGCTTCGGCGTGCAGCAGCGCCTGGCCCTGCGGCAGAAAGGTATCGGCGGGCGCATGTGCCCGCACCAGCTGATCATGACCGCCACCCCGATCCCCAGAACCCTGGCGATGAGCGCCTATGCCGACCTCGACACCTCGATCCTCGACGAACTGCCGCCCGGGCGCACCCCGGTCAATACCCTGGTGATCGCCGACAGCCGCCGCCTGGAAGTGGTCGAGCGGGTGCGCCTGGCCTGCAACGAAGGGCGACAGGCCTACTGGGTATGCACCCTGATCGAGGAATCCGAAGAGCTCACCTGCCAGGCCGCCGAAACCACCTTCGAAGATTTATCGGCGGCGCTGGGCGGACTGAATGTCGGGCTGATCCACGGGCGCATGAAGCCGGCGGAAAAAGCCGCGGTGATGGATCAGTTCAAGCAGGGCCAGCTGCAGCTGCTGGTGGCCACCACGGTGATCGAAGTCGGCGTCGACGTGCCCAATGCCAGCCTGATGATTATCGAAAACCCCGAACGCTTAGGGCTCGCCCAGTTGCACCAGCTGCGCGGGCGGGTCGGTCGCGGCAGCGCCGCCAGCCATTGTCTGCTGCTCTACCATCCGCCGCTGTCGCAATTGGGCCGCGAACGGCTGGCAATCATGCGCGAGACCTGCGATGGTTTCGTTATCGCCGAAAAGGACCTGGAACTGCGTGGCCCCGGCGAAATGCTCGGCACCCGTCAGACCGGCCTGTTGCAGTTCAAGGTGGCCGATCTGATGCGCGACGCCGACCTGCTGCCGGCGGTGCGCGACGCCGCCCAGGCCCTGCTGGAGCGCTGGCCGCAGCATGTCAGCCCGCTGCTGGAGCGCTGGTTACGCCACGGACAACAATATGGGCAAGTGTGAACAGGGGGTCTGTTGACGTTTCGTACGCGAACCGCGTTGCTGCGAAAAATCTCGCCAGGCTAGGCGGAGGACGCAGGTAATGGTTGTTCCCTTGCCAAGTCCTCCAACACCGCATGGCGAGACTTTTCGCGCAACCCGAAGGGCCGGGTCTGTTTTAGCGCGATGCTGCGTTTCTCGACACTCATTTGGAATACCAAACTTCGTGTCTCGTGCCTTGCCTCGTGCTAAAACAGACTCCGGCGCGGCCGCGAACGAAATGCCAACAGACCCCACACAGGGCATCCGTCGCCTGAACGCCTAGCCCATCCCAACAGCTGCATATACTTGCCAAACTGCTGCCTCAGCCGGATATCGCCATGACTGAACTCGCCCTCTCCACCGACACCGCGCCGCAACCCCCAGCGGTGATTCTGCAACTTCTGGAGAAGCTGGGCCTGAGCTATCAGGTGCGCAGCGACCTGCCCAATCTGCCGGCCGCGCAGCGCCTGCAGGCGGTCCTCCTCGACGATGCCGTCGGAGCCCTGCTGGTGCTCTACCCACAGAGCCAGCTGCTCGACCTCAAGCGCCTCACCGAACTGACCGGCCGCCAACTCGTAGCAGTCAAGCCGGAGCGCCTGGAGCGCATGCTCGGCAAGCACAACCTGAAAACCATGCCCGGGCTGCCGCCGCTGACCAGTTCGCCCTGCCTGTACGATGAGCGTCTGCTGCAGGTGCCCAGCCTGTTTGTCGAATCCGGCACCCCTGGCGTGCTGCTGGAGCTGTCCACCGAGGCCTTCAAGAACCTGTTGAGCAAGGCCAGCGCCGCACGCTTCGGCGAGCCGCTGGAAAATATCCGCCTGAACCTCGATCGCCCCGACGACGACCGCGCCGAAATCACCCAGGCGGTGCAGGCCTTTACCGCCCGGCGCATTCAGCAGCGTCTGGAAGAAACCATCGAGATCCCGCCGCTGCCGGAAACCGCGCAGAAGATCATCAAGCTGCGGGTCGACCCGGATGCCACGGTGGACGACATCACCGGCGTGGTGGAAACCGACCCGGCGCTGGCCGCCCAGGTGGTCAGCTGGGCCGCTTCGCCCTACTACGCCGCCCCCGGCAAGATCCGCTCGGTGGAGGACGCCATCGTCCGCGTACTGGGCTTCGACCTGGTGATCAACCTGGCCCTGGGCCTGGCGCTGGGCAAGACCCTGAGCCTGCCCAAGGACAAACCGCAGCACGCCACCCCCTACTGGCAGCAGGCGATCTACACCGCCGCAGTGATCGAAGGCCTGACCCGCGCCATCCCCCGCGCCCAGCGCCCGGAAGCCGGCCTGACCTACCTCGCCGGGCTGCTGCACAACTTCGGCTACCTGGTCCTGGCGCATGTGTTTCCGCCGCATTTCTCGCTGATCTGCCGGCACCTGGAGGTCAACCCGCACCTGCCTTCCAGCTATATCGAGCAGCACCTGCTGGGGATCAGCCGCGAGCAGATCGGGGCCTGGCTGATGCGCTACTGGGATATGCCGGAAGAACTGGCCAGCGCCCTGCGCTTCCAGCACGACACCGACTACAACGGCCCCCACGCGATGTACCCCAACCTGGTGTGCCTGGCGGTAAAACTGCTGCGCAACCACGGCATCGGGGCCGGCCCCCAGGGCGAAATCCCGCAGAACCTGCTCGATAACCTGGGCATCAGCCGCGACAAGGCCGAGGAAGCGGTCAACAAGGTGCTGGCCGCCGAAGTGGCCCTGCGTGAGCTGGCTTCGCAATACTAGAGGAGCCCCATGCGCCGTTAGCGGAGCGGCTGGGCGGCACTCCGCTGGGCGGCCCCCCGCCATGCCGGCGATTCGCACGCATGGCGCGCTCTCATCAAAAAAATAACTCTTTGTTTTATATACAGAAATCAAATCAGCACAAAGACCTGTAGGCGCGGGGGGGACACCCAGTTCCATGCCCGCGAAACGCATCGCGGGCATGGCGGAGTGCCGCCCAGCCGCTCCTACAGGTACCTACAAGCCGAAAGACGCAATTGCCCCCAGTTTGCTGCGCGACAGCGCGGCGTCTGGACGGCGGGGGATCTCCTAAATGCTTGCGGCATTTGAAGCCTGCGGAGACCGCTGAAAAACGCAGGAGGGTAGGCCGCTCGCAAGGTGGATTAGGCGCACGACGCCGTTAGCTGTTGCACACCCTGTGGGAGGGGCTTCAGCCGCGAAGTTCGCGGACAGGTCCGGTCCGCTCCCACAAGAGCCCCATACCCCATCACCTGGCCGTAGCCAGCAAAAAGCGCCCCCGCCGCTCCTAAAGGATTTGCGATGGGGGCGCTTTTTTGTGTGGGCGATCTCGACCGCGAACGCTGCCTGGGGGTTATTTACGCAGCTGGGCGCGGCGCGCGGCAAACAGCTCGGGGAAAATTTCCAGGCTGCGCTCCAGCAGTAGCGCGACCGTTTCCTCCTCGTAGAGCGCTGCATAGTCGGCCAGCTGCGCACTGGGCATGCGCCGGTAGGCGAACAGCATAAATGACTCCACCGCGGTGGCGCTGGAGGCCCGCAGGGCCTGCTCCTGAGCCTGGGTCTGGCTGCTCAGGGCCTGTTCGTCGATGCTTTCGCCACGGGCCTTGAGGGTCAGCAGGGCCTGGGTCTTGCCGACCTCATAGCGCAACAGAGTAGCCAGTGCGGTGGTGTGGGCCGCGGCATCCAGGCGCTTGACCAGCTGCAGTCGTTCCTCCCGCGGTGGCCGCTCGGCCAGTTGCTGACGATAGGCGGCCAGGTCTTCTGCGCCACCCTCGCCCACCGCCCGCTCGGCGGCGGTAAAGCCCTGGGCCAGCGGGCTCTCAAGCACACGCTTAGCTTCGATCAGGCTCTTCTGATCGAAGCTGGCCGCCATGCGCTTGGCCAGATCCAGGCACAGGGCATCGGCGGCGAACAGCCGGGCCAGTTGCGCCTGTTGCTGTTTGCCGAGGCCGCGCTGCACCAGCGGCGCACTCTGCTCGCAGAGCAGGCGGATACCGGCCAGTTCGAACAGCGGGGCAAAGGCTTCGGCTTTGGGTGGCGCGGCATGGGCCAGGCTGGCAGTCAGACACAGAAGGGTAATCAGCAAACGCATGGGCGGACTCTCGGAAAACTCGGCCCAGCCTAACCAATGCCGAGCACCCCGGCCAGCCCTGACGCGTGACGCTGCGGCTCAGGCGGCTTTCTTCGCCTCGGTTTTCTTCTTCGGCATCAGGTACTTGGTCAGGCCCTGGAACCAGATCACCAGTGCCGGGTTGCCCTGGATCTGGATCTCCTTGTTCTGGATGCCCTGCATAAAGGCCAGCTGCTTGTTCTTCGCACTCATGGTGGCGAAGCCGTAGGCGGCATCCTTGAAGCCCAGAGCAAAGGCGGGTTCGTTGGCCGGGCCGCGCTTGCTGCTGATGCGCCGGTCCTTGACGATAAAGTGGCGGGCAACCTTGCCGTCCAGGGTGTGCAGCTGAAAGACCATATCGCGGCCTTCGAGCTGTTGCTGAAACGCCGGATTGTCACGGCTGGCCTTGGCCATCAGACGGCCCAGCATCCACAGAAGAAAACGGAATTTCATGCGCAAGGCCTCGCGAGGGGGAATGAAAAGGCCGCGCATTGTAGCGCTTCGCGCTGGGGACTACATCCGGCTGAAAGAAGGGAAAACAGCGAGGTGAGCAACCCGGAGCCTGGCGGCTCCGGGTTTTGCAACTTAGTTGACTGCGTCTTTCAGCGACTTGCCCGGCTTGAAGGCGACAGTGTTGCTGGCCTTGATCTTCACCGGCTCGCCGGTTTGCGGATTTTTCCCGGTGCGAGCACCGCGATGACGTTGGACGAAGGTCCCGAAGCCCACCAGGGTGACACTGTCCTTGCGGTTCAATGCACCAGTGATTTCTTCGAGTACGGCGTTGAGTACACGGTTGGCCTGATCTTTAGTCAGATCTGCCTTGTCCGCGATGGCGGCGGCGAGTTCCGGTTTACGCATAAATGCCTCTTTGACGGTTTTTGTTGTTGTGTCCGGGGCTGCTCTGCGCGAGCAGCGTCCAAGGCGCCGCAACAGCTCTGGGCTGCGGCAGACCCACCGAGAATGGCATGCCATTTAGAGCTGCGCCAGTGTTGTCAGACAGTTTCAGCGGACAACATAAAGACATAACCGACAGAACAGCTGACATTTACGCCAAAAGTGCCGGCAGAGCCTTATTCAAGGCCAATTTTTCCTGCACGGCCGTACCGGTCAGCGCGTACCCGAGCAGGGCTCCGCTGCTGTCCCGGCACAGCGCCTTGATGTCACCGCCACAGCCTTCCACGCTCCACTCGCCCTGCAGGCCGCGCGGTGGCGGCGACACCACCAGCGGGCAGACCGGGGTTTTCACCGTCACCGGCATGGGTCCGTAGCTGACCGCGGTCGGCTTGCCTGCCAGGGTCTGGGCCAGGGCGCGGGCGCAGGTCATCAGGGGCATGACATAGAGCAGGTTGAGGCCATCGACCTCGGCGCAGTCGCCGAGGGCATAGATATTGGCGTGGGACGTCTGCAGCAGACGATCGACCACCACCCCGCGATTGACCGCCAGGCCGGCGGCCGCCGCCAGTTCGGTGCGCGGGCGCAGGCCCACGGCCGAGAGCACCAGGTCACAGCTCAGCACGCTACCGTCCGAAAGGTGCGCCTCCAGGGCCTCACCCTTGTGGTTGAGGCTGGCCAGCACCGGCCCCAGGTGGAAGCGCGCGCCGAGGCTTTCCAGCCCCGCCTGGACGGCCGCGGCCGCCGCCGGATGCAGCAGGCCGGGCATCACCTGCTCGCAGGGTGCCACCAGTTCGACCTGATAGCCGCCCAGACTAAGGTCGTTGGCGAACTCGCAGCCGATCAGACCGGCCCCGAGCAGCAGCAACCGCTGCTTACCCGCCGCCGCGGTACGGAAGCGCGCGTAGTCCTCCAGGTCATTGATCGGCAGGATCGCATCCTGGGCATCTCCGGCCACCGGTACACGGATCGGCTCGGCCCCCCAGGCCAGGATCAGGTCGCGGTAGGGCACCGCCTCCTCGCCTATCCACAGCTGCTTGTGGCCCGGGTCGATGCCGCTGATGCGGGTGTGGGTACGCACTTCTGCCTTGAGCTGCTCGGCCATGGCCCCAGGCTCGGCCATGCTCAGGCCATCGGCATCCTTGTTCTTGCCGAAACCGGTGGAGAGCATGGGCTTGGAATAGGAGCGCCCGTCGTCGGCGGTAATCAGCAGCAAAGGCGTCTCGCTGTCGAGCTTGCGCCACTCGCGCGCCAGGTTGTAACCGGCCAGGCCGGTGCCGACTATTACTAGGGGTGCACTCATGATCGACTCCTCAACTTGGCGACAGCACGGCGGCCGTGGCCAGAACGCATTTTCCAGGGGGCGGTGGCTCAGGCGATCTCGATCATCTCGAAGTCGGCCTTGCCGACTCCACAGTCGGGGCACAGCCAGTCGGCGGGAATATCTTCCCAGGCGGTGCCAGCGGCAATCCCCTCCTCGGGACAGCCAAGGGCCTCGTCATAGATAAAGCCACAGACCACACACTGCCATTTGCGCATACCCACCTCGCCCATCAGTCGGCTTGTCCGGTCTTAAGTATGCGCAGGCCTAAACAAAACGGCGACCCGCAGGTCGCCGTTTAAAGATTGCCGATCAACCGATCTCAATCATTTCGAAATCCATCTTGCCCACGCCACAGTCGGGGCAGAGCCAGTCTTCCGGAACATCCTGCCACGGCGTACCAGCGGCGATGCCTTCATCGGGCCAACCCTGGCTTTCGTCGTAAATCAGTCCACAGACCACACATTGCCACTTCTTCATAACTACCTCTGGCGAATCTCACGGCTATTGCGCGAGGCAAACTACCGTAAATGCGTGGGTGCGCCAAGCGGCCGAAGGGTGAAAGCCGCCCACTGGCGGGCCAACTAAAGTCGGGTGCCGCCCAACGCACCGGGCGGCACCCGCGCCTCAGGGCGTAGCCAGCAACGGATCACCGATGCCCATACCGTACATGGCCAGCATGGTCAGGCTGCCAGCGGCCAGCAGGTAGTAGAGGGTCGGCAGCATGGTCTTGCGCAGGGTAATGCCCTCGCGGCCGAGCAGGCCCACGGTGGCGGAGGCCGCCACCACGTTGTGGATCGCGATCATATTGCCCGCCGCCGCACCCACCGACTGCGCCGCCACCATCATCGCCCCGGACAACCCCAACAGGCCGGCGGTGTTGAACTGGAACTGCGAGAGCATCAGGTTGGACACCGTGTTGGAGCCGGCGATAAAGGCCCCCAGCGCGCCCACCGCCGGAGCGAAGAACGGATACACGCCGCCCACACTGTCGGCCACCAGCTGCGCCATGGCCACCGGCATCGACACCAGGTCGGAGCCGTTGACGCCGGAGTTGATCAGGATGCGCACCATGGGAATGGTGAAAATCAGCACGAACCCGGCCCCCAGCAGGGTCCGGCTCGATTCGCCGACTGCTGCAGCCAGTTCACTGAAGCGCATGCGATGCAGGAACACGGTCACCAGCACCACCATGCACAGGATGCCGCCCGGCAGATAGAGGGGCTCCAGGGTGCCGGAGACCCCGGTTTCACCGAGGATGTCCTTCCAGCCGAAGCTGACCGACAGCAGCGCCGCCTTGAGTTCGGGGAAGATCCGCGACAGCACCAGGAAGATCGCCAGCAGCAGGTAGGGAGCCCAGGCCATGGGCACGGACACCGGCGACTTGCCGGCCACGTCCTCGATCTTCATCTCGATCTTGCCCATCCATTCGGCTGGCCAGTCTTTCGCCTCGGCGAAATCCCAGGTCTGCTTGGGCAACAGAAATCCGGCCTTGGCGGCCGGCACCACGATGGCCAGGCCGACCAGGGCACCGATCATCGAAGGGAATTCAGGGCCGAGAAACACCCCGGCGGCCATATAGGGCAGCGAGAAGCAGATGGCGGTAAAGATGGCGAAGGGAGCCACGGCCAGGCCTTCCTTCCACGACTGATTCTTGCCGAAGAAGCGAGTCATGATCATCACCATGAGCAATGGCATCAGTAGGCCGATCAGGCCGTGGGTGATGGCCACCCGCGAGTAGATCAGATGGAAGAACACCTCCCAGTTGCTGCCCACCGCCACCAGTTGTTCGCTGATCCCGCTCTTGTCCAGACCGGACCCCACCCCCACCAGGATCGGTGTGCCCACCGCACCGAAGGACACCGGGGTGGATTGCACCATCATCCCCAGCACCACGGCCGCCAGAGCAGGGAAGCCGAGGGCGACCAGCAACGGTGCCGCCACTGCCGCCGGCGTACCGAAGCCTGAAGCACCTTCGATAAAGCAGCCGAACAGCCAGGCCACGATCAGGGCCTGAACCCGGCGGTCCGGGGTGATATTGGCGAAGCCACGGCGAATGGCACTGATACCGCCGGAATGCTTGAGGGTATTGAGCAGCAGAATTGCACCGAAGATGATCCAGAGGATCGCCGCGGTGAGGATCAGGCCCTGCAGGCTGGAGGCAATGACCCGGTTGAGGGACATGTCCCAGGCACTCAGGCCGATAATGGCCGTCAGCAGGAAAACCACCGGCATGGCGTATTTGGCCGGCCAGCGAAAGCCGATCAGCAGTACGCCCGCCAGCACCAGCGGCACAAAGGCCAGGATGGACAGCAGTGTTTGACTCATGGTTGGTTCCTTTTTCTTTTTGTGAACCACAGTTTCCGGGGGTACCCGGTGCCACGCATCGAGAGCGCATGGACCCCTGCGCTCCGCGAGCAGCGGCGGCAGGGATCACCCGCCGCCGCGCTCATGCTCGAGGGCCCCGACAGCCATGGACTGTCGGGGCCGCTTTTACTCTGCCCCCACCACCCGGGGGCTACCCTTGACGGCGGCCGAACCGCCTTCAGGCTTGTTGTTTGAAGCGCAAGCGCCAGGCGTGCAGCAAGGGCTCGGTATAGCCGCTGGGCTGCTCGCGACCCTTGAACACCAACGCGCTGGCGGCCTGGAACGCCGCCGAGCCGGCATAATCGGCTGCCATCGGCCGGTACAGCGGATCGCCGGCATTCTGCGCGTCCACCACCCGGGCCATGCGCTGCAGGGTCTCCTCGACCTGGGCCGGCGCGACCACACCGTGGTGCAGCCAGTTGGCAATATGCTGGCTGGAGATGCGCAAGGTGGCGCGGTCTTCCATCAGGCCGACGTTGTGGATATCCGGCACCTTGGAACAACCGACGCCCTGCTCGACCCAGCGCACCACGTAACCGAGGATGCCCTGGCAGTTGTTGTCCAGTTCCTCCTGGATATCCTCCGCGCTCCAGTCGGGCGTGGCGGCCACCGGAACCGTCAGCAGGTCGTCGAGCAGACGGTCGCGCTCGGCGTTGCAGTCGATGCTTTCCAGTTCGCGCTGGACCGCCTGCACGTCGACCTGGTGATAGTGCAGGGCATGCAATACCGCAGCGGTCGGCGACGGCACCCAGGCGGTACTGGCCCCGGCCCGGGGATGAGCGATCTTCTGCTGCAGCATGTCGGCCATCAGGTCCGGCATGGCCCACATGCCCTTGCCGATCTGCGCGCGGCCGCGCAGGCCGCAGCCGAGGCCAACCAGCACGTTGTTGCGCTCGTAGGCCTGAATCCACGGCGTGCTCTTCATGTCGCCCTTGCGCAGCATCGGCCCGGCCTCCATGGCCGTGTGCATCTCGTCGCCGGTACGGTCGAGGAAGCCGGTGTTGATAAAGGCCACCCGCGCGCTGGCGGCGGCGATGCAGGCCTTGAGGTTGACACTGGTGCGCCGTTCCTCGTCCATGATGCCCATCTTCAGGGTGTTGCGCGGCAGGCCGAGGAGGTCTTCGATGCGGCCGAACAGCTGGTCGGCGAAGGCCACTTCCTGCGGGCCGTGCATCTTCGGCTTGACGATATAGACGCTGCCGCTGCGCGAGTTGCCGCGGCGCTTGAGGTCATGCAGGGCAATCAGGCTGGTCATCACGCCGTCGAGGATGCCCTCGGGAATCTCGCGCCCCTCGTTATCGAGGATCGCCGGATTGCTCATCAGGTGGCCGACATTGCGCACCAGCAGCAGCGAGCGGCCGTGCAGGGTCAGGGCCGAACCATCGGCGGCGATGTACTCGCGGTCCGGGTTGAGCCGGCGGACGATGGCGCGACCGCCCTTCTCCAGGGTCTCGCTGAGGTCGCCCTGCATCAGGCCCAGCCAGTTGCGGTAGATCAGCAGCTTGTCGGCGGCGTCCACCGCGGCGACCGAGTCCTCGCAATCGAGAATGGTCGACAGCGCCGCCTCGATCAGCAGGTCCTTGACCCCGGCGGCATCGGTCTGGCCAACCGGGCTGCTGGGGTCGATCTGGATTTCCACATGCAGACCGTGGTTCTGCAGCAGAATGGCGCAGGGCTGCGCCGCCTCGCCCTGGTGGCCGCGGAACTTCTCCGGCTGCGCCAGGGTGCTGTGCGTGCCATCGGCCAGCGTGACCTGCAACTGGCCGGCGACCACCCGGTAGCTGACGGCATCGGCATGGCAGCCGCTGGCCAGCGGCGCGGCCTGGTCGAGGAAGGCGCGAGCGAAGGCAATCACCCTGGCCCCGCGCACCTGGTTATAGCCGGGGCCTTTCTGCGCGCCACCCTCCTCGCCGATCGCGTCGGTGCCGTAGAGCGCGTCATACAGCGAGCCCCAGCGCGCATTGGCGGCGTTCAGCGCGTAGCGCGCATTCATCACCGGCACCACCAGTTGCGGGCCGGCCTGGCTGCTGATTTCGCTGTCGACCTGGGCGGTGCTGGCCTGCACCTGCGCCGGTGGTGTCAGCAGATAACCGATGGCCTCGAGAAAGGCGCGGTAGGCCGGCATGTCGCTTACCGGGCCGGGATGGGCACGGTGCCAGGCATCCAGCTCGGTCTGCAGCCGCTCGCGCTCGGCGAGCAGGGCGCGATTGTGCGGGGCCAGGTCATGCACCAGGTCCGCAAAACCAGCCCAGAAAGCCTCGGGCTGCAGGCCGGTGCCGGGCAGCACTTCGCCATCGACGAAACGCTGCAGGTTGCTGGCCACCTGCAGGCCATGACAGTTCACACGATCACTCATTACGCTCTCCTAATCGGTTGGCGGCCAGGCCGCATGTTTACAGGGCGACGATGCCGGCCTTGGCCACCTGGGCATCCTGTTCGGCCTTGACCCCGGACACCCCCACCGCCCCAATCACCTGCCCCTCGACAAGGATCGGAACACCGCCTTCCAGAGCAGTCAGCAGCGGCGCGGAGAGAAAGGCACTGCGCCCGCCGTTGACCATCTCTTCATAACCTTTCGATTCGCGCCGCCCGAGGGCCGAGGTGCGGGCCTTTTCGGTGGCGATATAGGCCCCGATCGGCGCGCAGCCGTCGAGGCGTTCCAGGGCCAGCGGGTGGCCGCCATCGTCGACCACGGCAATCGCCACGGCCCAGCCGTTATGCTGCGCCTCGGCGCGGGCGGCATTGATGATGCGGGTAACCTCGGTCTGGCTGAGTACGGCTTTGTGGTGCATGGCATGCCTCGTATTCGCGTTGCATAACCCGGATGCAATCCGGAAATTGACGGCCAGCGCCGCCCGGAACCAGTCCGGGCGGGCCTGGCCTCGATATTCAGCTCAGGGCCTCTTCCACCAGCTCGATCCAGTGCCGCACCGGGGTGCGCCCGGCACCGTCGAGGTGGGTCTGGCAACCGATATTGGCGGTGACGATCACCTCCGGCTGGCCGCTTTCCAGGGCATCGAGCTTGTTGTCGCGCAGCTGCCGCGACAGCGCCGGCTGGGTCAACGAATAGCTACCCGCCGAGCCGCAGCACAGGTGGCTGTCGCTCACCGCGCTGAGCTGGAAACCGAGCCGGGCGAGCAGCGCCTCGACCGCGCCGCCGAGCTGCTGGGCGTGCTGCAGGGTGCAGGGGCAGTGGAACGCCAGGCGCAGCTTGGTCTGGATGTCGAGGCGCTCCAGCGGCTCGCCCTGCAGCACTTCCACCAGGTCCCGGGTCAGGCTGCTGACCCGCCTGGCCTTGTCCGCATAGAGCGGGTCACGGGCCAGCAGTTGGGCGTAATCCTTGACGAAGGCTCCGCAACCGCTGGCGGTCTGCACGATGGCCTCGGCCCCCTGTTCGATGGCCGGCCACCAGGCATCGATATTGCGCCGGGCCCGCTGCAGGCCCTGCTCCTGGGCGTTGAGGTGATAATCCAGGGCTCCGCAGCAACCGGCCTCGACGGCCGGCATGACGCTGATACCGAGACGGTCGAGCACCCGCGCCGCCGCGGCATTGGTATTGGGCGACAGGCCCGGCTGCACGCAGCCCTCCAGCATCAGCACGCGCCGAGCGTGGCGCTGCGGCGGGCGCGGCCTGGCCGCACGCACCTGGCGCGGCAGCTTGTCCTGCAACCCCGCCGGCAGCAGCGGGCGCACCATCAGGCCGGCCTGGGTCAGGGCCTTGAACAGCGCCGGGCGCGGCACCACCTGGCGCAGGCTGGCGCGCAGCAGGCGCTCGGCGAAGGGTCGCGGCACCGCCTGTTCGACCACGGCGCGGCCGATATCCAGCAGGTTGTGGTAATCCACCCCGGACGGACAGGTGGTTTCACAGTTGCGACAGCTCAGGCAGCGGTCCAGATGCAGCTGGGTCTTGGCCGTAACGGGGTTGCCTTCGAGTACCTGCTTGATCAGGTAGATGCGCCCACGCGGGCCGTCCAGCTCGTCGCCGAGCAGCTGGTAGGTCGGGCAGGTGGCGTTGCAGAAGCCACAGTGCACGCAGCTGCGCAGAATGCTTTCGGCTTCTTCGCCGCGCGCCAGCGCCCTGGCCTGCTCAGTCAAATTGGTCTGCATCTAAACCTCTGCATACATGCGGCCGGGGTTGAAGATCCCCTGGGGATCGAGTTGCGCCTTGAGCTGGCGGTGGTAGTGCAGCAAGGGGGCGGCCAGGGGCTGGAACGGGCTGTCGCAATGGTCGGCCGTGTAGCAACTGGCATGCCCGCCGACGGCCGCCACCGCGGTGCGAATCGCCTCGGCCGAGGCGCTGGACTTGAGCCAGCGCTGGGCGCCGCCCCAGTCGATCAACTGCTCCCCGGGCAACGTCAGCAACGGGCTGTTACTGGGCAGCGACAGACGCCAGAGCGGGCGCGGATCACGGAAGAACGGCAACTCCTGCTCGTTCAGCTGCTGCCAGTAGAGCGGGTCGAGCGACTCGCCGCCGAGCCGTTCACGGGCCGCCGCCACCGAACCTTCGCCGCCTTCCAGGCGCAGGTGCAGGGCCTGGCCGTCATGGCTGGCGGCGCTGATCGGCAGCGGCTGCTGGCCCCACTCGGCGAGTTTCGCCAGGGCGTGCTCGGCATCCAGCGGCAGGCGCAGACTGAGGCTCTGGCGCGGCTTGGGCAGGACCTTGAGGGACACCTCGGTGATCACCCCCAGGCAGCCGAAACTGCCGGCCAGCAGGCGCGACAGGTCGTAGCCGGCAACGTTCTTCATCACCTCGCCACCAAAGCGCAGCTGCTTGCCGAAACCGGTGATCAGCCGTGTGCCGAGCACCATGTCACGCACCGCGCCGGCCCAGGGCCGCCGCGGGCCGGACAGGCCCGTGGCGAGCATGCCGCCAACGGTGGCCGTCGCGCCCAGCTGCGGCGGCTCGCAGGTAAGCATCTGCCCGGCCGCGTCCAGCACCGCCTGCAACTCGGCCAGCGGCGTGCCGGTACGGACGGTGATCACCAGCTCGGTCGGGTCATAACTGACAATGCCGCGATGGGCCCGGGTATCGAGCACCTCGCCAACCACCTTGCGCCCGAGGAAGGCCTTGCTGTTACCGCCCTGGATACGCAGCGGCGTTGAGGTATTGAGGGCCTGGTTGACCTGTTCCAGCAACGCCGCGCTGGCATCGAAGTCGTGCATCAGAAACGCTCCAGATCGGGGAAAGGCAACTGGCCGTGGTGCACATGCATGGCCCCGAATTCGGCGCAGCGGTGCAGGGTCGGAATGTTCTTGCCGGGGTTGAGCAGCCCCAGGGGGTCGAAGGCCGCCTTCACCGCGTGGAACAGGGTGATTTCGTCGCTGTTGAACTGGGTGCACATCTGGTTGATCTTTTCCCGGCCCACGCCATGCTCGCCGGTGATGCTGCCGCCGACCTTGACGCAGAGTTCGAGGATCTTGCCGCCGATGGCCTCGGCGCGCTCCAGCTCGCCGGGCTGGTTGGCATCGAAGAGGATCAGCGGGTGCATATTGCCGTCGCCGGCATGGAACACGTTGGCCACGCGCAGGCCGTATTCGGCGGACAGTTCGGCGATGCCCTTGAGCACGCCCGGCAGTTCGCGCCGCGGAATGGTGCCGTCCATGCAGTAGTAATCCGGCGAAATGCGCCCGACCGCCGGGAAGGCGTTCTTGCGCCCGGCCCAGAAGCGCACCCGCTCGGCTTCGTCGCGGGCCAGGCGCACCTCGGTGGCACCGGCCTGCTCCAGCACGGCACGCACCCGCTCGCACTCGTCCTGGACATCGGCTTCGACGCCGTCCAGTTCGCAGAGCAGGATGGCCTCGGCATCCACCGGGTAACCGGCATGGATAAAATCTTCGGCGGCGCGGATGGCCAGGTTGTCCATCATTTCCAGGCCGCCGGGGATGATGCCGGCGGCGATGATGTCGCCCACCGCGCGGCCGGCCTTTTCCACCGAGTCGAAGGCGGCCAGCAGCACCTTGGCCACCTGCGGCTTGGGCAGCAGCTTGACCGTGACCTCGGTGACGATGCCGAGCATGCCTTCCGAACCGGTGAACAGCGCCAGCAGGTCGAAGCCCGGCGAATCCAGGGCATCGCTGCCCAGGGTCATGCGCTCGCCGCTGGCGGTGAGGATCTCCACCTTGAGCAGGTTGTGCACGGTCAGGCCGTACTTCAGGCAGTGCACGCCGC
>CAZOEC010000050.1:0-30664 GCA_964578635.1 uncultured Pseudomonas sp.
ACCGGCGTCGGCGTGACCTGGCTCTATGGTTTCCAGTTCGAGATCAAGGTGATCGCCAGGCTGCCGGAAGCCGCCAGCAGCTGATTGGAGCGCTAACGCCCAACGATGCAGGGCGTTAGCACTCGCAGCCCGATGCGGCCCTGCAGTGCTGTACAGGCTGCCACTCGATAAAGCAGCGTTATGCAGGTTCTGTGCTAGACATTTAGCTAATGGTTTTGCGCGAATGTAAGACCAGAAACACCAATTGCAAGGGAAGGTACGACTGAATGAGTGCAGCGCAGAACACAACCCAGCCCAAGTCCGCCCATTGGCGCTTCAAGATGGGCATCGCGATTATCTGTTTGATACCGCTTCTGTGGCTTCTGGTGCCCCTGGCGGCGGCAGCGGATGTACCGGGTTCCAAGATCGCCGCGCTCTCCGGAGCCCTGTTTATTCTCAACAAGATTCTCTTTCTGCTGGTCATCGCCGTTATGGGCAAGGCGGGTTTCCAGGAGTTGAAGCAGCATATCTATGGCTATGTGTCTTCGATGGCCCCCAGTACCGAGACGGAGATTGGCCCGGTGCGCCACCGAATTGGTCTGGTGATGTTCTGCCTGCCGCTGATTTCGTCCTTTCTCGAACCCTATATCGACGCCGTCGCTCCTGGCCTGCGGCCCAATAGCTGGGCGCTGCAGCTGCTAGGCGATGTCCTGCTGCTGGGCAGTTTCTTTGTGCTGGGGGGCAATTTCTGGGAGAAGCTGCGGGCGCTGTTTATTCGTAGCGCACGGGTTACCAGCACGGACCCCGTCTGAACCAGGCCCGCGCCTGGAACGCGGGCCGCAAGCTGTCCAGCCAACCGCTCTGGTTGCCCTTGCTACACCGTCCTTGCGGGAGCCTATATGCCTGAAGCACACGAGCCGCCTGACCACACGCCCCCGGCCGAGACGCCGGTCGCCAGCCCCACCCCGCCGCCCAACCCGCTGCGCCGTATTGCACTTGTCGTGGTGCTGGTTACCGCCACGCTGTTTGTGCTTTCCATCCTGATGGAACGCAGCACCCCATCCACCTCGCAGGCCGTGGTTCAGGGTTATGTGGTGCAGATGGCCTCGGAAGTCGGTGGCCGCGTGGTGGAAATCGCGGTGCTCGACAATGCGCGGGTAACGGCTGGGCAGCTGCTGTTCCGGATCGATCCGCAACCCTACAAGATTGCCGTTGCCGAAGCGGAGGCACGCCTCGAACAGACGGGCCAGGCGCTGGGGGCCAATACCGCCTCGGTGGATGCGGCCCAGGCGCAGGCGGTTTCTGCCCGTGCCCAGCGCGACAATGTGCGTGAGCAGGCGCGCAGGGTGATGCAGCTGGTGGAGCGCGGCGTGTATGCGCGGGCGCGGCTGGATGAGGCCACCGCGTCGCTGAATTCTGCCGAGGCCGCCGTGGCCAAGGCACAGGCCGATTTGCAACGGGCGCGCCAGGAACTGGGGCCAACGGGTACCGATAACCCGCAGTTCAAGCAGGCCCTCGCGCAACTGGAGAAGGCCCGACTGGATCTGGTCCGCACCGATATCAAGGCCCCGGCCGACGGGGTTATCACCAACCTGCAGCTGGCGGTCGGCCAGGTGGTCAGCCCCGGGCAGTCCGCACTGACCTTTATCGACACCGGCATCGTCTGGGTTTCCGCGGCCTTCAAGGAAAACAGCCTGGAGCATGTGCAGGCCGATGATCCGGCCGAGCTGGTGTTCGACCTCTTGCCGGGGCGGGTCTTCAAGGCCCGGGTCGAGAGCGTTGGCTGGGGGGTTGCCCAGGAAGGCAGCAGCACCTCGGCGCTGCCCTCGGTACGCAATCAGAGCGGCTGGGTCCGTGATCCGCAGCGCTTTCCCGTGCGCCTGGTGATGACGGAGCCCTATCCCAGAGGCCTGCGTTACGGCTCCCAGGCAAACGCGGTGATTTACACCGGGGACAACCCGCTGGCGAACCTCCTCGGCGCAGTCACCGCGCGCCTTGTGGCGCTGCTGACCTATGTCAACTGAGGCCGCGCTGCCCTCCTCCTCAACCGAGCTGGCGCGCGCCAAGCGCCAGGGCTTGCGGGTCGCCCTGGCGGTGACGTTTGGCTTCAGCATGGGGCTGGTCAACGGCAGTGTGCTGCCCTTTCTCGCCCCCTTGTTCGCCACCCAGTTTCTCCTGGCCAGCTACAGCCCGCCCGGCTTGCGCCAGGGGCTGGGCACCGTTTTGCTGATTTTTATGGTCGGCGCGCTGCTGATCGCCCTCACCGGCCTGCTCGGTGAGCGGCCGCTGGTGCTGCTGCCCTTGCTGTGGCTGTGCTATTTCAGCTGCTTTTACGCCCAGGGCCGCCAGCTGGGCGGCGCGGCACCGGCGTTGATGCTGATAATCGCCATCGTGGTGCCGCTGCTCGACATCCTCCAGCGGGATCTCGGCGAGTCGATCGTGCTGGTTCTGGCCAAGGCGGTCAGCATCGGCCTGCTGCTTGCCTGGGGCGCTCACGCGGTATTTCCGGATAGCGGCCCGGCCGATGCAACTCCAGCGCCGCTGGCGCGCCTTGAGCAAGGCCGCGTGGTGCGCCAGGCAATGGCCAGCGGCGCAATCCTGCTGGCTGTGGTTGCACTGTGCTTGATCGATCCGCGCCTGGCCACGGCCATGGTCATACCGATCACCGTGGCCTCGTTGCTCAGCCAGTTCGAACTGACGATGAGCAGCCGCGCCGCTATCGGCCTGGTCGTGATCAACCTGCTGGGCGGGGTTGCCGCCTCCCTGGCCTTTACCCTGAGCGAAATGCGCTCCAGCCTCTGGCTGGTGACCCTTATTGTGCTGCTGGTCAGCCTGCTGTTTGCCGGCAAGGCGGTGCTGGGCACGACCACGGGCAAGGTGTTTGGCGGCGGGCTTACGACCTTTCTGATTCTCTTCGGCCTTGGCGTTTCGCCATTGCCGGGCGATGCGCCCGAGCTGTTTGCCACCCGGATTGCCTATGTGCTGTTCGCGATTCTGTATGCCTTGTGCATGGCCAGCCTGTTGTGGCCCAGGCCGCGCAATCGTTAACCCCATCAATCATCAGGTGCCGTCTATGCGCAATCTCTGGAGAAAGTACCAGGCGCTGCTGGATGCAGACTTAAGCGCCAAGATCTTCGACAACATCAAAAACCTGCTGGTCTGCGCACTTTTGTTTGCCGCCGGCAGCAATGCCCTGCAGGGCGACCACCAAATTTTCATGGGGCTATGGGGCTCAACCCTTGCGGGCTGGGGGCTGATCGTGCTGTCGGCGATTCTGCTGCTACTGAATATCAGCGACGGCCTCAACCGGCTGGCCAGGCTGCGCCACCACGCCGCGCTGCAGATATTTCTGTTTCTGCTCTATCTGGTGCTGGCTGTGCGTGTGGTGGAAATAGTCTGGAGCTTCAGGGCCGCGTAGCGCCCCACTGCTACGCGGCAGAACGCTAATAGGCCACTCAACTGGTTTGAGTACAGCTTGGCTGACCCGCCGAATAACGCACGCCGGGGCTGACTGCAGCGTTGAATTCCTTCAGCGCCGTCGAGCCGATCAGCAACGGAAACTCAAAGGCGCTGCGGTCGGTGAGGTTGACCTCGATATTTTTCAGCTCATCGCCCACGCAGATATCCATCTCGATCACCGGGCGTTCGGTATACAGCTGCTTGTCGCCTGGCCTACGGTCGTCGGCGCGGCGCTTGATATAGCTCATACGCGTCAGCGGCTTTTCGATGACCTGCGCCTGCCTGGCATCGTCCAGGCCCAGCTGGAAGCGCACCCACTCACCGCCATCACGCTTGAACACTTCGATATTCTTGGCGCTGAGCGAGGCGGTTTCGGCACCGGTATCGAGTTTGGCGGGCAGTTTCAGGGCCAGTTCGTGCAGGGAAACCTGCTCATGCAGGCCATAGATCTGCGGCTGGTTGGCCATCGCGGCGGTTGAAAGCAGCGCTGCGGACAGTGTCATTGCGGCAAATCTCATCGGATCACCTGCGCTACGGCCAAGGTCAGGTTTGACATGCTGAGACTCCATCTCCGGTAAAAGTGGAGCCAGCATAACGACGCTGGCTGAACTGAAACTGAATCCAGGCGCGCGCAGCAGCACGCGCCTGGCACCTAATCCTGTTCACCCAAGAAAAATGCCGCTTTCCCTTAGCAGGAAAGCGGCATTATTTTGCGCGTATAGCTCAGGCCGGCGGGCAAGCCGCCGGTCGCTAGCCTTTGCGGCGCCCCACCAGCAGCAGACCGCCAATGATGATTGCGCCAAAGCCAGCCCAGAGCGGGATATTGACCCGTTCCTTCTCCGCCACTTGCATATGCAGGGGGCCGATATCGATATTGTGGGTTTCCTTGGTGTAGCTGAAACCGCCATAGGCCAGGCCCAGGGCCCCGCCCAGAATCAGCAGCAGTGCTACGATTTTTAATCCGTCCATCTGTACTTCTCCACTGATAGATAACCACAACCCGGTTGGCCGCTTTTAGTCGGCCGCTGGTCCTCTTGTACGGCCTGCTAAGGCTGGTCCTTCTGCCGCGTCACGCTGACGCCGGTGACAAAGGCTGCGCCCAGCGACACGATGGCCCCCACCACTATCCATTGCGTGGGTACCGCGAGCAGTATCGCGCCGTAGACCAGCCCGGCAATAAAGATCAGGGCACCACCGATATAAAGTGCGAATGACATGCGACCCCTCCTTGTTTATTGACTATCTGGGCTTTTCAGTTTTCTCCAGATGTTCTGCACCACGGCGATCAGCCGATGGCTATCAGTAGCGCTGGAACACGCCATTCTCCAGGCGCACCCGGTCACCAACGCGCAGGTCGCCGGTGCTGGCCTGGGTCAGGGTCTGGGAGCTGCCATTGGCCATACGAATGGTGATGGCGTAGCCGGGCGCGGGCTGGTTGCGTTTCTCGATCTGGTGACCGATATAGGCACCGCCCGCACTGCCGGCGATGGTCGCGGCGGTGTTGCCCGAACCCTTGCCGACCTGATTGCCCGCCACCCCGCCGAGCACCGCGCCGGCCACAGTGCCCAGGCCATAGCCGGTGCCGGCAATGCCCTGGTATTCGGCCTGGGTGGTCTCGATGGCGGTCACCACGCCATAGTCGTTGTAGTAACCCTGATTATTGCCGTTGGTCTGGTAAGTGGTCTGCGGATAAGGCGCAGGCGCAGGCGCTTGCGGGTTGAGCGCCGTGCAGGCGCTGAGTGTCAGCACGGCAACAGCCCCCAGCAGGGCTACACATCTATTGAAAATGCTCATGGCCAATGTCCTCTGAGGTTGCCGGGCGGCGATGCGCGTCGCCCCGGCCTGAATCGCGCTAACCGCCGGCACGCCTGGGCTTGCCGTTGATTGTTGCTCCTCGCTTCAGGGTGCGCCCGACAGCAAGCACTGTCAGTGCGCTGGCACACATAGCCGGCGCAGGCCGTTCTGTACGCTATTGAACAGAGTGGCTATGGCCGAACTGGCAATATCATGGGGGCCTGCGGCTTTTGTAGGCGCACAATGGTGCTATTACTTTCCCCAGCCGAGTACGCAACGCGATGTCCATAAAAGCAACCGCCAGTTTGCAGGTTAAGCATCCCGCCTCCGCCAGGGGAGACAGAGATGCTTGAAGCACACTTGCCCCAGCGTAATCACTTGCTGGCAGCTCTCCCTGCCGAGGTACAGCAGCGCCTGTTCCCCCATCTTGAACTGGTGTCCCTGCCACTTGGCATAGTGCTCTACGAGTCAGGCGATACCATGCGCCACGTCTATTTCCCGACCGACTCGATCATTTCCCTGCTTTATGTAATGGAAAGCGGCGCTTCGGCGGAAATATCCGTGGTCGGTAACGAAGGGCTGGTCGGCATCGCGCTGTTTATGGGGGGCGAGAGCACCCCCAGCCGGGCCATTGTGCAGAGTGGCGGCCAGGCTTATCGCTTGCCTAGTCAGTATCTCAAGGATGAATTCAACCGCCACGGCGAACTGCTCCTGCTGATGCTGCGCTACACCCAGGCGCTGATTACCCAGATGTCGCAAACCGCGGTGTGCAACCGCCACCATTCGATCGACCAGCAGCTGTGCCGCTGGTTGCTGTTGTCGCTCGACCGTTTGCCCGGCAATCAGCTGACCATGACCCAGGAGCTGATCGCCAATATGCTCGGGGTGCGCCGCGAAGGCGTTACCGAGGCGGCCGGCAAGCTGCAGCGGCAGGGCGTGATCGAGTACAGCCGCGGGCATATCACCGTGCTCGACCGGCGCAAGCTTGAGCAACTGAGTTGCGAATGTTACGCGGTGGTCAAGAGGGAAACCGACCGTCTGCTGCCCTATGTTCCTTCACGCCAACCCAATTAGACAGATCGCGGCAGGCTAACTCCGGCCCTGCGTGCTGTAACGAACAGAGCGCCGGCCAGCATAGGGGCAGACTGCATACACGGGATTGTCAGGCACCCATCCCGCGCCCTTGTCGGCTTGCCCGTGCTGCAGGACATCTGCCATGCCAGTTGCGCCGCCACCGCACATTATCAATCTTCTGTTGGACGCCCTGCCGCGCAAAGAACGCGATCGGGTCATGGCCCATTGCGAAGTGGTGGAATTGCACTTCGGCAAGGTGCTCTGCGAGCCTGACCGGCCTTTTCGCTACCTGTATTTCCCTGTCAGCGGTTTAATCTCGCTGGTCACCACCCTCGGTTCGCATCGCCCGCTGGAACTGGCCCTGATCGGCAACGAAGGCATGCTCGGAGCCACCCAGGTGCTGGGCGTCAGCGCCGCCCCCAGCCGCGCCGTGGTGCAAGGTGGCGGCAGCGCCCTGCGCATCAGCCCCGCACAATTGCGTAAGGCCTTGCCTGAGTGCCCGCGGCTGCTGAGTACACTCAAGCGCTACCTCTATGTGGTGATGGTGCAGCTGTCGCAAAGCGTCGCCTGTGGGCGCTTCCATGAGGTCGAGCCGCGGCTGGCGCGCTGGCTGCTGATGAGCCACGACCGTGCCCACAGCGATCAGCTGCAACTGACCCACGAGTACCTGGCCGATATGCTCGGCGTGCGCCGCAGTGGTGTCTCCGTTGCCGCGGGCGCACTGCAGTTGCGCAAGTTGATTCACTACAGCCGCGGGCGCATCACCATCCTTGACCGCAAAGGCCTGGAAGCCGCCGCCTGCGAATGCTATGCGGCGCTGAGCGATGACTACACAAGGCTGCTGCGTCATAAGCCGCAGGTGAAACGCTGAATGACAGCGCGCTGCAGGCAACTCAAGCGGCCGGCGGTAGCTTGACCAGAAACAGGTCGGCGAACTGCTCACCGAGCAGCCCACGGCTAAACAGGTAACCCTGGCCCTCCTCGCACTGCTCGCTCTTGAGAAACAGCAGTTGCTCCTGATTCTCCACCCCCTCGGCGACCATCTTGTACTGCAGGCTGCTGCCCATGGCGATCATTGCGCTGGCGATAACGCCGTTGCTGGTGTCGATGGCATGCACAAACGACTTGTCGATCTTCAGCACGTCGATGGGAAACTTCTGCAGATAGCTGAGGCTTGAGTAACCTGTGCCGAAATCGTCCACCGCCAGCTGCACGCCAAGGCCCTTGAGCTGCTGGAGGATACCGCTGCTGAGCTCGGCATCGCGCATCAGCACGCTCTCGGTAATTTCCAGTTGCAGGCAGGCCGGTGCCAGCCCGGTTTCGTCGAGGATGGCCTTTACTCCGGCGACGAACTCCGGGTGACGGAACTCCAGGGCGGAGATATTTACCGCAATCGAGGCCAGCCCCAGCCCCTGTCCCTGCCAGTGGTGGGTTTGCCGGCAGGCTTCGCGCAACACCCAACGGCCAATCGGCACGATCAATCCGCACTCCTCGGCCACTGCGACGAAGCCATCCGGCAGGGTGACGCCCCACTGCGGGTGCTGCCAGCGCAACAGCGCCTCGGCCCCGGTTACCGCCCCCGTCTCCAGGTTGAACTTGGGTTGGTAGTGCAGGATGAACTCCTGCCGATCCAGGGCTAGCCACAGGCTGCGCTCGATTTCCTGACGCTCACTGGCGTGGACATTCATGGCGTGCTTGAAGAACTGGAAGTTGTTTCGTCCGGCCTTCTTGGCGTGGTACATCGCCGTGTCCGCATTTGTCAGCAGCGCATCGGCATTATTGGCATCCACCGGGTACACGCTGATGCCGATACTGCAGGTTACCCGCACCTCATGTGGGCCAAGGATAAAGGGCTCGGTCAGGGCGCTGATGATCTTCTGCGCGGTGACGCTGGCGTCCTGCATCTTGCGGCCTTCCACCAGCAGCACCACAAACTCGTCGCCGCCATTGCGGCACACGGTGTCAGAGTTGCGCACACTGGCCGACAGACGCACGGCCACGGCTTTCAGCAGCTGATCGCCAGTGGCATGGCCAAGGGAGTCGTTGATGCTCTTGAAATGGTCCAGGTCGAGAAACAACAGGGCAATGGCATTGCCTGTGCGCTCTGCTAGATCGATGGCCTTGGCGATCCGGTCATTGAGTAGCACACGATTGGGCAGCTGGGTCAGAAAGTCATGCTGGGCCAGGTGCGCCATCTTCATGGCCATGCTGCGCGCCTCGGTGACATCATGGAACACGATCACGGCACCGCTAACCTGTCCATTGGCGTCGATGATCGGCGCAGCAGAATCTTCTATCGCCACATGGCTGCCATCGCGGCGCTGCAGTAAGGTGCCGGCCTTCATGCCCACGGGCTGATGTTCACGCAACACCAGGTCCACCGAATTGGGCAACGCGGCACCGCTGTCACTGTCGACCAGGTTCATCACCTGATCGATCGGCTGGCCACGGGCCTCGTCGCGCAACCAGCCGGTCATCTGCTCCGCCGCAACGTTGAGGTAATCGATAGCGCCTTGCATGTCCGTGCTGATTACCGCATCGCTGATCGAGTTGAGGGTGATTTCCGCCCGCGCACGCTCGAAGAACAGGTTCGCCTCGACACTGCGGCGCTGAATGATATGGCCCAGCGATTGCGCCACCAGGTAGCTGGCGAACTGGCCCTTGAGCAGATAACCCTGGGCCCCGTGCTGCAGGGTCTGCAGCGCCAGGGTTTCGTCTTCCGGGGTACACAGGGTCATGATCGGAATCTGCGGTACGGCGGCAAACACCTGGTCGAAGGTGGCGATGCTCTGACTATCGGGCAGCGTCAGGTCGAGCAGTACCGCGTCGATGCCGCTGCCCTGCAGGCGCATCAGCGCGTCGGCCAGGGAGCACACCCGCTCGCTGCTGAAGGGGCCATCTACGGCCTCCACCAGCATTTCACGCATTGCACTGCTATCGTCGGCATCGGCAGAAACAATCAGTACCCGATACGCCATAGCACCCTCCTGACCTGATCGGAAAGCTACTGCCCGGCCTCAGTCCTTGGCGCTGGAAGTGTTGCGAATGATCACCTCAACCCGGCGGTTCATCTGCCGACCGGAGGCCGAATCGTTGCTGGCGACCGGTGAGCTCTCGCCCTTGCCGGATGAGCCCAGGCGGATGGACGCAACGCCCTGCTGCTGGAGGAAGTTCATTACCGAGTCGGCGCGACGCTGCGACAGGGAGAGGTTGGCCTCTTCGCTGCCGACATTGTCAGTATGGCCTTCGATCAGCACGTCACGGTCCTGATGCTGCTTGAGAAACAGCGCCAGCTTGTCCAGGTTGTTTACCGTGCCGGCACGCAGTTCGGAGCGACCAGTGGCGAACAGCAGATCGCCGAGGGTCATCACCAGGCCGCGTTCGGTCTGCTTGGCGTTCATCTCATCGAGCTGCCGCTGCAGTCGGGCGTTCTGCTGTTGCGCCTGATTGGCCTCAAGGGTCCGCGAATCCAGGCGTGCGCCTTCGCGCTGGGTGCTGAGCGCCTTGCGCTGATCTTCATAGAGGCGGGTCTGGGCCAGGGCCTTGGCGATTTCCACCTTGCGGTCGGCCATGACCACCAGGTGCTGGCCCAGGGCCTGCTCCTGCTCGTCATCCTTGCGCAGTTGCTCGGCGGCCAGTACGGCACCCTCGGCATCCTTCAGCGCCACCGGGGCGCGGGTGTTGAGCTCGGCATCGGCTTGCAGCTGGGTCAATTTGAGGCGGGTTTCGGCAGCGCCCTGCGGCATGCTCGGCTGCGCGGCACAACCGACCAGGGTCAGGGCGACGGCGGCGGCCAGAAGGTTATGGGCGATATTCATTGTTGAGCTCCAGTGTTGCGCTGCATTTCCTGTTTCAGGCTGTCGGTGCTTTTGACCATTTCGTCGTTGACCACCTTGGCTTTGGTCGCCTGCGACCTGGCCAGGGCCAGTTCAGCCTCGACGCGCGCCTGTTCGGCCAGGCGGTGAGCCAGAATCATTTCCTCGCGCAGCACCGCTGCATTGGCGGCGGTGAGCTTGTCCCGCGCCACGCCCAGTTCCGGCGAGGCATAGTCGGCCACGCGGGCCTGTTCGGCGCGGTTGATGGCCGATTCGGCCGCTTGCAGGGCGACCTCGGGGGCTGCCGGCGGCGAGGCGCAAGCGCCCAGCAGCAACAGGCCGGCGCATGCGCCGAGCAGGCGCAACGGCCCCAGGCGGGTGGTTATCGGGGTCTTGCTCATGGTGTGATCCTCTAATGGCCATGCCGGTACTGAAGCACTCGGCCGGGCAAAATGGTTGCTGGCGACCCGCACCCCTGGGTACAGGGCCGCGCCGGGCGCGGCCTGCGGCAGGAAGTGGTCACCAGCGGTGAAAAATGAGCCAGGTCGAGCGTCAAAAGCTGAACCTGGGAAGCGGCTGAACTGTGCTGGCCGTTGTTTGAACGTTCAACTCGACGGCCCACAGCACCTGCCCTTGCTCCTGACCCTGTAGCGGCAGGGCGTAGGTTTTCCAGGCTGCGGGTTGCTGGAGCGCGACGTCGGCCTCTTGCGTCGGCCGCCTATTACCAAGCAGGCTGAGCGCATTCAGCAAGAGCAGAACGCACAACGCGAGTAGCCATGGACGGGAAGACTCCATTGTGTTTCTCCGGTTGGCGTAAGCTCTGCCTACGGCAAGCACACAGGTATACAGACGCCGCTGACAATCCAGATGCCCTACCCGCCATCACCGGCGAGACCACAGGTAGCTGGCTCAATTCAGCCTTTTTCTTGACAAGAAACTCTGCACCCCCATCAGCCTCAAGGCGCAACAGGCTTGTGCATGATGACCTTCAATAGCAGTCCCTCTTGCGCACATCACGCCCTCGGGATGAAGACAATGACAGCTTCTTCGCCCTCCGTCGGTACGCTGCCGCGCATAAGCCCGCACATTTCAGCGTGCAAGCGTGCGCTGGCGCTCTAACGAGCTTGCTGATGGATGTCGCAAAACAGAACAACAGGGCGCTTGCACCTGCCCCGCCCACGCAGAATCGACTGCGGCATGAGCCTCGCACCGCGCGTGCCATGACCACAGGCCGAGCCCAGGGCGCATTGCTAATCCCTGCTGCTGGGTTCAGATACGCCCGAGCAGCAGCAGAATGACGATGATGACAACCACCAGGCCCAGGCCACCGCTGGGCCCGTAGCCCCAGCTGCGACTGTGAGGCCAGGCGGGAATGGCACCGACCAGAATCAGGATCAGCACGATCAACAGTATGGTGCCTAAGCTCATGGGATTTTCCTTGCAACCTGTAGCATGAATGGGGACATGGGTAGCGAGCGCGGAACGCTGCTCGACATACCCTTAGAGTGGGAGTATCGAGGCGACTTATCTGTACGCTGTCGCACACAGACAAGGTTGTTTCACTCCCTCGCCACCCCCTGCCCCTGCTGACGCTCAACCTCCTGACGTTTCATGCTCAGGTAGGCCGCCCGCTCGAGTTCATGCAGCTGCCGCGGGTAGCGTTCCACGCCGCTGTGCCAGTCGTTCAGGCGTTTGTCCAGGCGCTCTGCGACGGGCAGCGCCAGCGCGCCCAGGTAGGCATCGATTGCCAGGTAGTAGCGCATGGTGTTGCGCTCGATCACCGCGCGCATGCCGTCCAGGTACTGCGGCGCGCCGCTGGCGGTCTTGCCGACGATGCTGAAGCCGACCTTGTCGCTCCCGCCTGTGGCCAGGTAGCCCTGCATGGCCAGGTTGGCTGCCACTCCGTAACGATAGGCATAGGACAGGTGCAGGAAGCTGCGCCGAGCGTCCAGCGCCAGTACTTCGAGCACGATGCGGTAATCCTCGGTGCCCAGCGGCCCCTGTGGCGCGGCCAGCAGCACACGCAGGTAGTCGCTCTGGGCGGCCTCGACCCGATAGTGGAATTCGAACGGATAGGCATCGGCCAGCGGCTGATCGAACTTGCGCCCGACATACAGCTTCAGCCTGGCCTGGGCCGCCGTGCCGGAGGCCTGACAGCCCTTGACGTTAAGGTGCAGGATCAGCAGCTCGCACCACTGCTCGATACCCTGCAGCGCCGGCCCGGCCTGGCTGAACGGCTGCTCCAGCTCGGCATAGATATCGCCCTGCAACAGGCTGTCGCCCTGCGTCGATTCGAGGTACAGCGGGCGCTGGAACGGATTGTTCGCCAGGGGCTCGGCCAGGGCCAGATGACGGGCACGCAAGGCCGCGGCATCACCTGCCTGCAACAGGCCAGAGGCGCTGCACAACAGCAGCAGGCAAAACAGTCGAAACGTTTTCATCGCCAGTACTCAGGCCGCGCGCGCGGTGGTTTGCCCGTGAGCTTAGCGGGACGTTGATAGCCAACACTGGCAGTCTGGCGCTGGGGCGTCGGTGCGCCAGCGCGCTTAGCGTGCATCTGCCCCCAAGCGCAACAGCGCCATCATGGTGCCATGTGCGCTGACGGACAGACGCCAGCATGCCACCCAGTCAGGCTGGTGATCGGCAGAACCCAGCAGCACGTTCTGCCCTCTGCGTATCAGCAGGTGAAAACCTGCAGAGCGGCGCATCCCTCGTCCAGTCTCACCGCTACCAGGCCGCGGGAAATAGACGTGGCCGGCCAAGGAAATAATGCCCAGCATATGGATTCGCACACTGTCGCGTCTGCGCAGTTCAACTCAGCAGTTTGTCCCCGAACCCGCCCTGCGCGCCGAACTGTTCAACGCTGAACAGATGGCCAGCCATGGCCATCAACTGGCCGGGCAGCATAAGCTCAGCCCGCGCTCTGCCGCCGGGGCACTGCTAACCCGCCTGGACGATAACGAAGCGCTGCTGGCGCGCAGCTGCGCCATGCTCAATGCCGTGCCCCTGGCCACACGCCGCGCCACCCCGGCAGCGGAGTGGCTGCTGGACAACTTCTACCTGATCGAAGAGCAGATCCGCACCGCGCGCAAGCACCTGCCCAAAGGCTACAGCCGTGAGCTGCCGCGCCTGGCCAACGGCCCCTCGAGGGGCTTGCCGCGGGTCTACGACATCGCCCTGGCAACCATTTCCCATGGCGACGGCCGGGTCGACAGCGAAAGCCTCAGCCGCTTCGTCGCGGCCTATCAGTCGGTCATGCCGCTGACCCTCGGCGAGCTGTGGGCGATTCCGATCATGCTGCGCCTGGCCCTGATCGAAAACCTGCGCCGGGTCGCCTCGCGGGTGATGGCCAACTGGGCCGATCGCAACCTGGCCAACGACTGGGCCGACACGATCTGCGAAACCGCAGAACAGGACGCCAAGAGCGTGGTGCTCAGCGTCGCCGACATGGCCCGCTCGCAACCGCCGATGAGCAGTTCCTTCGTCGCCGAACTGACCAGACGCCTGCAGGGACAAAGCGCCGCGCTGATCCTGCCGCTGACCTGGATCGAGCAAATGCTCGGCGAAAACGGGCAGAACATCGAACGCCTGGTGCAGCTGGATACTCAGCAACAGGCGGCCGAACAGGTCTCCATCAGCAACAGCATCAACAGCCTGCGCCTGCTGTCCGACAGCAACTGGCAGAGCTTCGTCGAAAGCATGAGCCGGGTCGAACAGGTGCTCAACCAAGACCCGGCCGCCATCTACCCCGGCATGGACTTCGCCACCCGCGACCACTACCGCCACAGGGTCGAACGCCTGGCCAAACACTGCGCCCATGGTGAAGAGCAGGTCGCCCGCACGGCCATCGAAATGGCCTCTGCCGCTGAGGGCATTGGCGCTCACGTCGGCTTCTACCTGCAGGGCCCGGGGCTGGCTGCGCTGGAGCAGCGCCTGGAGGCCCGCGTGCCCATCGGCGAAGCCTGGCAACGCCTGCTGCGCCGTGCACCGCTGACCTTCTTCCTGACCCCGGCGCTGCTCCTCAGCCTGTTGCTGGCCTGGCCCTTTCTCGCCGTCGCGCGCCAGGCCGGCCTGAGCGACAGCCTGCTGGTGCTGCTGGGGATGCCCACCCTGCTGATGACCAGCTGCCTGGCCCTGGGCCTGGTGAACTGGCTGGTTACCCTGACCGTGCCCCCGGACGCCCTGCCGCGCCTGGATTACAGCGCCGGCATTCCCGAACAGGCACGCACCCTGGTGGTGGTGCCGACGCTGATGGGCAGTGCGCGGGATATCGAGGAGCTGGTCGAAGGCCTGGAAGTGCGCTTTCTCGCCAACCGCGACGCCAACCTGCATTTCGCCCTGCTCACCGACTTTATGGATGCGCCCAGCGAGGTGCTGGAACAGGACGCCGCCCTGCTCCTGCTGGCCCGCCAGCTGATCGAGGCGCTCAACCTCAAATACCCGCCCGTCACCGCCGAGCGCTTCTACCTGCTGCACCGCCCGCGCCGCTGGAACCCCGCCGAAGGCGTGTGGATGGGCCATGAACGCAAACGCGGCAAGCTCGCCGCGCTCAATGCCCTGCTGCGCGGCCAGGGCCAGGAGCACTTCGCCCTGATCGTCGGCGCTATCGCCGCGCTGCCGCGAGTGAGCTACGTCATCACCCTGGACACCGACACCCAGCTGCCGCGCGATGTCGCCCGGCAGCTGGTCGGTGCCCTCGCCCACCCGCTCAACCAGGCGGTATTCGACCCCGTACGGCGGCGCATCAGCAGCGGCTACGCGATTCTCCAGCCGCGGGTCGGCATCAGCCTGCCAAGCAGCGCCCGTTCGGCCTATGCGCAACTGTTCGGCAGCGACGCAGGCGTCGACCCCTATACCCGCACCGTCTCCGATGTCTATCAGGACCTGTTTCAGCACGGCTCGTTTGTCGGCAAGGGCATCTACGCGGTGGATGCCTTCGAACAGGCCCTCGAAGGCTGCTTCCCGGACAACCGCATCCTCAGCCACGACCTGATCGAGGGCTGCTACGCCCGCTCCGGGCTGCTCAGCGATGTGCAGCTGTATGAAGAACACCCGGCCCGCTACAGCGCCGACTGCAAGCGTCGGCACCGCTGGATGCGCGGCGACTGGCAGTTGCTGCCCTGGTTGCTGAGCTGGACGCCGAAGTCCGAGGGCGGCAGCGAGCGCAATCGCCTCAGCGCCCTGGCCCGCTGGAAAATCCTCGACAACCTGCGCCGCAGCCTGGAACCGGCGGCCTTTCTGGCCATGCTGCTGTGGGGCTGGTTCGGCGTCGACCAGGCACTGCTCTGGACCCTGATGGTGCTCGCCCTGGTGCTGGCCCAGCCGCTGCTCGCCGCCCTGCTGGAACTGCTGCGCAAGCCCCATGACATCCCCCTCGACCAGCATCTGCTGGTGACCCTGCGGGCGGCCCTGCTGCATTTCAGCCGCGCCCTGCTCAGCCTGGTGTGGCTGCCCTTCGAGGCCCTGATCAGCCTGGACGCCATCGGCCGCAGCCTGTGGCGCATGCTGATCAGCCAGAAGCGCCTGCTGCAATGGAACCCCTCGCGCGAAGTGGAGCGCAGCAGCGGCAACGACCTGCCCGGTCTGTACCGGCTGATGTGGGTCGCGCCGCTGACCGCGCTGGTCTGCGCCGCCCTGTTGCTCGCCACGCCGCTGGTGCTGGCCGTGGCCAGCCCGCTGCTACTGCTGTGGCTGAGCGGCCCGGCAATCGCCTGGAGGCTCAGCCGCTCGGTAGCACGCCAGGCATTCGACCCATCCGCCGACGAGCTGCGCTTTCTGCGCAACCTGGCGCGCAAGACCTGGGCCTTCTTCGATCAGCATGTCGGCCCGCTGGACAACTGGCTGCCGCCCGACAATATCCAGGAACAACCGAGCCTGGTGATCGCCCACCGCACCTCGCCGACCAATATGGGCATGGCCCTGCTGTCGCACCTGGCCGCCTATGACTTCGGCTACCTTAGCGCCGGCCGCCTGTTGGCGCGCCTCGATCAGTCGCTGAGCTGCATGGCCAGCCTGGAACGCCATCGCCGGCATTTCTTCAACTGGTACGACACCCAGACGCTCAAACCCCTGATGCCGCGCTACGTGTCGACGGTGGACAGCGGCAACCTGGCCGGGCTGCTGCTGACCCTGCGTCCGGGCCTGCTGGAGCTGGCCACCCAGCCCCTGCTCAGCCCGCAGCTGTTTGCCGGCCTCGGCGATACCCTGGCGCTGCTACGCGAGGCCATGACCGGCGCGGGCCTCGACAGAGAAACCCTGGCCCCGCTGCAAGGCGAACTGGATGATGCCCAGGCGACTGCGCCGCACAGCCTGGAGGCAAGCTGTCAGCGCCTGCAACGGCTGCTCGAACATGCCCAGCAGCTGCGCCAGACCCTGCAAGCGACTCCCGACAGCGACAGCGAGCGCTGGCTGTTGGCGCTGCTGGCGCACTGCGCTGACCTGCATAACGAGCTGAGCCTGTTCTGCCTGCCGCCCCTGGACGCCGCCGAGCAACCCGCGCACGCCACCTGGCAGCAGCTGAGCCAGCTGGACAGCCAGCAGTGGCCGGCCGCCAGTCAGGCCCAGGTGCAGCAGGTACAGCGTTATGCCAACGAGCGGATCGCCCTGGCCAAACGCCTCGCCGAGCTGGCCGCGAGCCTGGCGCAGATGGACTTCGGCTTTCTCTACGACGCCCAGCGCGATCTGTTCAGCATCGGCTACAACGCCGAAGAAAACCGTCTGGACAGCGCCTGTTACGACCTGCTGGCATCCGAAGCGCGCTTGACCAACTTCGTGGTGATCGCCCAGGGCCAGTTGCCCCAGGAAGGCTGGTTCAGCCTCGGTCGCCTGCTGACCAGCAACAGCGGCGTACCGGTGCTGCTGTCCTGGACCGGTTCGATGTTCGAATACCTGATGCCCATGCTGGTGATGCCCAACTATGCCGGCACCCTGCTCGACCAGACCTGCCGCGCCGCCGTGGCCCGACAGATCGAACACGGCAACCAGCTGGGCCTGCCCTGGGGTGTCTCCGAATCCGGCTACAACACCCAGGATGCTCACTTCAACTACCAGTACCGCGCCTTCGGCGTGCCCGGCCTGGGCCTCAAACGCGGGCTCGGCGAGGACATCGTGGTGGCTCCCTACGCCTCGGTCCTGGCCCTGATGGTCGACCCGCAAGCCGCCTGCAAGAATCTCCAGCGTCTGGCCGAGATGGGCCTGGCCGGTACCTTCGGCCTGCATGAGGCCATCGACTTCACCCCGGCGCGCCTGCCCCGGGGGCAAGACTCGGCGGTGGTCTATTCGTTTATGGCCCACCACCTGGGCATGAGCCTGCTGGCCCTGGCCCATGTACTGCTGGACCGGCCGATGCAGCGGCGTTTCGAGTCCGACCCGCAGTTCCAGGCCACCGCCCTGCTGCTGCAGGAACGCATTCCGAAAACCGCCGCACAGTACCTGCATGCCACCCACTCGCCGGCGGCCGACGCCGCCGCGCGAATCACCGAAACCAAGCTGCGGGTGTTCGCCGATCCGGGGCGTCGACGTCCCGCCGTACAATTGCTGTCCAACGGTCACTACCACGTCATGCTCAGCAGTGCCGGTGGCGGTTACAGCCGCTGCAACGGCACCGCCGTAACGCGCTGGCGCGAAGATGTCAGCCGCGATAACTGGGGCATGTTCTGCTACCTGCGCGATGTCAGCAGCGGCGACTTCTGGTCCGCCGCGTACCAGCCGACCCTGCGCCGCACGGCCAGTTACGAGGCGATCTTCACCGATGCCCGCGCCGAATTCCGGGTGCGCGAGCGCGACTTCGACGCCCATACCGAGATCGTCGTCTCCCCCGAGGACGATATCGAACTGCGCCGCCTGCACCTGACCAACCGCGCCCGGGTGCGGCGCACCCTGGAGCTCACCAGCTACGCCGAAGTGGTGCTCGCCGCGGCCGTGGCCGATGCCATGCACCCGGCCTTCAGCAAGCTGTTCGTGCAGACCGAACTGCTACCGGAGCTGCAGGCGATCCTGTGTTCGCGGCGGCCGCGTTCCAGCGAGGAAAAAACGCCCTGGATGTGCCACCTGCTGGCCGCCCATGGCGTGGATATCGACGCGATTTCCTACGAAACCGACCGCGCGCAGTTTATCGGCCGCGGCCGCAGCGTGGCCCACCCGGCCGCGCTGGACGTCGGCGTCGACAGCCTGTCCGGCAGTGCCGGCTCGGTGCTCGACCCGATTGTCGCAATCCGTTGCCGGATCACCCTGGAGCCTGGCCAGACCGCGGTGATCGACCTGGTCAGCGGCATCAGCGAAAGCCGCGAGGGTTGCCTGCAGCTGATCGCCAAATACCGCGATCGCCATCTGGCCGACCGCGTGTTCGGCCTGGCCTGGACCCACAGCCAGGTGCTGCTGCGCCAGCTCAACGCCAGCATGGCCGATGCCCGCCTGTTCGAGCAGATGGCTGCCTCGATCCTCTATGCCAATGCCGCATTGCGCGCCGATGCCAGCGTGCTGGCCAGCAACCAGCGCAACCAGTCCGACCTCTGGGGCCAGGCGATTTCCGGCGACCTGCCCATCGTTCTGGTACAGATCGCCGACCCGGCCAATATCGAGCTGGTGCGCCAGCTGGTGCAGGCGCACGCCTACTGGCGGCAGAAAGGCCTGGCGGTGGATCTGGTGATCTGGAACGAGGACCAGGTCGGCTATCGCCAGCACCTGCAGGACCTGATCATGGCCCTGGTGACCTCCGGCAGCGAAGCCCATCTGGTCGATCGACCCGGCGGCATCTTCGTTCGTCCGGCCCAGCAACTGTCCAACGAGGACCGCCTGCTGATGCTCGCCGTGGCGCGCCTGGTGCTCAGCGACAGCAAAGGCAGCCTGGCCGAGCAGGTGCATCGGCGCTCCAGCGAACCGGCGCTGCCGCGCTTCGACGCCAGCCAGATGCGCACCCCGCAAGCGCGGCCGGCCAACACGCCAGTCCGCGACCCCGCGCTGCAACTGGGCAACCCCTACGGCGGTTTCAGCGCCGATGGCAGCGAGTATGTGATCCACCTGGGCCATGGTCTGAGTACCCCAGCCCCCTGGTCCAATGTGCTGGCCAACCCGCACTTCGGCACGGTGATCAGCGAAAGCGGCGGAGCCTATACCTGGAGCGAAAACGCCCATGAATACCGCCTGACGCCCTGGCACAACGAGCCGGTCGGCGACGCCAGCGACGAGGCCCTGTACCTGCGCGACGATGAAACCGGACAGTTCTGGTCGCCGACCCCGCTGCCGCGCCCCGGCACGGGCAGCTATACCACCCGCCACGGCTTCGGCTACAGCGTCTTCGAGCACGATGAAGACGGCATCCACAGCGAGCTGCGGGTGTATGTGGCGCTGGATGCCTCGATCAAGTTCTCGCGCCTGAAGGTGCGCAATCACTCCGGCCGCCCGCGCCGGCTGTCGGCCACCGGGTACGTGGCCTGGGTACTCGGCGACCTGCGCGAGAAATCGGCCATGCATGTGGTCACCGAACAGGATCCGGTCAGCGGCGCACTGTTCGCCCGCAACGCCTACTCCATCGACTTCCCTGGCCGTGTGGCGTTCTTCGATGTCGACTCGCCGGTGCGCAGCGTCAGCGGCGACCGCAGCGAATTCCTCGGCCGCAACGGCAACCTGAATGCCCCGGCGGCGCTGGCCAAACCCTACCTGTCGGGCCGCACCGGCGGAGGCCTGGACCCCTGCGCGGCGATCCAGGTCGCCTTTGAGCTGGCCGAAGGTGCCAGCCATGAAGTGATCTTCCGCCTCGGTGCCGGCCACGACGCCAAGGCCGCACTGCAGCTGGCCCAGCGCTTTCACGGAGCCAGTGCCGCCAGCCGCGCGCTGGACGAGGTAACGGCGCACTGGCGCGAGACCCTGGGGGCGATCCAGATCAAGACGCCCGAGCCGGCCATCGATGTGCTGGCCAACGGCTGGCTGATGTACCAGGTGATCGCCAGTCGCTTCTGGGCCCGCAGCGGCTACTACCAGTCCGGCGGTGCCTTTGGCTTTCGCGACCAGCTGCAGGACAGCATGGCGATGATCCATGCCAGCCCGGCGGCCAGCCGTCAGCACCTGCTGCTGTGCGCGGCCCATCAGTTCAGCGAGGGCGATGTGCAGCACTGGTGGCATCCGCCGCTGGATCGCGGCGTGCGCACCGGCTGCTCCGACGACTACCTGTGGCTGCCCCTAGCCACCAGCCGTTATGTGCGCATCACCGGCGATTACAGCGTGCTCGACGAATCGGTGAGCTATATCGAGGGCCGCGCGCTGCATGCCGGCGAGGAATCCTACTTCGACCTGCCGCAACGTTCTTCGCTGCAGGAAAGCCTCTACCAGCACTGCGTGCGCGCCATCGAACACGGCATGGCGCGCGGGGCCCATGGTCTGCCGCTGATCGGCCACGGCGACTGGAACGACGGCATGAACCGCGTCGGCGAACAGGGCCGCGGCGAAAGCGTATGGCTGGGCTTCTTCCTCTTCGAGGTGCTCCAGCAGTTCGCCGACACCGCCCTGATCCAGGGCGACCCGGCATTCGCCCAACGCTGCGGCGAACAGGCCGCCAGCCTGCGCGCCAGCCTGGAGGAACACGGCTGGGACGGTGCCTGGTACCGCCGCGCCTACTTCGACGACGGCACGCCGCTGGGCTCGGCCGCTAACGAGGAGTGCCGCATCGACTCCATCGCCCAGAGCTGGTCGGTGCTCTCCGGCGCGGCCGCGCCCGAGCGTCAGCGCAGCGCCATGGACGCCCTGGAAAAACATCTGCTGCGCCGCGACGTCGGTCTGGTGCAACTGCTCGAGCCGCCCTTCGACAAGGGCAGCCTGGACCCCGGTTATATCAAGGGCTATGTGCCCGGCGTGCGCGAGAACGGCGGCCAGTACACCCACGCCGCCGTGTGGGCGAGCATGGCCTTTGCCGGCCTGGGCGACAGCGCGCGGGCCTGGGAGCTGCTGCGCATGATCAACCCGGTCAGCCACGGCAGCGCGCAGAGCATCGAGCAGTACAAGGTCGAGCCCTATGTGGTGGCCGCCGATGTCTATGGCGTGGCCCCCCATGCCGGACGCGGTGGCTGGAGCTGGTACACCGGCGCGGCCGGCTGGATGTACCGCTTGATCGTCGAGTCGCTGCTCGGTTTGCAGCGCAGCGGCAGCAGCCTGCACCTGCAACCGGTACTGCCGGCGGACTGGCCGGGCTACAGCCTGGTCTACCGCTTCGGCAGCACGCTGTACCGCATCGAGGTGATCCAACAGCTCGATGCGCCTGCCTCGCTGTCGCTGGACGGCGTACCGCTCGCGGATACGCAGATCCCGCTGGTCGACGACGGCGGCGAACATCGCATCGAACTGCGCTGTCAGCCGGGTTAAGCGCGCCGGCGTACCGACGGGTTAAACAAGCGCTGCGAAACTGATCGCAGCGCATTCGTTTCGGTATCAGGAGAACGAAAATGAGCAGACCACTGGCCGAAATCATTCGCAAGAACTGGCGTCAGCTCGCGGGCCTGGCCCGCATCGTCTGGGATGAACTGACCCTGGACGAGCTGATCAAGTCCGAAGGCGACGCGCAGAAGCTGACGACGCTGATAGAACAGCGCTACGTGATGCCACGTGACGATGCGGAAAAACAGGTGATGAGCTTCTTCGAGCGGCACCGCACCAGCTGAGCCCTGACCCTGAGCTGCCTGAGCTGCCTGAGCCGCCTGAGCCGCCTGAGCCGCGCGCAGCGTGAAGGGTTATCATTGCGCACAATGCAAACGCGGCAATAGCCGAGGAACTCGCCCGTGGACAGCCCCGATCAAACCCAAGCGGTCAGCGATGCAACTATCCTGGCCTATATGCAGCGCCAGCTTGCTTCCGGCCGGGTCAAGCCGGCGGTGCTGGTACCGCTGGCGCAGAAGGCCTTTGCCGGGGCCAGCCATGAGCAGCTCGTGCGCTGTTTCAATCAGCTGGACTCGGCGCTGTTCAAACGCTGACGCCGAGGCTTACAGCCAATACTCCCAGTGCCGTGCCAGCCACTCCTTGATGCGCACCTGCAGGCCGCGATCCTGCCAGGCCTGCAGGCTGATCTCGCGGGACTGCTCCAGATCGGCACGGAACACCACGCGCATCTGTTCGCCAAAATCCGGCCCCAGCACCACCGCATTGACCTCCTGGTTATGCAGGAAGCTGCGCCAGTCGAGGTTGGTCGAACCCACCGTGGACCAGACGCCGTCAATCACCGCGGTCTTCACATGCAGCAGGGCATCGTCGCGTTCGTAGAGGCGCACGCCGGCCTCCAGCAACTCCTCGTAATAGGCCCGTCCGGCATGGAACACCAGCCAGGAGTCGGTGCGGCTGGGCAGGATCAGACGCACATCCACGCCTCGGCCCACGGCTTCCTTGAGGGTGGTGAGCAATTGCGGGTCGGGAACGAAGTAGGCATTGGTCAGCCAGATTTCGCTCTGGGCGCTGCGCAGGGCGGAAATCAGGGTGACGTAGATCAGGCTATGGGGCTCCTCCGGGGAACTGCCGATGGCCCGCACCACCTCATTGCCGCGCTGCTCCAGCGGCGGGAAATAATGCCGAGCGCTGAGCTCCGGGCCCTTTTGCCCGGCCCAGGTGCCAATAAACAGCTTCTGCAATTCGGCCACCACCGGGCCTTCGAGGCGCAGGTGGGTGTCGCGCCAGGGCAAGTCGCCGGGCATCGGCGGCGGCTCGCCGAGATGGGGCGAACTGCCGGAATAGACACTGCTGATATTGACCCCGCCAAGAAAGGCGATGCGCCCATCGATCACCAGCAGCTTGCGGTGGTCGCGCTGGTTGACCTGCCAGCCGGCCTTGGCGGTCAGCGGATTGACCGGGTTGAATTCGACGATCTGTATCCCGGCATCGCTCATCCGGGTAAAGAAGCCCGCGGCCGTGCCCAGGGTGCCGACGCTGTCGCGGATCAGATGGACCTGCACCCCGGCCTGCTGCCTGGCGATCAGGGCATCGGCAAAGCGCTGACCGACCTCGTCATCCTCGAAGATATAGCTCTCCATATTGATATGGTCCCGCGCGGCAGCAATCGCTTCGATCATCGAGCCGTAGGTGGCGCGGCCGTCCTGCAGCAGTTCGACCCGATTGCCTGCCGTCAGCGGGCTGCCGACTATGGCCTGCTCCACGGCCAGGTGCAGGTCGAAGATATTGGTTTCCACGCCCGGAGCCTTGAGCCGGTCGATGATGGCCTGGCTGCGCGCCGGCGACAGCGGCCCACCGGGGCCGGTAAGGCGCACCGGGGCATGGCTGTGGGCCATGTCCGGCACCAGGGTCGGCAGGCTGCTGCAGGCCGACAGTGCGCCAAGGGCCCAGGGCAGAACGAGTATTGCAATCCAGCGGTAGGCAAGCATGGCCTATCCTCGGCAGGTGGCGAAGCACAGACGCGCCGGATGCGGGTGGCGCACGTTGTAACCGTGTCGTGTTGTAGCAGCTTTTACAGCTGCGTATCTGTCCATCTGTAGCCTAGGTGCGCTAGCGTAATCCGTCGTTCAGCGGCATGCGGGCATGCATGGCAACGCGCCAGCATCGGTATTGGTGAGACAGCGAAACGCAGACAAATGCACCCGGGGCGCATACCGGGGTTGATCGCCCAGGCGCTAGCCATCATCCTTGCCTTCGCCCTGCCGTGGGGTCAGCCCACGGCGACCTGAAGCCTTGCGCCACTGCCGGCGTGCCATGGAGACTCGGATGACCCGCCCCACCCCTCTGACTACGCTGCTGGCCCTGATCGCCGCAGCCTGCTTGCTTATGCTCGGTTCGGCCCTGGTCCTGCAACACCAGTTCGGCTGGGAGCCCTGCACCCTGTGCGTGCAGATCCGTCTATGGCTGGTCTGTGGCGCAGTTGTCAGCCTTCTGTTGCTGGCCTGCGAAGCGCTCGGCCTGCGCTGGCTGAGCCTGGCGCTCTGGCCCCTGTTGCTGGCGGCCGGGGCCATGGCGGTATACGACAACAGCCACCTGCTGCTGATCGAGACCGGCGTGCTGGAAAGTTTCAGCTGCTCGCCCTTCCCCTTCTATGCCTTCCAGTTGCCGCTGCATGACTACCTGCCCGAGGTGTTTATGAGCGCCGGGGTATGCGGGCAGAACGACTACAAGATTCTCGGCCTGCCCTTTACCGCCTGGACCTGGCTCAGCCTGACGCTGCTGATGGGCCTGATCCTGTTCAGCGCCTGGCGGGCACTGCGTCAGGGCCGTACATAACGCCGCAGCCCTTGGCGGGCTGGCGCGGCAAACAAGCGGATTACCGCCGACAAATGCAGGGATAACGGCGGTAATCCGCCAGCCACTGTGATCTGGCGCACAGCTGCATAACGCAGGCCCGGCCCCCGCCGGCCAGGCCAGACTCTGGCATAAGCATTGCGAGTGTCTGCCACTATTGCGCCGCCCAGGCCCTGCCTGCATACCGGGCCGGCGGCGCGACTTTTCCATAAGAATAAAAGGACACGCCATGCTCAAGTCGATAGCCGTTGTCGCGGCCAGCACCCTGTTGCTGCTCTCTGCCCAGGTCCATGCCGCCAGCGAGGCGGGGCCGATCCTGATCAAATTCGCCCATGTGGTGGCCGACAACACCCCCAAGGGCCAGGGCGCACTGCTGTTCCAGAAGCTCGCCGAGGAGCGCCTGGGCGGCAAGGTCAAGGTTGAGGTCTACCCCAACTCCAGCCTGTACGGCGATGCCAACGAACTCGAAGCCCTGGCTAAAAATGAGGTGCAACTGCTGGCACCGTCGCTGGCCAAGTTCGAGAAGTACACCAAGCAATTGCAGGTGTTCGACCTGCCCTTCCTGTTCGATGACCTGGACGCGGTCAACCGCTTCCAGAAGCGCGCCAAGGGCCGCCAGTTGCTGCGCTCCATGGAAGACCACAATATCGTCGGCCTGGCCTATTGGCACAACGGCATGAAGCAGCTGTCGGCCACCAAGGCGCTGCTGGTGCCGGGCGACGCGGCCGGTTTGAAGTTCCGTATCCAGCCTTCCAGCGTGCTTGAGGCGCAGTTCAACCAGCTCGGCGCAACGCCGCTGGTACTGCCCTTTGCCGAGGTTTTCGAGGCGCTGAAAAGCGGCAAGGTCGAGGGGGCGGAAAACCCCTGGTCGAATATCTACAGCAAGCAGCTGCACAGCGTGCAGCCCTTTATTACCGAGACCAATCACGGCGTGCTCGACTATATGCTGGTGAGCAACCCACGCTTCTGGTACGGCATTCCGCACCAGATCCGTGTGGAGCTGGAAGGCATCATCGACGAGGTCACCTTTGAAGTGAATCGCCAGGCCGAAGCCGCCAACCAGGCCGACCGCGACCGCATAGCCGCAGCCCGCGGCACTCAGGTAATCGCCCTTAGCGATGAACAGCGCGATGCCTGGCGTCAGGCCATGCAACCGGTGTGGCAGCAGTTCGAGGCGGCTATCGGGCGCGATGTGATCAAGGCCGCGCAAACGGTCAACCGCAACAAGCGCGACTAAATCTTAAGAGCGCAGCCCGTAGGGTGCGCCATGCGCACCAAGCCTCCTCAGCCTGAGCGGGTGTGCGCAGCGCACCCTACTCCTCCTGCTGCCAACCACCACCCAGCGCCGCGATCAGCTGCACGCTGGCGGTCAGACGACTGCCCAGCAGGCTGAGGTTGGTGCGCTCGTTGTTCAGCGCCGTGGCCTGTACATTGACCACGCTGTTGAAATCCACGGTGCCTGCGCGGTACTGGTTTTCGATCAGGCGCAGGGATTCGCGGGCGGCGTCCAGCGCCTCCTGCTGGATCACGGCTTCCTGCTCCAGTACACGCAGTTGCACCAGGTAATCCTCCACCTCACGGAAACTGTCGAGCACCGACTGGCGATATTGCGCCACGGTCTGATCGTAGGCCGCTTCGCTGCGTTCCAGCTCGGCGCTGCGCGCGCCGCCATCGAACAGAGTCAGCGCTAGCTGCGGGCCTAGGGACCAGAAGCGGTTGGGCAGATCAATCCAGTCGGCAAAGCTGCTGCCACGGTAGCCGCCGCTGGCGGAGATGGTCAGGTCCGGATACCAGGCGGCTTCTGCAACGCCGATTTCGGCATTGGCGGCTATCACCCGACGTTCCGCGGCGGCCACATCCGGCCGGCGCTCCAGCAGTTGCGATGGTAATGCCACGGGGATTTCCGGCAGCGCGGGCAATTGCTCACGCACGGCAATGCTGAGCTCGCTGGGCGGTACGCCGATCAGCACGGCAATCGCATGCTCCAGTTGGGCGCGCTGCCATTGCAGATCGATGGCCTGGGCCTGGGTGCTTTTCAGCTGAGTCAGCGCCTGGCTGACATCGGACTTCGGCACGATGCCGGCGTTGTACTGGTTCTCGGTGAGTTTCAGCGAACGGGCGTAGGCCGCGACTGTGGCATCCAGCAGGCGCTGCTGGTCATCCAGTACGCGCAGTTGCAGGTAGTTCTGCACCAGTTCCGCCTGCAGGCTGAGCTTCAGCGCGGCCAGGTCGGCGGCGCTGGCCTCGAAACCGGCGCGGCTGGATTCCAGCGAGCGGCGCAGCTTGCCCCAGATATCCAGCTCCCAGGCGGCATTCAGGCTGAGGTCATAGCTGGTGGAAACGCCGCTGCTGTTCGAGTTGCTGCCACTGGACGCGCTCTGGCTCCCCGTGCCCTGCCCGCTGCGGCTGGCCCCGGCGCTGCTCGACAGGCTCGGATAAAACGCCGCTCGCGCGCCGCGCACCAGGGCGCGGGCCTGGCGATATTGCGCCTCGCTGGCGGCCAGGTTCTGGTTGGAGATATTCAACCGCTCGACCAAAGCATTCAGCTCGGCATCGCCATACAACTGCCACCAGCTGCCGCGCTCCAGCACATCGCCGGGCTTGGCCTGGGTCCAGCCTTCGATCTGTTTGAACTGCGCCGGGGTTTGCAACTGCGGGCGCTGATAATCAGGGCCGATGGCGCAGGCACTCAGGGCCAGGCTCAACGCCAGCAAGGTGGGTAAACGGTAGGCAACGAGGGCTTTCATAAGGCGATGTACCAATCAGATGATGCATAAGGCGTTTGGGCAATTAGGTAGGGTGCGCCGTGCGCACCAGCGCCCGTCATAAAACCTCGGTGCGCGCGGCGCACCCTACGACGTGCAACGGTCCCCGCCACCCAGTTGCGGCCGGTCATAACGGGGTTTCCAGAGCAGCGTCAGTGCGCACACCGCGCCAGCGGTTGACCCGGTGGCGCAGGCGGTCGAAATACAGGTAGATCACCGGCGTGGTGTAGAGAGTCAGCAGTTGGCTCAATACCAGCCCACCGACAATGGTAATGCCCAGTGGCTGGCGCATTTCCGAGCCTTCGGCGCTGCTGAGCATCAGCGGCAGTGCGCCGAGAATCGCTGCCAGGGTGGTCATCATGATCGGCCTGAAGCGCAGCAGGCAGGCCTGGCGGATCGACTCCTCCGGACTAAGGTGCTGCTGGCGTTCCAGTTGCAGCGCCAGGTCGATCATTAGAATCGCGTTCTTCTTGACGATACCGATCAGCAAGAACAGACCGAGCAGCGAGATCAGGCTGAATTCGATGCTCATCAGCTGCAGCGCAAGCAGCGCGCCGACCCCGGCCGAGGGCAAGGTGGAGAGAATGGTCAGTGGGTGGATATAGCTCTCGTACAGCACACCGAGGACGATATACACCACCACCAAGGCCAGCAGGATCATCCACGGCTGGTTCTGCTGGGTTTGCTGGAAGGCACCGCCGGTGCCGCCGAGCATGCCCTGCACCTCTGTGGGTAAACCGACCCGGGCAACCGCGTTGTTGATGGCCACGCTGGCCTGCTCCAGGCTGACGCCCTCGGCCAGGGCGAAGCCGATATTTTCCGCAGCGAACTGGCCCTGGTGATGCACGCGGTCTTCTTCCAGGCTGCGCTCCCAGCGGGCGAAGCTGGATAACGGCACCCGCGCGCCCTCGGCGGTGATCAGCTGAATCTGGTCGAGGGTTTCCGGGTACTGGGCGAATTGCGGGTTGATCTCCATCACCACGCTGTACTGATTGAGGCTGTCGTAGATGGTCGACACCTGACGCTGGCTAAAGGCGTTGTTGAGTACGGCGGTGATCATGTTCATGTCCACGCCCAGGCGCTTGGCCATATCGCGGTCGACCACCAGGCGGATCTGCTGGGTGCCGTCGGCCTCCTTGGCGTCGATATCGGTCAGCTCCGGCAGGGTGCGCAGCGCTTCGCGTACCGGCGGTAGCCAGTTGCGCAATTCGTCGAGATCACCGGACAGCAGCATGTATTCGTTTTCCGAGCTGCGCCCTTCCCGCCCGCCGATCTGCAGATCCTGATCGGGCATCAGAAACATCCGCCCGCCCGGCACTTTCGGCACCGATTGGCGCAGGCGGTTGATAACTTCCTGGGCGCTGGCATTACGCTCACTCACCGGTTTCAAGCGCACGATCATAAAGGCGTTGTTAATCCCGCCGCTGCCGCCGATAAATCCGGCCACGCTGTCCACTGCCGGGTCAGCCAGCACCGCGCGGCGAAAGATTTCCATCTTCGGCTGCATGACTTGGAACGACAGGCCGTCATCGCCACGAATCATGCCCATCAGCTGGCCGGTGTCCTGCTGCGGCATAAAGGTTTTCGGCACGCTGACAAACAGAAAGATATTCAGCGCGATGGTCGCCAGCAGGCTAAACAGCATCAGCAAAGAATGCTTCAGCGCCCAGTCCAGGCTGCGCTGGTAGAACGCCAATACGCGCGTTTGCACGGCCCCGCCCCAGCGCTGCATGGCGCTGGGTTTGTGCTCGGCGGTTTCGGCCTTGAGCCAGCGCGCGCAGAGCATCGGCGTCAGGGTCAGCGACACCAGCAGGGAAATCACGATGGCCACGGCCAGGGTGATGGAGAACTCGCGGAACAGCCGCTCGACGATACCGCCCATAAACAGGATCGAGATAAACACCGCGACCAGCGACAGGTTCATCGCCAGCAAGGTGAAGCCCACCTCCCGCGCGCCCTTGAAGGCTGCTGCCATGGGCGTTTCGCCGGCCTCGATATGCCGCGAAATGTTTTCCAGCACGACGATGGCATCGTCCACCACCAGGCCGGTGGCGATGATCAGCGCCATCAGCGACAGGTTGTTCAGGGAGAAATCCAGCAGGTACATCACCGCAAAGGTGCCGACCAGCGACACCGGCACAGCCAGGGCCGGAATCAGCGCCGCGCGCCAACGGCCGAGAAAGGCGAACACCACCAGAATCACCAGCACCACGGCGATCAGCAGAGTTTGCTCGGCCTCGTGCAGGGTGGCGCGGATCACCGGCGAGCGGTCCATCGCCACTTGCAGCTCTATGGTCGCGGGAATCACCGCACGCAGTGCCGGCAGTTGCTCACGGATACCGGCGATGGTTTCGAGGATATTGGCCCCGGTCTGGCGGTTGATCACCAGCAGCACCGCCTGTTCATCGTTGAAGAAGCCGCTGTTGTAGCGGTCTTCGACGCCATCAGTGACGCTCGCCACATCGCCCAGGCGCACCGCTGCGCCGTCCTGGTAGCGAATAATCAGCGGCAGATAATCGGCGGCTTTTTCCAGTTGATCGCTGGCCTGCACCTGCCAGTGCCGCTCGGCGTCTTCCACCGCGCCTTTCGGCCGCTTGGCGTTGGCTGCGCTGATTCTTTGGCGCACTTCATCCAGGGAAATACCGTACTGATCGAGCAGGCGCGGCTCCAGCGCCACGCGCACGGCGGGCAAGGAGCTGCCGCCGATCTGCACTTCACCGACGCCGGTTACCTGAGCGAGCTTCTGCGCCAGGATGGTCGAGGCCACGTCGTACAGCTGGCCCTTGTCGAGCACATCGCTGGTCAGCGACAGCACCATGATCGGTGCCTGCGACGGGTTGACCTTGCGGTAGGTGGGCATGCTACGCATGCCGCTGGGCAGCAGCTCGCGGGAGGCATTGATCGCTGCCTGCACCTCGCGGGCGGCAGCGTTGATATCCCGGTCCAGGTCGAACTGGATCATGATCCGCGTGTTGCCCTGGCTGCTGCGGCTGTTCATCTGGCTGATGCCGGCGATGGTGCCGAGCGAGCGCTCCAGCGGCGTGGCCACGCTGGACGCCATGATCTGCGGGCTGGCCCCCGGCAGGCTGGCCTGCACGGTGATGGTGGGGAAATCCATCTGCGGCAGCGGTGCTACCGGCAGCAGGCCGAAGCTAACGCCGCCGAGCAGCAGAATCGCCAGGCTTAGCAGCAGGGTTGCCACCGGCCGGCGGATAAAGGGGCCGGATAGGTTCATGGGTTGACCACAAGCCCGGCCGCGCTACGGCCACTGATGCGCCGCGACAGGCGATCGAAGTACAGGTAGATCACCGGCGTGGTAAACAGCGTAAGGATCTGGCTCAGCAGCAGCCCGCCGACCATCACCAGCCCAAGCGGCTGACGCAGTTCGGCCCCGGAGCCGGTGGCCAGCATCAGCGGGATCGCGCCAAACAGCGCGGCCAAGGTGGTCATTAGAATCGGCCGAAAACGCAGCAGCGCAGCCTGATAGATCGCCGCTTCCGGCTGCATGCCCTGGTTGCGTTCGGCGTCGAGGGCGAAGTCGATCATCATGATCGCGTTCTT
>CAZOEC010000051.1:0-30472 GCA_964578635.1 uncultured Pseudomonas sp.
CAGCTTGCGGTGGGTTTGAACTGTTCTCTAAAAATTTTCCAGTTTGGAATAGCGCGTGACACTGAGACTTAACGGTGCGCCAATATTCAGATTTGGTTCCGGGTTTTTTGTTAACAACTAATCCGGTGACATCTTGGCGAGAATCTTTGTATTGGATTCTAGTTTTTGCGGAGTTAACACTGAATCCTGCACGCTTGATTTCCTCTGCAAGCCTACTTCCAATAATGTACCCAGATGTTTGGCCCGACATTAAATTATTTGGGAAAGTTTTTTTTCGCGTTGATATGGTGATGTCATCAGCATATCTAGTATAAGTGCATGAATTATCCCGAGCCAACGATGCCAGCCTGATGTCAAGCGAATGAGTTATCAAGTTTGTTATAACTGGAGAGCACGGGCTTCCTTGAGGCAGTTTGTTGTCGTAGCAAGCAATTTGAGCAATTACTGTGGCGATGGCCGGATCAAGCTGAAAAATCTTATTTGATATGAAGTAACCTCGAACTCTACCAAAATTAAACTGGTCAAAAAAATCCTTCAAGTCAATGTTTAAGACGTTTCTCTGGTTAAGGTGCATTATTGCATTTGTTAAAATTGATCGGTCACGCACAAAGCCATGGGAAAGAGTCGACTTAAACTTTGGTCCCTTCGAAGTATTTATCTCCTGAATGCAGTCTTGAAGTAAAGTGGAGAGAGCGCTCTGGATCGACTTCAGCTCATCGGACGGAGCATAAATAGTACGTACTCCACTACTCTTTTTCGGAATGGTGAAGCTCGTGTACTGAGTTGTTGGTTTTAGTCTGTAAAGAATATTTGTCAGAAACGAAGCATCAATACCCATCAGCAACGCAAGGTCTGGCTTAGTCTTTGCTAGGCGCAATGCACTGATCTTTTTCATGTATTGACTTTTTTGATAAAGGAAAAGGGCTTACGGGCACTCCTACGCACTCTGCCAGGACCGTCAAGAAGCGACAAGTCACCACAAGGGCAATCCTTTCGGACAATTTTTTCACTGATCGCGATGCGCGATCCAAAATCTGCCCGTAAGCCGAGTGCGAGATTAACAAACCGTGGAATTCGAAATCAATCTTTGAAAAAGGTCCGATGTCCGCTTTTGGCCGAGGCTATGTAAAAACGTTTTTCAGTGCTGCAGATGCCTAGATCCGAACTGAAAACCGCGCTTCTACGCAAAATCCACATCTGCAGACTTGGCGATGCATTTTAGATTTAACGTAGACGCGTGCACTTCAATTTTGGCGAAGCGTTTTTACACACTCTGGGCCGCTAGCCGCCAGTAATAACAACTGATGCCTAGTGTTCCCGCTTCTACTGCCGCTTTGGCCGGTCGCTGCTGGCAAGGCTTTCAGCTACAATTGAGCTATCGTAATCGCCACAGGTACTTCGCTTGATCGATACAGATATCTCCGAAGCCGAAATGCGCCGCGCATTTGGTCTTGATCAAATCCCTCAGAAACAACCAAAACCCAAATCCAATCCCTTTTCCATCTACACGCTTGTCGAACTGAGCGTGCGAAACAATGGTGGCCCACCTTTCCGCTTCGAGCACCGCTCGCGCTCTATGAGCACGCTCACCGCCCAGCTTGAGGCCGAAAAAGCGGCGCGGGCCAAGGGTTATGAGGTGTGGGTGGTGTTGGAAATCAGGCAGGTTTCAACATAGCTATAGCTCCTGAATAGATCTGCCCCGAGCCATGCATCACATCTAGACCGGATCGCCTACCAGAACAGCCGCGGTCATATCGCCTTCGCAGTGTTCGCCCGGCAACCATTTCATGGTCGCGCCCTGCCCTACCAGGTCGATGTAAAGCACACGATCACATCCAGCCATGGCGCCCTTGGCCACCGCCTCCAGTTGCGTCTCGCTCCAGGAGATCACTTCGTAGCTGAACACTTCGGCCACAAGATCCATGCCGGTATCGTGCTGCAGGAGTGAGGCATAGGCCTCGGTGCATGTATTTTGCGTACGGTTACAGCGAATCTCCACAGCATTGGTGCCGGGCGGCTCGTAGCCGGCCACTGTTCGCCAGCCGCCCCACAGCAGCAAACCGTCAGGCTGCTCAAGGACCGACAAAGGCGGCAGCGTGACTGTGTTTTCGAGAGGCGTTGGATGGATGAACCAGAGAACCGTATAGGTTGCGATCAGGGCAGAGGCGAGAGAAACAACGGCATAGTTGAGGTAACGCATGATCGAATCCTTTCGAAGTGGGCCATCTTGGCAAGCCCAAGGATAGCCAACAGTGCGTACATGTCGAGTTGACCTACTTGATCAGGCCCCATTGAGCGTTTTTTTTCGTGCACCGCTCACAAAGTCCACGTGCAGTCCTGTGCTGCGCAAGACTTTGCACAGGGGTTGTTGGTTAAGATCGCGGCTCAGACCATGGAGCCGGTCGCCGCCTAGACATCAGAGGCAGCCCGGCAAGGATCACGGACGATGAGCGGCTACGTACCGAACAATCGCAATGAACGCATCCCGCCACCAAAAGACCCTTACAACGGCGATTTCAGCAGCCAGCAAGCCCGCGCCGTGGAAGGCACTACCGTCCAGCCGGCCAACAGCTTGGTTGGCCTGCGCTTTATGTGGGACAACGGCGAATGCCTCGGCACCAACATCCCCTACAGCCTTACCCCGGCCGGTGCCAGCACCATTCGTGGCGGCCTGGACGCCCGCGGCTGTCTGACCCAAACGATTCAGGGCCGCGAATACGACGCCCAACTGTTGGCCGACGCCGATGTTGACAACGACGTGGCCAAGGCCCGCACCGAACTGCAAAGCGCGCTGGATGAAATCCTCAGCGCCGAGCTGGCAGAGGCCGCCAAGCTGCAAGCCATTCAGGATCAGCGCAGCGGCTTTATGAATGGCGTGCACAAAAGCCTGGCCTTCGGCAAAGGCCTGTTTATGGCCGGTGTGGGCTTGGTCGACTCGGCCAAGCAACTCAACGACCTGATCAGTCCACACACCTACCTGAGTAACGCACTGCGCGCCGCCTGGAACGCCAAACCGGCTGGCGGCAGCCGCTGGGTCGACTCCTTCCTGGAAAACTTCAGCGACGAACAACACCGAGAACTGGTCGAAGCTCTGGGCTTCGATCCGAGCAGCATCACCCGTGAGCAGCTCGCCGACGCCTATGAGATCGCCAATTTCATCTACGACGACGGCCCCAGCAAAGCCATTCTCGGCCGATTCGCCATCGACTACGCCAAGGCGCAGAACGTCGAAGAAATGGCCGAATTCGGCGGCGGTGCCGCCTTCGAAATCGTCCTAACCGCCATCCTCGCAGTGTTTACCGGCGGCGTATTTGTTGGCATCAAAGCCGCCACCTCCCTGCGTCACCTCGCCAAACTGAAACGCCTGGGCAACGCCCTAACCAAGCTCAGCGCAGCCCTGAAACGTGCCAGAATCAAAGCTAAGGGTAAGGTCAGGGGAACTGGAACTGGAGCGCAAACGATAGAGGTGCCGAGACCAGCAGGAGTCAAAGCGGAAAAGATTGAAGCACCGAAGGATCCAGCAAATGACCAGGTGCCTAAAGCCGAGGCACCGAAAAAGCGAGTTCATCAAGATCCCAATACAACCTGGAACCCCCAGGATTACCCTGAGACGCCAGCTAATCAGCTACCTGACTATGACGGCAAGAACACGTTAGGGAAAATGGAAATTGATGGCGAGACCTATTACGTTAAAAATGGCAAAGGTCAGCCGGGTGAAACTTTAAAAACCGATCCATCTGTCAAAGCCGGCGCAGTGTCCCCTACCCATGCCGAAGGCCATGCCGTTGCGATCATGAGAGAAACGGGAACCAAAGAAGCAGTGCTGGACATTAACCATCCCACCGGGCCATGCGGCTTTTGCGACAAAGTCATGGAAAATATGCTGCCAGAAGGATCGAAGCTAACCGTTAACTGGCCAAACGGCAGTCAAATTTTCACAGGTAACTCAAAATGATTTCGTTGACACTATTTCCCAAACTGGGCGGCACTCGCTTCGTCGAGCTTGAGATCAAGAACCTAAAGCAAGGCGTCAATTTTCTGCTTTTCTCGATGGAAAATTTGTCGGGCCCGGAAAGCGAAGGGGTGTCGCTTGCTATTACCGAGCGAGGTAACGAGCAGTTCCCGAGCATTCATTTCCAGCAGGTGGGAGACCGCTACTTTTTTCAGCTGTATGTCGGTGATCAAGCAGAGGGTACCGATGAGGGCTGGCATTGCTTGGTGGATAAACAACCTGAGCAGGAGGCTGATGATTTGATCTCTACTGTTTGGGATGAGCCAGGGAGCAGCTTCTTTCAAGCCCGATTTGCCGATGGCCTGATGCTTCATGAGTCGCTACTGGTTTCCAGAGAGAGCCTTACTAAATTACTTTCCCAATACTCGGAAAGCTTCAGCGAGTGGCACAAACAGGGGACGTGGGTAAATCTCGGTACGGTCTGAATACCCTTTGCGGAGTGGAACCTAGTCCTACCTGGTCAGCACCAAATGAGGCCACCGATCGTGGATCCACGCGTACTTCGCTGGCGGATCGGTGGTCACCACGTAGACTTGCCGTGCATCGCCCTCCCCAAGCACCAAGCATTCCAGGGCATACCCCTCCGGCACATCGAACCAGTGTGATGGCCGGCGTTTGTCTCCCCTACTACCTTCCTTTTCCATGAAGCGTTTCACCATGCCGAAGCCGCGGCGCGGGTGAAACCTCTCCCAGCCGCCCGCCTGCACGGTGGCGAGTCGGGCCCAGCCACCCACCGGCCCGATCCCAGGTTGATGCTCACGACGCCCCCAAGCAATCCAGTCAAACTGACCCGTATCTTCAAGCATGACCGGGAAAGCCGCCTTGTCGTATGGGAAGTAGATCTTCCAGACTTTGTCCGCCTCTCGGGCCTCTAAGCCTCCACACATGCTGTGACCTCTGTTGCTGCTGCCTATGCGACTTCGCGCCCAAGCCGCGTCGAATAGTATGGTCTAGACTACGGCCTGCAGGATGCAACCCACCACGAAAGGAGTTCGACCATGGGCTACCTGAGCCTAACTCGCCAAGAAGGCGACCTAGTTCACCTGACGATTGATCCCGCCGTTAACACCGAGGCACTGCTGCGCCACCTACTGCGCGATGGCATTACTGTGCATGTAGGCGAAATCCAGAATGGCCGGGTTCGTGTGAGCATTGATGCACCGAAGCAGGTTCTCATCCTGCGGGGGGAGCTGACCAATGGGCCGCCTCCTGTCGGTGTTGCCGCGATTGCCGATTGACCGCGAGAAGGCTTTCTAAAATACTGTAAATATATACAGTATTATGGGAGTGTTCTGATGTCTCTTTCCATCCTTGCTCGAGGTGCCCGCCTGCGCGAGTGCATGCTCACCGAAATCGCTGACCTGCGTATTACGGGCTTTCAGTCACCCGCAGAGGATGAAATGGAGGATGGGCTTTCCCTTGATCGCCTGACCGGACTGGGCGCGCCACACATCTGGGGCGTGCGTGTGCTGGATGACACGCTGCTGGGCTTCGGTATCTTCCCGGGCGACCGGCTGATCGTAGATCGTTCCGCCGGTATTCAGTCCAACCGGCTGGTCGTGGTGGATCTTGGTGGCGAGGGTTACCGCGTGCGCCTGGTGGCAACTGATCTGTTCAATGGGCTGTTGCTGAAGGCACCTGACCCCATCGTGCCGGACGTGCAGCTGGATGGCAGTGAGCCGGTTGAGGTGTGGGGCGTAGTGAGCTGGGTGGTCAGCCAGGTGTTACGGTGAACAGCTCCAAACCTGTATTCGCGCTAATCGATTGCAACTCCTTCTACTGCAGCTGCGAGCGCATTTGCCAGCCGGCGTTAAAACGCGTTCCGGTGGTCGTGCTATCGAACAATGATGGCTGCGTTATCGCCCGCACCGCCGAAGCCAAATCCTTGGGCATTCCCATGGGGGCCGCTTACTACCAGGTGCGCGCTCAGCTCAAGCTGCATGGCGTGGTGGCGCGGTCGAGCAACTACACCCTTTATGCGGATATCAGCAATCGGGTGATGCGTGTGATGGCCGAGATGCTGCCGGGAATCGAGGTGTATTCCATTGATGAAGCCTGGGGCGACATGACCGGTGTCGCGGATGTGGAAGCCCTCGGACGTCGCATCCGTGCGCGTCTGGCGCGTGACGTGGGTATGCCAGTCGCAGTGGGCATCAGTACGACCAAGACCCTGGCCAAATTGGCGAACTGGGCGGCGAAGAAGTGGAAAGGAACCGGTGGTGTGCTGGATCTCACCGATCCAGTGAGGCAGGAAAAGCTGCTGCGTCTTACTCCGGTGAGCGAGGTGTGGGGGATTGGCCATCGCTCAGCGGCCAAACTGTCGGCACTGAACATCTCGACCGCCTGGGAACTGGCTCAATTCGATATCGGCACCTTGCGTAGAACGTTCGGCGTGACCATGGAGCGCACCGTTCGGGAACTGCGAGGCATCAGCTGCATCGGTTACAACCAAGGGCCTCCTCCGAAGCAAGCCATTTGTACGAGCAAAATGTTTGGGGTACGCCAAACAGAGCTGCCGCCGATCCGCGAGGCGCTAGCCACCTATGTGAGCAGAGCCGCGGAGAAACTGCGTGGCCAGGGCTCACTGTGCAGCACTATCCAGGTGGGCCTGCAGACACAGCTGGCAGACCTGGAAGGGCCGCGCTATGCCAATGCGATAACCCTTGCCCTCCTAACCCCTACCGACGATACCCGCGAGATCTTGGCGCTTGCCCAGCGAGGGCTCGAGCAGATCCATCGGCCTGGTTACCGCTATTCGAAGTGCAGCATTTTGCTGATGGATCTGAGCCAACGCGGCGAGGTGACACCAGACTTGTTCGCGCCCTCGCTGCGGCTTGGTGCCGACAGGCTGATGACAGTGGTGGACGCGATCAACAAACGGGAGGGCCGCGGCACTGTCCGTCTAGGGCGGGTACCGGTGACACCAGTCTGGGGTACGCGGAGGGAGATGCTGAGCCCCTGTTACACCACGCGCTGGCAGGAAGTAATTGAGGTCCGGGGCTAACATGGGCGGCTTTCGGCCTTTTTTTGAAAAAGTCAGTTCGCCTGGATCGCTCGAGTTTTGGCAGGTGAAAATGCTCTATTTGCACGCAGGCTGTGGTTTGCGCCTTCTTGTGAAGCGTGGAGATCGCTAAGGAAGTCGTACCAATTCAGTAATCAGTGCTAATGCCCGCTGCGCTAAGATGGCGTAGACCCTGGGCGTCGCCGCTCAACATCACTTCCCAATCACTTTGTCGACACGTACCAATAAGCCTCGTGCATGTGCTTTGCGTGCGTACGCAGCGAATCTCCACGGCGTGGGAGCCCGGCGGCTCGTAGCTAGCCACTGTTTGCCAGCCGCCCCACAGCGGCAAACCGCCAGGCTGCTCAAATACCGACAAAGGTTGTAAGGTCACAGTGCTTTCGAGGAGCGTTGATAGGTGATTCAGAAAGCCGTATAGGTCTCCACCAGGGCAGAGGCGAGAGAAACAACCACTCAGGTTGGCTCTTTCGGCGCGGTTCACGGCACATGATAATTTATGTGTATCGAATTCTGATCAGCAGTCTGTGCCAGATAGAACTCTTTGATTACGGTTGTCCAGGCTACGGGGGCGTGCTCTCTGTCTTTGATACGCTCTTGCGTGCGGACGTCTTCCGAGCAGGGATCTTCGACTGTGCTAGGAAAGACTCGCAGCTAAGAATGAGCTCTCGGCCATAAGCCCGCGAAGCGTCACAGACAGCATTGCGATTTACCGCCAGGATCATGTAGGCAGCGTGTGCCGCCGCTACAATTAAAACTACTGTAGTTTTGCTTCCCAGCGGGGCGCTCATTTCCCATGACATACGCCAAAGGATAAGCGTGCAAATTGCTACAACTAAGGCATTAAGCAGCAATGCAAAATTCTTGACGCCGAGCAGGTTTCGGCGAAAACCATATGTAACGTTCTCTCCGAATAGGATCGGAAAGGTATTCGTGTTACGAGTATTTTGGCGAAGCCAGACACCGCATTGACCGTAAAAAACATCTGCAGCGTCTTGATTTTCGCGCTCTTCTTCAGAACTGGGCACCACCACATTCAGCTTGCCAGCGAGAAATTCTCGATATCGCTCTTTTGAGCTTCCATCAATGCTCTGGTCGTTCCGGCGAAACATGGTGATTGATGGAATACCACCTTGCTCTTCGTATATTTTGGATTCGATTTTGCGGCCGCGAGCACGCGAAAAATCCGCGATAGCAAACAGCATGACGAGTAGCCCCAGCGACGCAATAAAATTCGAAAGTCCGAACGTCTCCCACGAGATCAAGAGCGTCAGAGCAGCGAGTGCTGGTGCCGCTGCAATAATCGCTGGAAATAGCCTTGCGCGAATAGAATACGCGTCGAAGAACTTAAAAATATCCATCAGAGATTCTCCACTTCGTTTGCAAACTCTTCCGCAACCGCCGGAACCGCATTGGGATGACCAGAGCCCTTGTAGTGGGAAACCCACTTCGTGCGGGTGGAATAAACCTTGAAGCCCCTTCGCATGAAAGCGTTCTTCACCTGTGCTCGCGGGTATTCCTGCTTATTTGACCCAACCGAGCAAATAGCGGTACCGACCACTGTGCCTTGTGGTTGCTTGGGGCCAAGCCACATGTCCAAAACTGAAGGCGTAACGTTATGCCTGCTTCCATGGTGGGGCACTTGCACGAACCTGGGCCTGTTGAGACCAAGCTGAGCCCCATAGTCGGCTGCCTCCGCCAATCCGATGGGACCAACGTCAGCGGTAAGCAGGACACCCTTGCCTTCGAATACGGCGTACTGCACGACGCAACTTTCATTGGACGCGGACGTCTCGGTGTTACTAGCGAGCGTTTCGATATCCCAGTTTTCCAGCACCCTCTTTGCGCCTTCGACTAAAAATCGCAGCAAGCCGAACTCTTGTGTATCTACTGCTTCAGCGGTGTACTTGTTGGGTGTCTTCCCAAAATCGGGGATCGAGTTGACATACCGTTCTCTCGTTGGCGCAAGCACGGTAAACGCCCCGATTTGCGCACCTTGAAACACATCGTGGATGTGAATCCCCTTTTCGATGGCAAGCCTCTCCAGCTCCACCAGATACGGGTGCCTCTCCTTGATGTTGTCGATCAACCCTTGCAGGGTGAAGTTGCCATGGAAGTGATGAAGAATCTGATCGGCATACAGCCACGGCCTGTTCATCCAAAGATTTTTAACCTCGATATTCTCCATCACACCAATAAGTCCAGTCGCATGGTCATCATCAGCGTGCGAAAGCACCATGTGATTGATGTAATATCCTGAATAAAACGCATTGATGTGCGTAATGATGGTTTCAGCCGTTGCAGTTCGGCCCCCATCGACTACGTGGAGGCAATAGCCGTTAACGTCGTCACCGTAGCGGATAACGATTGCGTCACCCGAGCCCTCTCCCACGGGCAAGAAATCGACCTCATAGTTCATTTATACTGCTTCCTCGCAGCGAACAATGAATGACACTTCGTTGCTGGCGACAATGACCATCAATGCTGGCAGTCCCTCAACACTCATCTTGCGATGAATAGTATTCAGTAGGATCTCGTCATCCTGACTTGGCCGTGCTGGAACGCCATTTGGATGTGAATGCCACTCGCCTAGGTAGTCGACTACCCGGGCAGTTCTATCGTGCACCTCTTCGAGCGCCTCCTGTTGCCCCTCCTCACCCCGGATGAAGTGACTGGTACTGGATTGACTGTCGGGCGGTGTGGGCAGCACATCGACAATGACGAGAGTCCTAGCCTTCAAATCGGTAATCCCTACGATGGAACCACCAATTTCATTGGGAAATGCAGCGAGACGTGCTTGTTTGAGTTTATCCACAAGGGCTGCATCGTATTTGATGGTCCAACTGTTAGAGGTCGTTGTGAAAACCTCGGACAAGGAAACCTCATGAGAGGCGATCGCCCCCGACTGCTCGTCATAGGCCCAGACGCAGAGGCGCGCGTTAGGTTTTGCCACTGACTGGCGTAGCTGACGCGAAAGAATGCCGGCATGAACGTGGATGCACTCATCGGATATGCGCACCGAAATGTCCCGACAGCCCCCACCGACCCAGCGATCACCGAGATGATTTGCTAAGTGCCCCTGGCCCCATTCATTGTTGAGGACCGCCCGATAATATTGGCCCTCCATTCCGTCGACACGCTGCTGTCGAGCCTGATCCTCGAGAATCATCACGCTTGAAAGCCCCGACGGTGTCAGGAAGAGACTCGCCGTACGGGGGGCATCAGCCGTGCGCGCTAACTCTCGGGGTGCCTGCAGGGTAGTAGTTACATCTACAACTAGTTGGGCTTGTGACAGTGCGTTGAGCACATCCTCGTCCTGTGACAGGATGCTTTTTGCGATGGCACCTGGTAGTGGTTCGTTGGGGTAGATGCGCGCTGCATGATCTTGCATGACATCGACTTTCTCTTGGCCAATGCCATAGTCAAACGCTACGTGCCGACTTAAGTTGTGTGGCATCAGTCGGTCAGGGTCGATGAATGTCCAGTGTCCCCACCCCTGGCGAATCCAGATATCTGCCAATGCACTGCCAAGTGCACCTACACCGGCCAAGACGCCTTCGAACTGAGCATTCTCCGTCGCCACTGCTGACAAATCTCGCGCCATATTGGCTGTGAGTGCCGAACGTACTTCTACAGGTACTGGCTCCAGAAATCGCCAATCAGTCCCTATTTGTCCACCCACAAGGGCTATGCGCAAACAACGACCGTTTGCATCTGATGGGCCTAGCATGTCGAAAGCCTTAGCAAGTTCGAACAACGAGGACGTCATCATGAATCCCAAGACGTCGAACCGTTCGGCTTCGCCCTGCCGTGTGCGAGGAACCCATATCAGGATCAGCAGGCCTTCACCGCCCCCCTCTGAGGGTGAAACGCCCTCAGCGATGGCTTCGAACACGCTGTCGTAGAGTGGCTTTGACAGGTCACTGCCCCACGCCGCCAGCTGGTCCTGCAGTGCACCCAGCGTGTCTGGCAACTCGACCACGGTGGTTGAGTCCACCGCTGGGACAGCGATGGATACGACCCGTATAGCTTTAGATTGAGCGGATGCAATGAAAGGTATGGCGCGTAGGATGAGCGGCCGGCCTTCCCCCACCCTTACAAAGGTGAGAGCTTGTCCGCCCGTCGCCGCATAGTCAGCGTAATTGGCAGGCAGTATCAGCTGACAAGGGCTCATATAGAAAAGTTGCTCCAGCGGCTGATCCTCTCGGTGCAGCTTCAGCTGTGCTGACTCTCGGAGCCACCAGAGGATCCGCGCGATGAAGCGCTGTGGCGTCCAGCTTATCTGCACTGCCGCCCAGTCGGAATCATACAAGCACAGCATCCGAGGGCCTCCTGGCGCTCTTGGATGCTGGTGTGAAAGCGCCGGAAAATCCTTGCGTAGCGCATGAGTCAAAATAGGGACGCGGTACTGGGGATTGATACCGATAGCCAGGCGTTCTTGGCGACGAATCCCGGCAGGATTGCCAGCATCGACGGTGCCATCGCCCACATCGATAATGATGTACTCAGTACGAGACTTTTCCGATTCGTCACAGCGCAGCTCGCGAACCTCAATGTAAGAGCTGGCATGACAAGCTTTCAGCAGCGCAGCCGTCCCGGGGTATAGCTCATGCTCCCGAGACGGCTCTACCACTTCGCCCAGTACGAAGTACTCGATCATTTTCCGCGACCGGCCCGGGGCGCTACGGCGGCCGCAACCGACGTTGTTGTGCCCCCGGCCAGTGCAGCAGCGACAGCGAGACGCTTGACCTTGCCGTTCGGCTCCACGGTGAACTCCAGAACAGCCTCGTCTTTGAGATCCCCGGTGCAGCCAAACCAGCCATCCACGTCATCCAGGATGTCCTTGTACTCCCGCTTCGCACGAATGTTCGGCGGATCAATGTCATCATCAAGAATCGCTTTACTGCTAGCAACGATGGTAGCGCCGTTGCGAGCTTGGCCGAGGGCATTGCGCGCGCCCTCGTTGAGCTCGGCTTTTTCACGCTTCTCCGACCAGCTGTCATAGGACAGGGTGCGCCAGGAGCAATGGTGTGGCGCGAGCAGCAAGTCGTACTCAAGCGTTTCAGGTGTTTTCTCGAAGCGTTCCCACATGCGCTCCCAGATGAGCACCGCCGCGTCGCCGCCCACCAAAAACCGAGTTTTGGTACTCGAATATGCCGATGGGGAGATTTCAATGTTCATGACAACGCTGGACTCGTTCTTGCTGAGTTGCTCTTCAAGAGCGGAGTCATCGTCATGCGGCGCAGGAGCCAGCAGGTGCGCTCTGAAATATGCAGGGTAGTCCTCACCATCAATGCGGCTGAATTTTTCGCCGGATTTGATGACGATGGGGCTGAGGTTATCCGTCTTACCGTTGATATCCTCGCCCATAATGAGAATGCGGTTTCCACTTCCCGCGCTTCGATACGTCTGCCAGTACTTAACTCGCCGGCGAGCCTCCCTGTCGAAAGCTGCCGCGTCGTCACACAGTTTGTGGCTGGACGATCGGCGCCGGAAGATCAGCGGAGACGACCAGAGCTCACGAATCAGGATGCGCTTGTCATCCTGAGCCAGATTATCGTCTGGATAGTCTGCGGGATCGCCGAGCCAGAAATTCTTGACCAGCCCACGGCAGTGATCCTGGTCCGGATGACTCAGAAGAAATGCATCCACATAAGGACGCAGATTCTGATCTTTCAGCAACCGCTTGCGAAGTGCACTCACAACGTCAGGGGTTTCGTCGTCCGGGTCATCGGCCGCTACGCGAATATTGCTGTCAATGAGGATGGTCGTGACACGCGTGTCAGCGAGCCGCACGAGAGTCATGTCACCATTGCCGACTTGAAAAAACGTGATCTTCGCCGCCATAAGTCCCTCCCCGGGCCGCAGTGCGAGCTTGAGAAAACCTTCACGTCGGTTAAGATACGTATAGAAAAACTACCCGTCTATATTTTATGCGAATATTTTTTATGCCCATCTCTCGTTCGGCTGAATGCACATGACTAATCCGACTGCCCGCACCGGGCGCTGGGGGCAAGAGCGGCGCCTAGAATTCATTGATTTCAGGCTGTTCTGGGAGGGGCGGCTCAATCGTTCTGATTTGACGAACTTCTTCCGAATATCGGTTCCTCAGGCCTCGCTCGACCTCGCGACCTATCAAGAACTGGCACCAGGCAACATGGTCTACGACCGCACACAAAAGACGTACGTGGCGGCCTCAGCATTTTCGCCCGTACTGACTAGCCCGGATAGCAGCCACTATCTCAACGAAATGCTGTGGCGGGAAATTGGTACCGTTGCCGCTAGCGATAGCTTCATCGGGTGGGTGCCGCCTGCAGCAAGCCTGCCGTCGCCTACCCGCCAGGTAGATGCGCAAATTCTCATCAACCTGATCAGAGCTCTTCAGAAGGGCGAAGCGCTTACCGTTGACTATCGCTCGATGACTCATTTCGACGAACCAACGTTGCGAACTATCTATCCAGCATCTTTCGCACACGATGGCTTCCGATGGCATATCCGAGCCTTCTGCTTCAAATCGCAGATCTTCAAGGATTTCGTTCTGGGACGAATTGCCTCAGTAGTGAACTCTCTTACCCCACCCTCACCGGTACCCAAAGACACCGAGTGGGAGACCTACATAGACGTAGTGATTGGGCCCAACCCCACCTACCCACCCAACAAGCGCAGAGCGATCGAGCACGATTACCAAATGGTGGATGGGGAAACCAAGATCCGAGCGCGCAAACCGCAACTCTATTACCTTAATCGGCGCTTTAACCTGAACGACAAACCTGGTGCCCCTGTTGATGAGAAGCAGCAGATCGTCATGCTTCGTATCGAAGAACATTTGCCTAGAAGGGAGTAACCGCCAGATGCTTGATAGCAGAACGCAAGCGAAGGGCCCGGCTAAAAGTGAATGGATGATCTTCGCAATCATCATCTACCTGATGGGCTTGACCAAGTCTTCTCCCCTCCAGATAGATATCACATCCTTCCACCACCATCGCCTCACTCATTCGAAGTGGGGCCCCAGGCGCTTGCGGTTCAAGTCACTCATGAACAGATCATAGATATGGCCATACTCCTTGGCTCTGGTTTCAATTGCAGTGATCTTATGGAACCGGATGGAGCCAGCCACGACGGCCAGTTTGGCCGGCGGCCCATATAGGTTTTCCGGTGGCACGGCCACTGGCACAGGATCCGCTGGGTCAGCATCGGCCGGAGGCACATAGGAGAGTTGGCTGGCTTCAGGGAAGAAAACCACGTTGGTACCCGCCTCGCCCGTTTGAACGGAGGGGAATACCAGGCCATCCACCTGCTTGCCGAAGCGCAGCCGCAGGTATTCGAAGACCACCTGCGTCGACAGATAGCTCAACTCGTCATTACGTGTCTTGGGTCGAGACATCTTCTTGACCAACGAGCCCAGGAACACTTTCCGATGCAATGACTCGCGGAATCCCTTGTCTAGCAACGTGAGTGCCGGAGACACCACACGGCCCAGCACAGTGAGGTCCAGAAGCTTCAGCTCGCCAATGGGTGTCAAAGCGGCACTGACCACATGGTCGCCGGTGATGGATCGGATTTCGCTCAAGCAGGTCTCTCGCTCCAATGCGCAGTACAAGGCGGAGATACCATTCGGGGTCATCCGTTGGCTGCTGGCCAGGTGTCTTGGCGTCAATCCGAACTGACCTGCGGGGTTGCCGATGATTCCCTCCACCTGCTTTTGGTTCTGGGCATGGCGCGCACGGTAGAGCCGTTCGCCATGGGCGATGCTCCGAACCACCTCCGGCTTCAGGTGGTTGCCGTCGGTCACCAGCAACGAAAAGACGGAATCGAGGAACTGGTCGGCTCCAGTATTGAAGAAGCGGTGCTTGAAATGGACATCCTCAACGAACGTTTCCCAGCGCGCCTCGTAGATGTTCTGCTCCAACGTGCCGTCGTCGCAGTAGAAATGCGTTTCGTCGCCGGCATCGTCCGTCCTGAATTCTGGGGGAACTCCTTCACACAGATCTGCAAAGTAGGGTTCGTTACCGAGCTCAAACCACTCCATGAGGACCATATCAATATCCGAAATGGAGATGAAATCCGACCCGCAGTGATAAAGCATGCCGAGCTCGTAGTGGGACAAGTCGTCCTTAACTGCAACATTTTCAGCAACGCGCCCGTAAACGTAGTCGAACAGCTGCTTCGACTCCATCGCGTGCCCATGACGGCCGCAGTACTTACAGTCACCCGCCTCCCCGTGCGTGTCGAACAACTTCTTGAGCTGAGCCGGTGTTACGCAATCAACGCAAATCATAGGTACTTCCTGAGCCTCGTTTTTCTTGGCCGCTCCGGATGCGGAGGGCATGCTTCGGGCGCTCGTGTATTGCCCATGAAGGCATCACATGAACGGATCTCGCTTTCGCTCATCTCCGCTGTGGCAACAACTCTGGCGTTGCCGAGCACACGACGAGACGGGAAGACCCGCGCGTCAGGGCGACGTAGAGATGCCGGGGATCCATGTTTTCAGGGGAAGGGATTACGGCCACCTCGGCTTCCAGGCCTTTGAGCAGCAGGGTGCTGCCAACCGCGCGGCGAGACAGCTGCCGACTCTCGTGGCGATTGCGCTCCCGCTCGCGAACGGTGGCGGCGGAGAAGGTGCAGTTTCCCCCGGCGGCCATCTGCAAAGCCCGCAAACAGCCATACAGAACGTCGGGACGATACACCCGTGCATTGTCCTGACGCGCCAAGGCACGCAGCGCATCTGCGGCCAGTGGGTACGTAGGCGTGGCCGCGAAAGTCACGAGCGCTGCCTCGACGGGTGTCGGCAACGTACGTGCGGTGCCCCTACGCAGGCTGTCCAATCTCGGCAAGAGGGCGGAGACCACGACCTGCGTCATCGTTTCGGCAGCAAACTGGACCAGTCGCGTGACGGCATCGGGCGCCTCCAGGGTGAACGTGAGGGCAAAATTGGTGAGGTCTGCAAGATCCACGGGCTCGACCGCAGTGGCCCCTGGGGTTTGGCTGGCCATCTGTCGACGTCCTCGGGGATTGCGGCTGTCGCCGATAACCAAGACCTGGCCCTCCGGGGTCACCGAACGCGTCAACGCCGCGGCCAGGCGCTGGCGGTCGGCAGTGGCGGGCTGCAGTTGAACCCATGTGACCTCGGGCGGCGCGTGCCGCAGGTCGACACTACCGCCTGCTTGGAGGACGTGCCGGCAGTCCAACAGCCATTGGCCGAATTGCGGCGTCCCGGCGTTAATCCATCGCCAGGGTCGGTTGAGCTCGCCGATCGGAGGAAACTGCTGCAGCACATGCGCATTCCAGTCGACCAGCTGGTTGCCGCCAAAGCCGAAGATGGCCTGCATCGGATCGCCAAGCACGCAGGTCGGCAACACGGTAGCCAGCGCCGTGACCAAGGAGTGCTGCACCAGGTTGCAGTCCTGGTACTCGTCAACGATAAGGTGGGCGTACGTGGCCGCCAGCGTCTCACTGAGGTGCCCGCCTTGCACCAGACGGAGCGCTGCCAGGCGGATAGCGGGATAGTCGGCACCGGGGTTTCTCAACTCCAGGGTAGCAACCGGTAGGCCGCTGCGCGCCGGGAAGAAGCTCACCAAGCGCATGGCAAATCCATCGAGCGTGGCGATGCGGTACGCCGATGACGGAACATTTCCGCGCTGCATTCGCAGACGCAACGTGGTTACCCCGGCATTGGTGTGCGTGAGGATGAGCACCGGTTTGCGGCCCGCATGCTGGGTCAGGGTGTCGGCGATGATCTGTGTTTTGCCACAGCCTGCAGGTGCCGTAACGGCCCCTAGGCGGACGGCCAGCAAGTCATGCTCAGGCATGAGCCCACCCGTACAACTGATTGACCAGCGCAGCAAAGCCGGCTTCCACGGCGGGAAGATGGGGGCCAACGATATCCCTGGCCACGTCTTCGAATTTGGTGACGGACTTGAACCAGCCGTTCTTGCGATGTCGAGAGGTCAAGCCGAGGGCTTGGCGCACTTCCGCTGTGTACGGAGTGCCAGCAAGGCGCTGCGCGCGAATGCCAGCGAGCGTGATGGCCCCTTGCGAATGCGATTGGATGTGGGCGGCTACCAAATCCTCGTCGACCAGTTCAACCGCTCTCTGAAGCAGGGCGTCGATGGCGGGATCGGGCAAGCTGAGGAACAGTTCGTCCTCCAGGGCCCGCCCCAATCGCCAGGTGATGGTTTCCCCTCCGGCCGCTGCATAGGCATGGACGACCGCATCAGTTGGAGGCTTGTCTGCGTCGACGAGGACTAGCACTCGGTACCCTAGGCGCTGAAGGGCCAGACCACGGACGAAGCACCGATCGGGTTCACCACCGCCAACGTTCACATAGGCTGTGCCCGCCGCCAGCATCGAACGGCCGTTGAGGGAGGTCCAGAAGTGGTCCAGGCCGCGGATAAAGCCAACCTCGCTCGCCCCTTCGCACACAATGATGTTGCGCGCCAAGAATGCCTCCGGGTCGGCGCGGACCGTGCTCTGCACGTCGTCGGCCACACCCACGGGCAGGACGCTGGTCACTTCATCGAGGGCTTTTCGGACCACGAAAATCTGGTTGCCGCTGAGCTCGCGCACCGCCACCGGGGAATGCGTCGTCATGAACACCTGCAGCGGCGCAGGGTTGTCCTTTGCTCCAAGCGAATTCAGCAGCCGAGTGAGCCGGTGAGGCTCAAGGCCGTACTCCACCTCATCGACCAGCACGATAGACGCGCGTTGCGCGGCTTCGCGTTGCAGACCGGCCACCAGCAACCGGGATGAACCGGTACCCAGGGCACGCAAAGGCACCCCCGAAGCGTCATGCAAGGAAATCGCGCCATCGCCGATGGAAACCGCCTGGGCATCGAGCAGCGCCTGGACCGCTCCGCCAACAGGAACACCCAGGTTCGTCGCCGTTCGGGTCACGGTCTGCAACGTATTGCCCAACTGCGCGCCAGCTTGGTCGCCAAAGTTGAGCCTTGCTTCGCGCGCGGCCCGGGCCAGTTCAGCCGTCAGTTCCGGACGCTCCTCCGACAGCCGATTGAGGACGGAGCTGCGATTCCACGACAGATTGGAGCTGGCATAGGTGCCCAGCCTGGCAGGTGCCAGGGCTACACGCTCCTTCCAGGCGATGTTGCGCTCCAGGCCCAGTGCCTGCGCTCGAGCCGAGACCAGTGTCCAGGCCGGCTCCAGGTCACTATGCACGGTGAGCCGAAGGACCAAGACAGTCTCTGCACCTTGCCGTGGTTCTTCTTCCTCCATGCCTGTCGCTGGGTCGTAAGCGCGCAGGTAATGCCCGTAAGCATCCAGGTCTTTCAATGCATCGGGCAGCGCCCCAAGCGTCAAAGTGATTTGAATGGGTTGCGTGACATCCAGTCGATGGAAGTCAGTGTCCCCGAACGATACGTTTCTCCGGGCACCTAGGCAGATGTCGATAGCATCCAGAATCGTGCTTTTGCCGCTGTCCCCTGAACCAATCAGGCAATTCAAGCCTGGCGATGGCAGCCAGGTCAGCACTCTAATGGATCTGAAGTTCTGGATATCGACCTTGCGAATTCGTACCACGGCCCCCTCCTTTGATGTCATGTCCTATGCCCATGGTGTTGGGCTCCGGTGCCTTGGTAGCCAGGTTTGGCAAGTTGGCGAGACCTTCTGTTAGCAGAGCCGTGGCCGCGGCCAGAGACGGTCCTGCCAGCGGGTCATCTCTGGGTTCGGTAAAGTCAAGAGTGTAGTCCTTGCCATCGATGACGACCCGCTCCTGATTCCAGGCATAGAAGCCGAGAAGGCTCATGCGTCCATGGCGATGGCGGCCGTCGATGACCACGGCCAGTATTTGGTTCTCCCGCGCCTGGACCAGTTGCTCATGTGTTGGGAGAATACTGGAGGTCGAGGAGCCGCTGGCTGGCGTCGGCATCCGTCCCCTCGCTGAGGTGATAGAAGAGCGGCCGGACCTTCTGCAATGCCGGCACGGGGGCAGCCACGATTTCTGCGGGCTTGTTGTCGAGCGCCTGGCCAGCTGCGGCGAGAGTGTTGTTTAAGCGCTCAGCTAATTCCGGTGCCCTGATTTCAGCGATTTTCGGACGTTTTGCATGCTCCAATGGCCATGGAGTCCACGAAAATCGGAGCGTTCGTCACATATCGGTGGCATTTCAGGTCAGCAGCGCTCACCAAATTCCGGTCCATCGCTCACGAAACTACGACTTGCTGCAACCCAGGCTTTGATTATTCCTGCGTGTTGCCTGGTCGTGTAATCGGCTCGCCAACAAAAAGCCCTCGCAATGGAGGGGCCGATGCAGCCTGGCACCCAGAGATGCATCGAATGTGCTCAGTATTTTAAATTGCGCAGGGCGCTGAGTTTTCGGTTGCAGACGATGCCGCCGCCCTCGCCTACTCAGCTTGAGCGCTTAGAGGCCGAGGTGGTGCGTTTGCGCATCTTGGGCTTTACCCCCGCCCCAGCAGGTCGCTGCAACAATTGCTGGGCCAGGGTGTCGGCCCGCGCCTGCTGTGCTGCCGCCTGTTGCTGCGCTTCGCTCAGCCCGCTGTGCAGCGCCTCCAGGCGGCGTTGCAGGTCGTCCAGTTGCCGACTTGCTGCCTTAAGCTGCACAGCGCGGCTCTTGCTCTCCTCGCGGGCACGGTCGATCTCGCGGTAGGCCCGCTCCTCAACGCCGCGCACGTAGGTCGCGTGGTCAACCCGGTCCTGTTCGAGCTTGAGCGCCAGATCCTGCACTTGCTGCTGCAGTCCTTGGCCGTGCAGGTGCGCCTCGCCTCGTTCGCGCACTAGCTCTTCACGCTGTTGGCGCAAGTCCTCAATCTGTGCCACGCGCTGGGCCAACAGCAACTCTAGATCGGCCAGGCGCGTCTCCGCCGCCTTGCGGCCGGTCACCGCCTCGGCCGCCAGCTGACGGTACTGGGCGGCATCCTGGCGGGCTTGGTCTTCAAGCGCCGCGAGCTGCTCGCGCTCGGCGGCCACCACCTGGCGTTGCTCAGCCAGCGCTTGTTCAGCGGCACCCTGGGCCAGGTGTGTCGCCTGCTGCCAGATGGCGACAAAGGCCTGCGACACCTCGCTCGGCAGCGCCGGCAGGCGGGTCTCGCCATTCAGCCGTTCAGCCAACCGCGCCCACCATTGATCGAGCAGCCCTCCCACTCGCGCCGGGCTACCGCGACCTAGCTCCTGCCGAACTCGCTCAACAGTAGGTCGCTCCCCTCGGGCAAGCACAGCGTCTGCAGCAGCGAATACGTCAGTTTCGGGTACGCCTATCGCCACGGGTCACCTCCGGCTATATTAGGTCTGATAATGAAAGATTATCCGATCTTATTTTTTTAATATTGGAAATATAATACGTTGAACGTATTAAATATTACAGATAAGTTGCCGCTGGTTAGCGAAACGCCGTTGGATCTGCATTTTCTGGCGATCAACGCCCAGGAAGCGGCAGCGGCGTTCATCGCCGCTGGTACCGCAGCCAACACCGTGCGCAGCTACCGCAGCGCCCTCGCCTACTGGTCCGCCTGGTTGCAGCTGCGCTACGGCCAGGCGCTGGGTGATGCGGCCCTGCCCTCCACGGTGGCGGTACAGTTTGTGGTTGACCACCTGGCACGCCCGACGGCCGAGGGCGAATGGGTGCACCTTTTGCCGCCGAGCATCGACGCTGCACTTATCACGGCAAAGGTCAAAGCCAAACCCGGGGCGCTGGCCTACAACACCGTCAGCCACCGCTTGGCGGTACTCGGCAAATGGCACCGGCTTAATAACTGGGACAGTCCGACCGAAGCACCGGCACTGAAGGCCCTGCTGCGCGAAGCGCGTAAGGGGTCATGCCGAGATAAGGCAAAAATTAGGACATTCGTTCTCTAAGCTATTGTATTTAAACGAGTAGATTAGAAGCCCTGCTCAGCAAAGACTGCTTCGCGCCCAATCGCTTCAGCCATCCATTGAGGAAGGTTTGATCTATGCGATATCAAAATCTGCCAATCGTTACTCGACAGGCACGTGCGCAGCTTGGCGACTGCCTCTTGGGCGTGAGGTTTCCCCAGCCAGGCAAGCGCACGTACAGCGTCGCCAGCAATGGTCGCTCCGAGAGCGATTTGCCACTGCGGCGCATGCTCGATTATTACCTGAGCCTTGCCTAACTGCAGGGTTCTCGGCCGTCCGCCGGTAACAAATACTTCCCTAATCGACACCTATTGCGTTAGCCCTAGAAGGTTCGCTGCGCGGGCACCGCTTAAAGCGATTACCTGATGGCTTTTCGAAGCTATCGCACTAATGACCTTCTCCGTCGCCGGCGCACGTTTGCCGAAGCGCCCAGTGACCGGCGCCACATAGAGGCCACGTGAGATTCGCATCAACTCCCCTCCTTTGGCTAATCGAGAGAATGCTTGGTCCACCGCTGCGCGGCTAGCCAAATGAAGGAATTCGTTTGGTGCAAGAATGCCTCCTTCAGGGAGAAGCCTGCAGTGTTCGACGATGGTCTCGGGAAGGGATTTCATGGTCATGGCTAATTTTATTGAAATATGTCAGAAACCTAGCAACGATTCTGACACTGAACAAACGAAGAGCGGCCTCGTACAGGTATAGGGGGCATGCCGAGATAAGATGAATATTCACTCACTTCGTTTCTATCTTATTTAAATATTTATGCGGTTGCTCCACGCGCACAGGGCAAGCCTAGATAAGGCAAAAATGAGGATGAGTTCAGCCTGGTGCGAATTAAGTAGGCCGATCTGGAGTAGGTAAAGACACTGAGGTATCGGTATCAAGGCTCTGGGCCCAAATCTCGACCAATTCGTGATCAATCACCAAACCCGCGCTCACGTCAGCTAATGCCTCGCGCGTTAGATCAGCGAATCGTCGGTCGTCATTTGTTGAGTTGGTCATTCCGAGTCCATTTTGCCGTGCCCTGCTGCTAACCGACGGGCGCTGTCTCTGAATAGCCCGTCTTCACGCCCTGAGAGGCAGCGTAATGGCGAGTTTGGAAAGCCAGAACATCCTGCATCTGCTTGCTGACGTCTTCCTCCAGCCCCCACTCATAGGCCAGCTTGTCGAGCTTGTAGCGAGAGACCAACTGGGTCGCCCGCGGCGAGCGTTCAGCCGGTTTCAGGTTCGACCAACTGCTGACAAAGCCTTTTAGGCGCGCGGCTTTTTCCGTTGATACACAGGGAAAGCGACGCAGCAGGTCGACCAGATAGAGGGCTCGCAGCTTCTGTTCAGGCTTGCGCAGCTTGCCCGCCACTTCACGCTGCAGGACCGGCACGAGGTCGCGCTCTTCGTACCACAACTGCTTGGCGAGCTCCACAAGAGCATCGGACGCAACTTGGCTAAGGCGCTGCTGGGTGACAGTCTCCAGGAGCGCGCCAAAGCTTTGTTTACGATCCAGGCGTGGCATCTCGCCTATCCTCCAGGTACTTCGCTGTGACCAATTTTAGGCAGCCTTGCATTGCACTTCGGTTGCCCACGGCATAATCGATTGCCTCTGTTGCCAGTGTAACAAACTGGCCGACATCGACACGGCCGCACTCGATGAGCTGTTCGATATCAGATTGATCGTTTTCCGTAAAGCGGCCGAGTTTGGATATTGCTAGATCCACGCCGGCGGCAACGAAGATGTGCAGCGGCTGCTCACCCTCGAAACCCTCCATGGGGATGGCGCGCTCGCGGTAGTCCTCGTGCAGTGGCCCGAGGGCATTGGTGTAGTTCTGATCCAGGTAAACCTGCAAGTCGCGGCCGTCGCTGTCCTCATAACCCTCTGGCGGTGTGTAGACGGCCATGATCTCGTCCTTACGCAGCACGCGGGCCGCCTCGATCTCCGCATCGATGTCCGCACTACCACGCGCATGGGTGAGCAGGTGCACCGCGCAGCCGCCGAAGACGAAGACCTTGAGCGAGCCTGGAGGGTTGCCATCCAGTAGCGGCAAGGCCCGGGCGAACAGATTACCAATGGCCTGGCCTAGCGGTGTAGTCAAACGGACAGGTTCCGCGGCCCCCTCATTGGCAGTCTCAATTAGTGTCATCTTCACCTCCACTCAGCACATGGACTCATGTGTGCCGGTTCATGTGCTCGGTGCGCCATCGCTGTTCGCAAGTGGTGCCCTGAGTAGCTTCAACTGTGTATTGGCTTCGACCAAGCGCTCCTGCAGGCCCTGCGCTTGTTGCGCCAGAGTCGCGGAGGCTTCGCCCAGCCGGGACACCTCCTCCTGCAGCGTGCGACAACGCTGTTCAAGGGCTTCATTCGAGCGTTCGGAACCGGCCAGTACGCTCTGCAAGGCCTCCATGGCCTGATTTTTCTGCGCCAGTAGCTGTTGCTGCGCATGTTGCTCTTTTTGTAACTGCCGCGCCTCGGTGAGCAAGCGTGCATTGTCGCGGTTCAGCTGCGTCAGTTCGTCCTGCTTGATTATCAAGGTCTGCTGCAGTTGCCGCAGTTCCAGTTGCAGTTGTTGCACCTGCGACTCGTGTCGACGCTGTTCCTGCTCGCGCTGCTCCTTGCTGGCCTGACGATAGTGCTCCAAAGCATCACGGGCATGTTGATGCTTTTCCTCCAGCGAGCGAATTTGGCTGTCGCGATCCTGCAGGCGCACCTCCTGATCGCCGTTAGCCTGCGCCAAGCGGGCATTCTCAACCTCGGTCTGTTGGCGTTGCTGCTGTTCCTGCTGTAGCGCTTGCTGAACAGCCTGAAGCTGTTCCGTGAGCCCGCTGCTCTGACTTTCCAACTGCTGGATTCGGCTTTCGGCCAGCCGAGCTTGGTTCTGGTAATCGAGCCGTTCGCGTTGTAGTTGTTCGCGCTCCTGGGCCACGGTGGCCTGCGCATCCTCCTCTAGCTGATCTGCCAGTTGGCCGACCAGGTTGGCCAACTGTTCGCTGAGCGGTATCGCGGCGGTATTTCGGCCGCGCTCGGCGTCTTCGAGTTCTTTCAGGTAGCGGTGAATGGTGGTTTTCGAGCCGGTATTGCCAAGTTCGACCCGTACCGCGTCGATGCTTGGGTTCTCGCCCCGCGCCAGGATCGCCTGTCGCGCCTTCTGAACCAGTGCCTTGTTGATGCCGCCGCGGGCCATGGTCTGCTCCTACGATTTCGTAGTAGATTACATAGTATGTATTTACATACTAAATTTGATTGATGTAAAGCCAGTTAAAAGCAAATAAATCAGATAAAATAATGGAGTGTTATTCAATACGAAAGGCAAAAACGGTCGTTTGGCAGCCGTTTTCCAGTACACAAAGGGCAACCTCGGGCGATGAAAGACGTCGGGCGCTATCTACAAGCTGGTACGCGGGAAAACACCCGCCGCAGCTACCAATCGGCCATCGAGCACTTCGAAGTGACGTGGGGCGGCTTCCTGCCCGCCACCAGCGACAACATCGTGCGCTACCTGGTGGAATACGCCGACACGCTGAGCCTCAGCACGCTCAAACAGCGCCTGGCCGCCCTGGCTCAATGGCATATCACCCAAGGTTTTCCTGATCCGACCAAGACACCCACAGTGCGTCAGGTGCTCAAAGGCATCCGCACATTGCATCCGGCGCAAACGAAGCAGGCTGCGCCGTTGCAGTTGCAGCACTTGGAGCAAGCAATTCAATGGCTGAGTCGGGAAGCCGAACAGGCTCAGCAGTCCGGCAATTTGGCAAGCCTGCTTCGCAGCCGGCGCGATGCGGCGTTGCTGCTGATCGGCTTCTGGCGGGGTTTTCGTAGTGACGAACTCTGTCGGCTGCAGGTCGAACATATCCAGGCCGAAGCCGGTGCGGGCATGAGCCTGTTCCTGCCACAAAGTAAGGGTGACAGGGACAACCTCGGCACGACTCATTACGTACCAGCCTTGAAGTGCCTCTGCCCGGTGCAGGCTTATCTCGACTGGATCAGTGCCGCCGGCATTGCCCGTGGTGCAGTGTTCTGTCGCCTGGATCGCTGGGGGCACCTGAGCGACGAGGCCTTGCATCCCGGCAGCCTGATCAGCTTGTTGCGCCAGATCCTACAGCGCGCCGGTATATCGGCCGAGCTGTACACCAGCCATTCGCTGCGCCGTGGCTTCGCCTCTTGGGCCACGGCAAATGGCTGGGATCTCAAGGCCTTGATGACCTATGTAGGCTGGAAAGACATCAAGTCTGCCATGCGCTACATCGACCCCGCCATATCCTTTGGCGGCCTTGCAGCTAAACCTGTCCTTGAGCTTCATGCTGGCCCTTTGGGTCAACTTTCAGCTTCTCATTAATATCGGCACACCCCAGGGACGATGGCGCAACATGAAGTGTAATCGGGCTCTCTCAACACATACAGGCAGTTGAGCCGCTCTAGAATGAGCTTTATAGATCTTTATAGTTTAATTATAGAGCGATTATAAAATCCCTTGCTGAGCGCCCGATTCACGCTGCCTACAGGGGCGTCGGCCAGGCAGAACCATCTCAGACAAATGGTTGGATGAACCGCACGGTCGTTGGTGCGGGGCTAACCAGCACCCTTGGTGATTTCTGCTATGAAACTACCACAGTGATCTTGCCCAGCTTCCTCGCTGTACTGGGCATTCCGGCGGCGGCACTTGGCACCATCGAAGATATTGCTGATGCATTGGCCAGCTACACCAAGATGGCCTCCGGCTACGTCGCCGACAAACTCGGCCACCGCAAGCTATTGGCGCTGGTTGGCTACGGATTCTAGAAAGTGAGTAACGTATTGCAACGAGTTCGCGGCTGGGCCAAGGCCCTGAAACAGCAAGTTATGATGCTGTGGTTTAGTTGCCGGCATCCGCAAACGCCATGGTTGCCGAAGGTTATAGCGATGATCGTAATCGCTTATGCCCTAAGCCCAATCGATCTGATTCCAGACTTCATTCCGGTCCTTGGCTACCTGGACGATGTGATCTTGCTACCTTTGGCCATCTGGCTAGTAATCAAGCTGATGCCCGATCACGTACTGGACGAATGCCGCCAGCAGGCCCTTGAATGGGAAAGCACACAGCAACACCGCCCAGTGAGCCGGGGCGCTGCGCTGGTGGTCATCTTGCTCTGGCTGGCTCTGTTGATCGGAGCCTGGAAACTCTATACCCGCTCTGCGCCGGGTCGGCTTTCTCGCACTTGGGCTCCTGAGTGAAGGTGCGTGATACATCCACCGCTCCTAGGTGCTCCAGTGCTCGACGGCCGATCAAAACCGGATGGAGCATTTTTTCCCGGTTCTTCAGGGAGAATTGTTCGTTGTAAAAGCTGGTTGCCAATGCACATCTTCATCACTACCACGGGGCGGTGCTCAGCGCCGCCAGCACCACGGACTTTGACGTTACGCTCGACCCTTCGCTCGAAAGGGATGCTGGCTGCTCTGCCTGTGTCACTGTCTTTCACTTCAACTTTGAAACGCACCCATTTCTCGCCATTCCTTTCGAAACGCTCCAAATCTTTGGCATCCATAGACGATGTCAGTGCGCCGGTATCCAGCTTGATTTTCACCGAGACTTTTTCAGGAAGCAGCAGCCCCTCCTCAATCCAGCCAAATACCCTGGATGGATTCGCACCTGCGGTATTACACAGTGCAAAAATTATCAGGACCAGTGCGCTAGCAGCTATCCGTCTAATTGAACCGCCCCGGGTTTCGCGGAGGCTGTTTTGTTTGAGTCAGGCAGCAACCGATATGGTTGCCTGACTCTGTTCATATAGTGCCTCAAACTCGGCCGGTGGCCTATTTCCAATTGGCTCCAGCAGGCGCTGATGGTTGAACCAGGTCACCCACTTCAGCGTTTCCCACTCCAGACTGTCTACGCTTTTCCACGGCCCTCGCTTATGGATCAGTTCGGTCTTGTAGAGGCCGTTGATGGTCTCTGCCAGTGCGTTGTCGTAGCTGTCACCGGTATTGCCAACCGAGGGTTCGATGCCAGCTTCGCCCAGCCGCTCGCTGTAGCGAATCGACAGATATTGCGAGCCCCTATCGCTGTGATGAACCAGCCGGTGGGGCTCAGGCCGACGAGTGTGAAGCGCCTGTTCCAGAGCATCCAGAACAAACTCTGTGCGCATGTGTCGGCTGACACGCCAGCCTACGATAAACCGTGAGTAGACATCGACGATGAACGCCACATAAGCAAATCCCTGCCAGGTTGAAACGAATGTGAAATCGGCGACCCAGAGCTGATTGGGACGTTCGGCCGTGAACTGGCGCTTTACCAGATCCCTGGGATTGGCATTGTCAGGATCGGGTTGTGTGGTTTTCACCGTTTTGCCCCGCGTTACGCCGCAGAGCCCCATTTCACGCATCAACCGTTCCACTGTGCAGCGCGCAACCACCTGGTGTTCGCGATGCATCTGCCGCCAGACTTTCCTAGCCCCGTAGACCTCGTAGTTTTCCTGCCAGACACGGTGAATTTGTACAGCAAGTTCCTCGTCACGGATCGCTCGGGCGGAGCGTCGTGAGCGGTCACGTAGCCGTGCAGCATGGCGCCGGTAAGCCGATGGAGACACTTGCAACACGCGGCACAGTGGCTCGACTCCAAAGCTTTGCCGGTGCTTGTCGATCAGCTGCCAGATCACTTCAAACGGCGGTCGAGCTCCGCCTGGGCGGAAAAAGCGCTGGCGACCTTGAGGATTTCGTTGGCTCGCTTGAGCTCACGAACCTCGCGCTCCAGTTCCTTGACGCGGGCATCAGTGCCCGAGGCGGAGGGGGCCGCAGGCGCAGCCGCCTTCCGAATCCAACTGCTCAACGTCTGGGCGGTGCAGCCGATCTTGCTGGCCACGGCCTCAATGGCGGCCCACTGCGATGTGCGGGACTCCCGGACCTCATAAACCATACGGATGGCCCGGTCACGGACTTCAGGGGAAAATTTGGTGTGCTTGCTCATATGGGCTCCATTCTCTCAAAGGGTGGAGCCTCCGCGAAACCCGGGGCGGTTCAGTCGTGCTGATACCAAACGACAGGCACGCTAATTTGATACTGGCTTTGCCTGAACGAACCGCCTGCTGCGCCATCTCGCGCCGCTGAGATGGCTTTACCACTTTTTTGCCATGGCCTCCTGGATGATCTCGGCCTTGAGGCGCTCCTCGGCGTACATCTTCTTGAGCCGACGGTTCTCCTCTTCCAGTTCACGCAGCCTGGTCATCAATGATGCATCCATGCCGCCGAACTTGGCACGCCACTTGTAGAAGGTCGCCGAACTGATGCCATGCTCGCGGCACAGCGCCGGAACTGGGCTGCCGGCTTCAGCCTGCTTGAGGATGGCGATGATCTGGCTGTCCGAAAAACGCGATGTCTTCACGCAAAATTTCCTTGATCCGATTAGGAGAAAATTCTACTTCTGACGAGGGCTGATTTCAGGGGGGATTACCGGTACAGATCCATCTCGGTTAACTGCTCTTGAGCACCAAAGCCATGGTCACCCACGACCACGAATAGGGTGTCTTTGAAATAAGGCGCTTTACGAGCCTTTTCAAAAAATCGTCCCAGAGCCCAGTCAGAATAACGCATAGCTGTCAGGTGCTGATCAAGCGAACCTTGCCCTGTCACGGGCTCAACAGGCAACACACCTGGCAGCGCGTAAGGCGTATGGTTTGAAAGCGTTTGCAGGAGTGCATAGAAGGGTTTCTTCGGGTCTTGCTTGAACAGTTCTTCTGCAGCGCGATCAAACATATCCTGGTCAGCCACTCCCCATGTCGGGTCAGATACCACGGGGTCAACAAAGTCATTACGACCGATAAACCGTGTCATGCCCTGGTTGCTGAAAAAGCCACGTTGGTTATCCCAGGCAAAATCGCCGTTGTAGACATACAGATCGTCGAAGTCGCGAGTGCTAAGCAACTGAGCCAGACCGGAGAATTGGTGGCCTCCTTCCGGAGTCTGCATCAAGTACTCGAAACCGGGTAAATTTGGGAAACAGGCCATGCTGGCAAACATGCCTTGATGGGTATGGGTGCCATTAGCGAAGAAGCGGCGAAACAGCACACCCTCCTGAGCCAGTCGGTCGAAGTTCGGTGTGATGCCAGCTTCGCTGCCGAGCGCGCCAACAAAGTGCCCAGCAAAACTCTCCATCAGAATCACTACGACATTGCGGATCGGCAGGCGCCTGTCTTGTGGGGGCTGGAAATCGCGGCGGATCGCTGCTGTGTTCTGGTCTGCTAGGCGGTCGTGTTCGGTGAATAAGAGATCGCGTGTCAGGGTCGTCGCTTGATCTGCGGGCATGCGGCTCTTCCAAACCTTGTCGGCGCGATCACCTGAGTAGTGGTTCTTGGCCGCGGCATAAAGGCTCAAGGTGCCATTGAGGCCTAGGTGGTTGGCAAACATTGAGTCTGTGGTAAATGCATCCCCCCAGCGTAGTGGCGGCCCTTGCCGCAAAGTACCTCGCGCCACAACGACCGATATAGCCAGACAAAGCAGCAGCGCCATACCATGACCGAGCTTATTCATTGTTCGGCGCGACTCGACGGTTGAGCGGCCCTTGCCACGAGTGCGTATATCCAGCCAACCCAGCAGTACGAAAAAGAGAGCGCTCAACGCCAGCCAGGCACCCAGTAGGCGCAGCACTGGAAAGCCATACCAGAGCATGCTCAGCACAGTTGCCGGGTCTTCTTGCAAATATTGAAAGACCAATGCGTTGAGACGCTGATGAAACTCTCGATAGAAGTTCAGTTCAATCATGCCGAGCAGGATAGCTACCGCTGCGCAAGTCCCCAGCCAAATGCGTTGCCATGTCCGGCAGACCATTGCCGGGCGATATGCCAATGCCAGGGTCAGTGGTGCGCAGATATAGACCACTAAGCGCAAGTCGAAACGCAGGCCATTAAAAAACGCTTCTGCCAGGCTGGTCCACGCGGTAGCTCCAATCAGCTCTCGGTTGAAAAGTAATAGGGCCACGCGTAACAGGGTCAGCAAAGCTACTAACAGCGCTGCACTGCCAAAAAGGGAGGCCAGGTGTTCGCTAAGGCCAAGTTTTTCTTTCGCATTGGAGGCATCAGCGGACGCTGGTATGCGGGGAGGCATAATGGGTAGCCTTTTATAATTTAAGAATGGGGAGCTATAACAGGATCAAACCCCAAGTAAGGGCAATCAGTATCAGTGCAATGAGTTGCGCCGCACTTCCCATATCCTTGGCTTGTTTAGACAGTGGGTGGATGCTCAGGGAAATACGGTCAACAGTGCTCTCTATGGCTGAGTTGAGTAGCTCCACTATCAACGCCAGCATCGGCACGAGTATCAGTAACACGCGCTCACTGGGCGTTGCATCCACCAGACAAGCCAGCGGCAGAAGCTCTGCATTTAATAACAGCAGCTGCCTGAAAGCGGCTTCGCCTTGAAACGCTGCCCGCAAGCCTGCCAGCGAGTATCTAGTGGCATAAATAATGCGGGTAAAGCCACTGCGGCCTTTCAACGAGAGGGCATCCAATTCGTCGCTCTGTGGCATGTTGCTCATGGCTGCAACACTCCAGCAGGGTCGTTCAGCGCTTGCTGATAGGCCTGGTGGATAAAGGGCACCTCGAAAAACCTCGGCCCCCTGCGATTGGTAAAATTGCGTTGTCCTGA
>CAZOEC010000052.1:0-12450 GCA_964578635.1 uncultured Pseudomonas sp.
TTTGCCTCAAGGGCCACCGCTCACGGGATAGGTACGCCTGCTGAGAGCAGAAACCCTCAAATTAACCCTCAGGCCTGAGCAAGGACGATCAGCGAAACGCCGAAAGGCAACCTGAGGTGGCTTGCAGCCACTTCGACAGCAGGTACATCCGACCGCCTTGCTGCCGCTAAACCTACTTTTTCAACAGAATCGGTCGACAGCAGCCTGTCACGAAGGGCTGGAGTCGACCCTTTGCGGCCAATCGCAGAAGCTGGTGGACAAGTAAACGTTGTCTACCCTACAGAGCTCCCGAGTTCGCGTAGGGTGGAAAACCCCGGAGCGTTTTCCACCGGTGGTCACCCAGGTTACCTCGCTACGGTTTAAAGCGGCTTGAAGATGGATTGCCCATCTGCAAAAAGTCTACTGTGTAGTTCTGCTGCATGTACGTCGGTGAGGCTCGCAACATAGTCACAGACAACACGATAGGTATCAGAAATACCTCTATGCTTTGCTTTATAATAATCTTCCTGCCACTCTTCGGGGAGCAGCTTTCCATCACTCTCTATGTATGCTTCAAAAATCTGCTTCACGATCTTCTTTCCACGGTACTCAATAACAGCAAGACGAGGAGAAAGAATGTTCAGTTCGTAATTTATATGCTTCAGTAATTCAACCTCTATAAGTGCGTCCCTACTCAATTTAACCCTTGATAGTTGTGGATACTTCTTATCAAGCTCAAAGACAACAGAGCCAATAAGATTACCGACTCTCTCTGCGGTGAAGGCTGTTCTAACAACGGAGTGTGTTATCAATCCCTGCTCAAGCCCATGTGATGCAAGTCGCAGAGTAACATTGAGCTTTTCTTGAACTTCGACATCTTGAGAGTTAGAAATAAACTCATCAAGATCATCTATGATGCAGTCATCAAGGTTGAATAGCTTTATTGCATGCCAAAGGAGCTCAATCTGCTCCTCAATCTCAGCATACCTAGAGTCCCTTAGTGCCTTATTTATCTTCACCAAAACATCGTCCACAACCTGTATATCTGCCTCCCTACTTCTTCCGAGCAGGGTTGATACAATTCGTGAAGGCGTAACAAAACCCGCATGAAGTGCATCCTCCAAATCATATGTGGAATATGCTATATCATCCGCAATATCCATAATCGCGCACTCGATGGTTTTGAATTTTCCTTCATACCCTGGCGCAACATGGTCCTTTATTTCTTCCACAAGCTTTGTGCTTGCTGCGTAATACCCTTTCTTTGGCCTTGTGGCACTACGTCTAACTGAGGGGATTTTTTCATCATACTTCAGTATAGATGCAAGAGATCGATACGTTAAATCAAGACCGAACTCATCTAAATACTCACCATCCCTCCTTACAAGTTTTTTCTCTACGCAACTCAGAATCCTTAATGTTTGCGCATTTCCTTCATACCCACCATAATTTCGCATCAACTGATCTAATGCATATTCACCATTATGTCCAAAAGGGGGATGCCCAAGATCGTGCGCAATAGCCGCAAACTGAACAAGATCAACGTCAATTTTTTCACCACGACTTAATAGGTCTACAGCATTTATTCGACATGCAATGCCAGCAGCTATCTGTGCAACTTCCAAAGAGTGCGTTAGCCTATTACGGAAGAAATCAGAGTCAACTCCTGGGAAAAGCTGAGTTTTCCCCTGGAGTAAGCGAAATGATGGCGAATGAAGGAGGCGGGCATAATCTTTTTGGAACGCCGACCGTCCAGGCTCACGATCTTTGTCAACGCCTACGCACCCACTTTGACGAAGACAATCATTGTCACCATATATTTTCTTATTAGACATAAAATCCCTCTTACATCTGACGGGACGCCTTAAAGATATTCGCAAAAAAAAAGCGAACCCACACCAAAATATAGGTTCGCACTTACTACTAGACTCTAAGCTAAGCCCTTAAATCTTAGAATGTCGCTTTTGCTCCTGCTTGCTCTTATCGATGGCAGCAGATACATTTGTAAAATTAATTTCTTTATAGCGCTCAGAGAGGTAAGAGAACGCCATAGGGCGACCAGTAGTCGACTGACCCTTTTCAAGGACATCAGAATCCCTTGTCTGACTAACTTTAGTGACCATTTCGAGCCCCTCTCCTTCTTTTTGCATGATCCGGGATTGATCTAAAATTTTTTGAAGCAGTTCAGTTTGCTGTGTTGGTGAGAACACTATCAGCATCTTCTCGATGCTTTTGGCCGCAGCATCCACTTCTTTCTTGCTCATGACGACATACATCATCAAGTAGTGGCCGAGAAGCGATGAACATCACTACCTCTCGGCACTATTCAAAATATTCATGCAATCACTTATTGCTATCTGCTATAAGCGCGTCGCGAAATAACGGCCTTGCGATATAAGCAGATATACACAATACCCATCTGCCATACCTTTGACTATCGCTGCGTAAGTTAATTGCCATGAGTGTAGACCAATCCAAAACCTGTCAATGTCGCTCACAAAAACGCGGCAGGCACACGATGCGCTTGACCGCATTGCGGTTCCACGCCATACGGCCACCCAGTTCAGAAACAATCGGGGACACCCATTGGCCGGTTAGCGATGGCCTGGCCTCGACCGTCGCTATGCATTGCATGGTCAAACTTCGGTCTGTTCCGCCATCTCCAAAGCGTCATCGACCTCAATCCCGAGGTATCGAACGGTGCTCTCCAGCTTCGTATGGCCTAGCAGCAGTTGAACCGCCCGCAGGTTCTTCGTCCTGCGATAGATCAGTGATGCCTTCGTACGTCTCATTGTGTGAGTGCCATACATGGCTGGATCTCAAGCGTCGAGAAAGGGCTGAAGCTGCACCGTTAGCGATGCCTTGATGGCAGCGATAAAGGCCTGAGGCCTGTTTTACGACTCTTGCCGCCCATCAGCAGGCGCTCCAAAGTCGAAAGGGCCAAAGCAGCCAGAATCATCGATTGCGCCTGATTGGGCCTCCGGCGGCCTCCTGGGCACTGAGAAAATCCCCGGAAGTTGGTGGCCATCGCTTGCGGCGTTTTTACACGGCCTGGGCCAATTGCAGCCATTCGTGAAAGGAAATGATCGGCCAAGAGCGGACGATCTATCCTATAAATAAATCCGTCCCCCATTTTTGGGACTCGCAAAAGCTACGCTTTTGTCTGCCGGTTAGCACTAGCGGTAGGCTACGGAGAACCATCGCATGTTAAATTCAGATGCCTTCATTAGTACTTTCTCAGCCATCGAGTCTTGGCTTCGGAAGCAGACCCGTGCTGAACGGTCTGTATCGTTCTATCAGCTCGTTGAACAAGCTTCCAAAGGCAATTCATCTGTCCGCCGATACCGGGATGACTTGAAGGAGTACGCCGATCTCAGGAACGCGATAGTCCATGAACGCACCGGCGGGCGAGTCATTGCTGAGCCAAATGATCAGGCTGTCAGCGACTTCGAACGCATCCGCGCTGCGTTGCTGAATCCTCCAACTGTAATACCGAAATTCCAGAGGAAGGTATGCACACGAGAGGCGCAAGAAACAGTAGGTCAAGCCGTATCGGATATGCGAAATGACTCCTTCTCCCAACTGCCAATCATTTCAAGGGGAGAGGTCATCGCCCTGCTCACGTCTGAAACAGTCGTGCGCTGGCTGGCATCCGAAGTAAGTAACGACTTAGTCAGCTTGTTGGAAACGAAGATCGCAGCGGTCTTGCCGCACACGGAGGATCCAGAGCACTACTGCTTCCTCCCACGACGAGCTACCCTTCAAGAAGTTATAGGCCAGTTCGAGGACTTTACATCACGAGGAAAGGATCTTGATGCGGTACTTATCACCGAAGATGGCAGGCGGAACCAAAGCCTACTGGGCATTCTTACCGTATACGACCTCCCAGCCATCCTCGGAACGCTTGGTCTGCGCCGAGTATCAGCAGTCTAACAATCAACCGGACGCGCAAGCGCGCCGATTATTTGTCGCGCTAGACCAAGCAGGTCGGAAATCGAATACATATGAAACTCTATCACTTCATCAACAAAGAATACGGCCTATCAGTTATACGAGAACAAAGGATAAAACTTTCGACCTTTGATAGCTTCAATGACCCATTCGAACTACTTGCATCAGACCTAGCCAGCACAGCAATGCGAGATGTATTTTTAAAAAAATGATGTCCGCATCAATCGAACTGCTTTGCTGCAGCAAATCATGGCGTAGCCTTCTTTTATGGAGTCACTATGCAGACAGGCATCGTGGCGTAGCGCTGAACTGGATGTCCTTAACAACCTGCCAATTCACGTAGAGCACATGAAAGATCGAATCCTTATAAGCGGTGACGATATTTAAAGTATGCCCCCTGACTTTAATGGCGCAGGAATAGGGGGCAGGATACTGGCTGCAAAATGCAAAATGCAAAATGCAAAGATTGGCAGTATGAGGATGAGGCTAGATTACAATTCAAGCTTGCAATGAATCGGCCGGTTGATCCTGTCACTGAGATTTGCTTGGAGGGGCACATCACAGCTGCTAGTTGCGAATGGCCGCCTGATCTACAAAAGCCAGAATGGTTTCTGTGAAGCAAAGCTGTGTCGGCGGCCGGGAAGGTGGCAATGATGCAAGTACCTATTCGAGTACCTTTTTTCGATTATGAACAAGACACCATCTTATTTTTAGAGATCTAGATGATACAGGTTCGACTCCTGGTGCCGGCACCATACGCAACAACGACTTAGGCTCACCGCAAGGTGGGCCTTTTTCGTTTTTGCTCAACACTTCTCCACAGCTATCCGCCAACCGTACCGGGTTCGGCAAGCGCTGCGGCATCGTGGTCGACTACTACGGGGCCGCCAACCACCTGCGCGAAGCCCTCGCCGCCTATGCCGACGAGGATATCGAGGACACCCTGAACAGCATCAAGGACGAGGTGCCGGTGCCGCGAGATCGCCACCTGCGTGGAGTGGATGTACTGCGCAGCCAGGGGATCGAGTCGCTGGAGGATATTGAGGCGTGCATTAGCGCACTGGATTCGGAGAAGGTGCGTGCCAAATTTGCGGTCAAACTCAAGGCCTTCCTCGACTCACTGGACACCGCGCCCCGAGGGACTGCCTTTCGTCAAGGATGCTAAGCGTCTGGCCTATGTCCATGCGCGGGCACGCGGGCGCTACAAGGACCTGCCGCAGACGCAGTTGTCACGTAGCGTCAACGACCGCGCCAAGGCGTCCGAGATAGAGCACGCCATTCGCTCGCATGTGCGCAAGCACGCTGATGAAGATCCGGTGCTGTATCGCAAGCGGTCCGAACACCTGAACGAGCTACTCAAATCGATGGGCGAGCAGTGGGACCAGCTGGGTGGGCAAATGCAGAAAATCATCAACGAGCTGCGCAGCGGCCAGGTAAGCGATGACAACAGCCCCCTGGATTTGCCCGAGCACTATGCGCCCCTCCTGCGTACCCTGCTGGATGTGGTGTGTGCCGACGCCAACCCACAGCCCGACGGGCTGCTGCGCTTGAAGGATATCGCGGTGGAGCTGCTCGATCTGTTGGTGGGCGAACTGCAAAGCCACCGCGATATCTGGAGCCCGCGCAAGCGAGCGGCCTAGGAGGAGCTGGCCGGGCAGCTATTCGATCACCTGATGCGATTGCGCCCACCTTTGGTGGATAAGAGCCTCATACACTCAGACACAGGTATTTGATCTCCAGGTAATCTTCGATACCGTACTTGGAGCCTTCACGGCCCAAGCCCGAGGCCTTGATGCCGCCGAACGGCGCGACTTCGTTGGAGATCAGCCCGGTGTTGACGCCGACCATGCCGTACTCCAGGGCTTCAGCCACGCGGAACACACGACCCAGGTCGCGGGCATAGAAGTACGACGCCAGGCCGAATTCGGTGTCGTTGGACATCGCGATCACGTCGGCTTCATCTTTGAAGTGGAACAGCGGCGCCAGTGGGCCGAAAGTCTCTTCCTTCGCCACGGCAGCGTTGTTTGGCACGTTGGTCAGGATGGTCGGCTCAAAGAAGTTGCCTTCGATGGACTTGCCGCCGGAAAGCACGGTGGCGCCTTTGGAAACAGCGTCGGCGATATGTTCTTTAACCTTGGCCACGGCTTTTTCGTCGATCAGCGGGCCAGTGGTGATGCCGTCTTCCAGACCGTTACCGATCTTGAGTTTGGCCACCGCCACTTTCAGCTTCTCGGCAAACGCATCGTAGACCGAATCCTGAATGTACAGGCGGTTGGCGCAGACGCAGGTCTGACCGTTGTTGCGGTATTTCGAAATGATCGCGCCTTCAACGGCCTTATCTAGGTCCGCGTCGTCGAACACGATGAACGGTGCATTGCCGCCCAGTTCCAGGGACACTTTCTTGATGTCCTTGGCGCACTCAGCCATCAACTGGCTACCGACTTCGGTCGAGCCAGTGAAAGACAATTTACGCACGATCGGGTTGCTGGTCAGCTCGCTACCAATGTCACCGGCGCTGCCGGAGACCACGCTGAACACGCCAGCAGGAATCCCCGCACGCTGGGCCAGTTCAGCCAGAGCAAAAGCCGAGAATGGCGTTTGCGAAGCCGGCTTGAGCACCATGGTGCAACCGGCGGCCAGCGCCGGGCCGGCTTTACGGGTGATCATCGCGGCCGGGAAGTTCCACGGGGTGATTGCTGCGGTCACACCGATCGGCTGCTTGATCACGATCAGGCGCTTATCTGGCTGATGGCCCGGAATCACGTCACCGTAGATGCGCTTGGCTTCTTCGGCGAACCATTCGATGAACGAAGCGGCGTAAACGATTTCGCCCTTGGCTTCGGCCAGCGGCTTGCCCTGCTCGAGAGTCATCAGGCGCGCGAGGTCGTCCTGGTTCTCGATCATCAGTTCGAACCAGCGACGCAGCTTGCCGGCACGCTCTTTGGCGGTCAGTGCACGCCAGGCCGGCAGCGCTTTGTCAGCGGCTTCGATGGCACGGCGGGTTTCGGCAGCGCCCATTTTCGGCACGGTGCCCAGAATTTCGCCCGTTGCCGGATTGTTGACCTTGATCGTCTGACCGTTGTCCGCATCAACCCACGAGCCATTGATGAAGGCTTGCTGGCGGAACAGCTGGGTGTCTTTGAGTTGCATGATGAACTCCGATTTCAGGACAGAAAGACTGGCGGCATCGCGCCGCCATTAAGACAAACGTGTCTCGAGAGATCAGACCAGAGCGCTTCTTCTCTTGAGCTCAGTGTTGAGAATGAAGTCATTTTCCGAGTAGTCGACCGGGCAATCGATCACGTGCACGCCCGGCTCGCTGATGCAACGCTGCAGCAGTGGCAGGAAGCCGTCAGCGCTTTCCACACGATGGCCTTTGGCACCGTAGCTTTGCGCATACATGACGAAGTCCGGGTTGCCATAGTCCAGGCCAAAATCGGTGAAGCCCATGTTCGCCTGCTTCCAGCGGATCATGCCGTAGCCGTTGTCGCGCAGGATGATGACCGTCAGATTCATCTTCAGGCGTACCGCTGTCTCCAACTCTTGGCTGTTCATCATGAAGCCACCGTCACCACACACCGCGACCACCGGCCCATCCGGGCAGACCAGGTGCGCAGCCATCGCCGACGGCAGGCCCGCGCCCATGGTCGCCAGAGCGTTGTCCAACAACACAGTGTTGGGTTTGTGGGCCTTGTAGTTGCGCGCGAACCAGATTTTGTAGATGCCATTGTCCAGCGCGACAACGCCTTCGGACGGCAAGGCACGACGCACGTCAGCGACGAAGCGCTGCGGGTAGATCGGGAAGCGGTTGTCGTCAGCTCCCTCGATGACGTGTTCTTCATTGGCTTCGCGGATCGCCATCAGCCGGCCGAAGTCCCAATGCTCCGGAATACTCAGCGCTTCGCCGATCTGCCATACGGCGTTGGCGATGTCACCGACCACTTCGATTTGCGGAAAGTACACAGGGTCAACTTCGGCCGAGCGGAAGTTGATGTGGATCACTTCGGTACCGCCACGAACCATAAAAAACGGCGGCTTTTCGATGACATCGTGACCTATGTTGACGATCAGATCGGCGGCCTCGACGGCGCGATGAACGAAGTCACCAGCGGACAGCGCGGCATTGCCAAGAAAGCGCGGATGACGCTCATCTACCACACCCTTACCCATTTGCGTGGTAACAAACGGGATACCGGTATTGTCGATCAGCTGCTTGAGAACCTTGGCAGTCATCTTGCGATTGGCACCGGCACCAATCACCAGGATCGGACTGCGTGCGGCCTGAAGTTTCTGCACGGCGGCGTCGATGGCCTTGTGCTCCGCCAAGGGACGACGGTGCAGGCTTGGAGGGACCGGCATACTCTCGGTCTGTTCGGCAGCGATGTCTTCAGGTAACTCCAGATGCACAGCGCCGGGCTTTTCTTCTTCAGCCAGGCGAAAGGCTTCACGCACCCGCGATGGAATGTTGTCGGCGGACGCCAACTGATGGGTGTACTTGGTCAGCGGCTGCATCATGCCGACCACATCGAGAATCTGGAATCGGCCCTGTTTGGACTTCTTGATCGGTTTCTGGCCAGTGATCATCAGCATCGGCATGCCGCCCAGATACGCGTACGCACCCGCGGTTACCAGATTGGTTGCACCTGGACCCAAGGTAGCCAGGCTTACGCCGGTCTTGCCGGTCAGCCGGCCATAGGTGGCCGCCATAAAACCCGCGGACTGCTCATGGCGAGTCAATACCAGCTTGATACTGGAACGGCGCAACGACTCCAGCAGATCCAGGTTTTCTTCACCGGGAATGCCGAACACATACTCGACACCTTCGTTCTCCAGGCATTGCACGACGACATCCGCGACCTTGGCCATTTCTCCACCTCAGTATCTGTGAGTGACATAGCAAACCACTGTGAAAGTCTTAGAAAGCAGCATTCCCCATGGAAAATGCCGCTCCCTCAATGTGATAGACCGTCGGCTCTTCCAAGAAGTGCTCCTCTAAACCTGCCATAAACACTTGATGGTCTTCACTCGCCTCGAAGCTCTTGTGGTCCTCGAGCGAGCGCCAGCGCACGATGAGGTTGAGTACCTGGGGCGTTTCGATGCCTTTGGCGAGCATGTGGCCGCCGTAACCCGTTGCGCGTTTGAGCAACGGTTCAACATCGGCAAATGCACGTTTGAAACTCTCAATTCGTTCTTTGTGAACGGGAAGCAGAGCGATTTCATAGATCATGGCGTCCTCCAAAAATGACTTAAATGGTTAAGTACGGTTACGAGAGGAGCGATGGCTCGACTGCAATCACGATTTTTCCTTGAAGACCGTTGTTGCGGCTCTCCAGCCGCGCATGGGCGAGCCCAAGGTCGGCCAGCGAATAGACCGCGCCAACGTGCGGGCGCAACTGACCGCGCTCTACCAACGTGCTCAGCTCATCCAGCTTGCCGCGATTTTGTCGGGTGAACACGAAGTGATAACTGGCGTTCTTGCCCCAGGCCTGGACCAGGTTTTGCGGCTTTGCAATGTCCACAATCGAGACCACGCGGCCCAGTTGGGCGAGCGCGTCGGGGCTACGCGTCAGTGTGTCGCCGCCGATGGTGTCGAACACCACATCCACACCGTGACCGCCGGTTTCCCGAAGGATGGCGTCGACGTAATCCTCTTTTTCGTAGTCGATCAGCACATCGGCACCCATGCTGCGTGCGAACTCAAAGTTGGCTTCGCGCACGGTTGTGAAGACCCGCGCTCCAATGGCTTTTGCCAACTGGATCGCGACATGACCGACGCCTCCCGCGCCGCCGTGGATCAGAATGCTTTCCCCCACTCTGAGCGCCGCACGCCCGAGCAGCGCTTCCCACACCGTCCCGCCGACCAGGGTCAGACTTGCTGCCTCAAGATGGCTCAGTGATTGCGGCTTACGCCCGATGATGCTTTCGGCCGCAACGTGGTACTCGGCATAGCTGCCTGGGCCGTCGAATATTTGCGGGGTGTACCAGACCTCGTCTCCCGGAGCGAAGCTCGTCACACCCGGCCCGACCTCTTCGACAACACCCGATACGTCGTGCCCGGTAATGGCTGGCAGTGGCACATAGTCGGGATAATCGCCACGCCGAACCTGATAATCCAACGGGTTGATGGAGGTTGCGTGTACACGCACCAGGACTTGTCCCGCACCCGGCACTGGCTTGGGCACGTCGCTAAGTTCGAACGACTCGGGGCCGCCAAATGATTTCAGTATCATCGCTTTCATTGTAAATCCTCGTATCTATAGAGGCTTCCGCATGTTCAAGTCGGGCATGTTTCAGCGTACGAGCCACAAAGAGGTCGTAGGCTGCGCCCTTGCTTGTTGGTGCCGGGTAGATAAAGAGAATATTGCCGAGCGGCAGTAACTTGCATTGGACCAAACTGTCGTTTTGGAATCAGTTTGCGCCGATAAATATCGGGCCAGTGAGCACACTGCTCAGTTGGCCCGATGAGTCCTCGTCATGTGAAAGTCTTAGAAAGCAGCATTGCCCATGGAAAATGCCGCTCCCTCAATGTGGTAGACCGTCGGTTCTTCCGAGAAGTACTCCTCTAAACCTGCCATGAACACTTGATGGTCTTCACTCGCCTCGAAGCTCTTGTGGTCCTCGAGCGAGCGCCAGCGCACGATGAGGTTGAGTACCTGGGGCGTTTCGATGCCTTTGGCGAGCATGTGGCCGCCGTAACCCGTTGCGCGTTTGAGCAACGGTTCAACATCGGCAAATGCACGTTTGAAACTCTCAATTCGTTCTTTGTGAACGGGAAGCAGAGCGATTTCATAGATCATGGCGTCCTCCAAAAATGACTTAAATGGTTAAGTACGGTTACGAGAGGAGCGATGGCTCGACTGCAATCACGATTTTTCCTTGAAGACCGTTGTTGCGGCTCTCCAGCCGCGCATGGGCGAGCCCAAGGTCGGCCAGCGAATAGACCGCGCCAACGTGCGGGCGCAACTGACCGCGCTCTACCAACGTGCTCAGCTCATCCAGCTTGCCGCGATTTTGTCGGGTGAACACGAAGTGATAACTGGCGTTCTTGCCCCAGGCCTGGACCAGGTTTTGCGGCTTTGCAATGTCCACAATCGAGACCACGCGGCCCAGTTGGGCGAGCGCGTCGGGGCTACGCGTCAGTGTGTCGCCGCCGATGGTGTCGAACACCACATCCACACCGTGACCGCCGGTTTCCCGAAGGATGGCGTCGACGTAATCCTCTTTTTCGTAGTCGATCAGCACATCGGCACCCATGCTGCGTGCGAACTCAAAGTTGGCTTCGCGCACGGTTGTGAAGACCCGCGCTCCAATGGCTTTTGCCAACTGGATCGCGACATGACCGACGCCTCCCGCGCCGCCGTGGATCAGAATGCTTTCCCCCACTCTGAGCGCCGCACGCCCGATCAGTGCTTCCCACACCGTCCCGCCGACCAGAGTCAGGCTTGCTGCCTCAAGATGGCTCAGTGATTGCGGCTTATGCCCGATGATGTTTTCGGCCGCAACGTGGTACTCGGCATAACTGCCTGGGCCGTCGAATATTTGCGGGGTGTACCAGACCTCGTCTCCCGCAGCGAAGCTCGTCACACCCGGCCCGACTTCTTCGACAACGCCTGATACGTCGTGTCCGGTAATGGCCGGCAGTGGCACCAGGTCGGCATAGTCGCCACGGCGAACCTGATAATCCAACGGGTTGATGGAGGTTGCGTGTACACGCACCAGGACTTGTCCCGCACCCGGCACTGGCTTGGGCACGTCGCTAAGTTCGAACGACTCGGGGCCGCCAAATGATTTCAGTATCATCGCTTTCATTGTAAAACCTCGTTTCTGAAAAAAGGGATATAGGGATTTTTCGATATACAAGAGCAAAGAAATTCAGGAGTTTTTCCTATGATCTCAGTTCATTTTGAATCCTCGCTTCGGCAAAAAGGGATATCGGGAAATCCGGATATGCCGAGTGAAATAATTACAGCTCCTTGCCTATGAGCTCGGCAAGAGCCCTGATGTTTGCTTCATTGCGCTTGTAATAGGTCCACTGCCCGATGCGACGGACTTCGACCAGACCCACTCGCTGCAGCGTCGCAAGGTAATCGGACACCGTCGACTGCGACAGGCCGACGCCTTCTTGAATACTGCTGACACAGACGCCCACCGTATGAACGTCTCCTTCGTCCTGTGGAGGAAAGTTCTTCACCGGGTCCTTCAATCCCTTGAGGATTTCAAGGCGAGTACGGTTTGAGAGGGCTTTGAATACATCGATCATGTTCATGGCCGTGATGATATCGATATTTTCCGATATGTCAATGCGTGAGCAAACCCTTTCGCATCAGCCATGAGCATGCCCGGTGCGATCACTGCCAAATACTGCCAGTAGCTTACCCAGTGGCGTGCGCTCGAAACCACCTTCAGCAATACGCTCGCCGAGGGGGGTACGCTCGAAGCCACCTTCAGCAATGCGTTCGCCGAGAGGGGTACGCTCGAAGCCACCTTCAGCAATGCGTTCGCCGAGAGGGGTACGCTCGA
>CAZOEC010000052.1:12550-30401 GCA_964578635.1 uncultured Pseudomonas sp.
AGAGGGGTACGCTCGAAGCCACCTTCAGCAATACGTTCGCCGAGGGGCGTACGGTCGAAGCCATTTTCCGAAACTTTACGGTCGAAGGCTGTTGCTTCCTGGACGGTCGCAGCGCCTTGCGCTTCCCCCAGCAACGGCTGTGGGCTGGATGGTGGAACGGCGAATGCAGACGAAGCCACGTTGGCCAGGATGACACTTGCTAGTAACTTTCTCATGATGTTGTCCTCGGTAGGAGTGGTTACGGAACCTAGGCTACAGACGAGGACGAGATGGACAAACGCGAGCGTATCAATAGTAATATTTGACAATCGTGATAACGGATTGCTCGCCGTTAATTAATCTTGTAATCCAATAATATGATTCGATGGAGTTGATAGATAATGGCTTTCAAGGTTTGAATTAACCGGACGAGAGGAGAAACTGTTGGCGGTTATAGATCAGTCCCGGAGTCGGACCACTGCCGCGCGGTGGGGATAAAGATAGGGAGCTGTTCGCCGTTGCTACACAACTGCCGGTTAAGGTCCAAGTCGCTGATGACTGGCAGGCCAAGGTTAACTATAAAGGCCGCGTTACCCTACGCCCCGTGTCGGTGCCCACCGACGATACCCGAGAGACTCTGGCGTTCGCCCAGCAGGGGCTGGTACAGATCTAGCGGCCCGGCTGCCGGTATTCGAAATGCGCCATCCTGCTCATGGATCTGAGCCAACGCGGTAAGCTATCCCCTGACCTGTTCGCGCCAGCACCATGCCGCGGTGCCGAGCGTCTGATGGCCGTGATCGAGCAGATTAACCGAGAAGAGGGCCGCAGCTCCCTGCGCATCGGCAGTGTTCCGGTGCCGCAGGTTGGGGCGATGCGCCGTGAGATACGTAGCCAGCGCTTCACCACGCGCAGGGAAGAAGTTATAGGGGCGTGGATAGAAGAGCTATTCGCTTCCGGCCCTGATCATGGCGGTGGCTCGTGTTATTGAGAGAGCGGAATAGCCGACTAAAGATCAAGCACCAGGGGTTGGACCCCACCTTCCTGCTCTGCCGGTACAGCACAGCAGATCAGCACGCTGTCGCTCTCCGGCATTTGCGCCGGTGGGTTGGGGTAATGCACGTTGCCGCTGACCAGGCGTGTTTTGCAGGTGCCGCAGGAACCGCCACGGCAGCTGAAGTCGGGGTTCAGGCCACGACCTTCCGCCAGTTCCAGCAGGCTGCCACTGCCTGGTGTCCAACGCGCCTCTTTCGCCGAGGAAGCGAAATAGACAGGTACGGGCGTGCTGGCGGCGGGTAGCTGAGCCGGTGCGGCAAGCTGTTCGACCGCCAGGCGTTGCAGTGTAGAAGGGCCGAATGCCTCGGCGTGGATGCGCTCATCAACAATGTTCAGTGCACGCAACCCGTCGTACATGGCCTGCAGAAAGCCGCCGGGGCCGCACAGGTAAAAGTCGTAGTCATCCAGCGGCAGCCGCGCCTTTATCTGGGCAAAGTCGAGACGGCCGGTTATCTCAAAGTCGCGGCCCACAACCGCCTCGGTGCCTGGGCTACTTATGGCGCGATGGATATGCAGGTACTCGGCATCATCCTGCTGCAGCGCCTTGAGTTCTGCCTGGAACGGCAGGTCCTCCAGGGTTCTGGCGCTTTGGAACAGATGCACATGGCGTTGCCGCTGATGATTTTGCGCGGCCAGCTCGCGGAACATCGAGAGCAAAGGCGTAATGCCAACCCCAGCAGCGATCAACACCACAGGACGCTCGGTTTCCTCGGTCAGGGTGAAGCTGCCCATGGGCGGGCGAACCTCCAGCACATCGCCCACCTGCACATGGTTATGCAGGTGATACGAAGCAGGCCCCTGGGCCTTGACGCTGATGCGGATATGTCCATCGGAGGGCGCGCTAGACACGCTGTAAGTGCGAATCAGCGGCACCTCGTCACCAGTTGGCTTTATGCGTACCGGCACGTGCTGCCCAGGGGTAAAACCCACAGCAGCCTTATCCAGCGGCTGGATATAAAACGAGCGGATGTCCTTACTCTCCTGCTGCACCTGGGTCACGCGCCATTGTTGCCACTGCCGGCGTTGCTCGTTCTGGCGCAGCTTCTCATCCGCTTCGGCCCAAGTGCCGGTGGCCAGGCTGGTCGGCGCGTAGTCGTGAAACACCCAGCGCAGCGATGTAGCGGCCGGACGCAACACCGCCTGTTCAACGTCGAAGGTCCAGAGGCGCTCGGCACTTTCAAACGCGGTGATCATCGGGCCATCGAGAATCAGCTCGGTGCGGCCGGTGAGTTGCAGCATGTCGCCGGAAACAAAGTCGACAAACAACAGCCCCGCAACCGGATTGGCCTGCAGGTTACCCAAGGTGTTGAAAAACAGGTTACCGGCGTAATCGGGAATGGTCAGCCGGTTGCCTTCGACTTTGACAAAGCCGGCGCGACCGCCGCGATGCGATACATCCACCGAGCGACTGTGCGCGTCATGGTCGAAGTAGCTGGCGATAAAGAAGGTGTCGGCCGCACGAATCATTTCGGTGGTGCGGGCATTCAGTGCGCTGAAGTCCTGGCGCGGTGCGCGGCTCTTTAGCGGCTCCGGCGTACGGCTATAACCACGTGCCTGGATATACTTGGGGCAGTTGCCGTAGGAGTGTTCGACCGCAACAGCCAGGCCATCGGCAGAAACCTGCTGGATCACCCCGTTGATGCGATTGCGCCGACGCGTATGCAGTTCGATACCGAGCAGGCCGATGGCCTGGCCGGGTTGCAGGCCGGCAGCGGCAGGGTCCTGCGCGTCGGGTTGTACGGCCAATAGCAACTGCTGCGGATCGGGTGAGGTCACGAAACCTTCCGGCCCCTCGAGCAGGGTCGCCCAGGGCCGCTGCTGTGCATCGACCGCGCCGACCAGCATAAACGGCAGTTGCTGGTAAAACTCACGGTGCTGGTCGGGCATGTAATCGCGGATGACCTTCTGCCCGATCACCTCCATGCGTTCGGAGACGCCGTAGGTTTCCTGAAGCGTTTTTTCCCCGGCATGCCAGGGTGAGCGACGGTGTTTGGGCAGATGATCCATGCAATGCGCTCCTCAAGAGAGCTGCCGGGCACCCGGCAGTCTATGACGGACTCAGTTGGCCTGCAGACCTGCAGCGGTACGCTGCATCGGCACAAACCCTGGCAGGGCTTCGACACGCGCCAGCCAGGCGCGCACATTCGGGTAGGCCTGCAGCGAGACATTGCCTTCAGGCGCATGGGCGATATAGCTGTAGTTGGCGATATCGGCGAGGGTGGCGGTATCACCCGCGAGGAAAGGCGTGCTGGCCAGTTCGCCGTCCATCACCTTGAGCAGGGCGTGGGAGCGAGCGATCACTTCCTCGGCATTCAATGGTGCGCCGAACACCGTGATCAGCCGAGCAGATGCCGGGCCGTAAGCCAGTTGGCCAGCCGCCACCGACAGCCAGCGCTGAATGCGCGCGGCAGCCAAAGGCTCTTCAGCCAGCCACTTACCGTCGCCATATTTCTTCGCCAGATAAACCAGAATGGCATTCGAGTCGCTGAGGATGGTGCCGTTATCATCAATTACCGGCACTTGCCCAAAAGCGTTGAGGGCCAGGAATTCGGGCTTTTTGTGTGCCCCATTGGGGATGTCGACATATACCAGCTCGGTGGGCAGTTGCAGCAGTGAGAGCATCAATTCGACGCGATGGGCATGGCCTGAAAGAGGGACATGATAGAGCTTGATGGCTGGCTGAGACATGGGGTGGCTCCGTGTGGGTCAGGGAAGTCAGCGCGGCGTCAAACCGAATCGGCAGCTCTTGCGCTGGTAGGTCCATGCTGCGCCCGCTCGCGGCTAAGCAGAATCACCATGCAGAGCAATGCATAATTTCGTTTTCCAAAAGAATGCAGCTGTCAGCTCAGGTGACAAGCTCGCAGCGTTAACCAATAAATGCAGGATGAGCGCGCAGCCTGGGCGTGGCGAAATCGATAAAAGTGCGCACCCGCGCCTCGGCCCGGCGACCATCGCGGTAGATCAACTGCGCAGGCAGGTCTTGGCTGGCAAAATCGCTCAATACGGGTTCAAGCAAACCGCTCTGCAATTCATGGTGCGCCTCATAGCTCATGCAGCGGATCAGGCCCAGCCCCAGGGTCGCGGCATGGATGGCGGCGCGCTGAGTCGTGCAGGTCAACACCGGTGCAGGCTTCACCAGGCGCGTGGAGCGCTCGCATTGAAAGCGCCATTCGCTCTGCTGGCCGCTGGCTGTGGTCAATACCGCGCGATGCGCTTTAAGGTCGTCGGGCATCTGCGGGCACCCCCACGTGGCCAGGTAGGCGGGAGAGCCGCAGACAATCGGCCGCACCCTACCCACCGGCATGGCAAACCCGGAAGAGTTCGGCAAATGGCCCACCACCAAGGCGATATCAATGCCCTCCTCAAGCAGTTTGGGCACGCCTTCGCTGGCCCGGGTGACCAGCTGCACCTCGGGAAAAGCCGCCAGATAGTCGAGGGCGATGGGCATAAGTACCTGCTGATCCATCAGCAGCGGTAACGACAGGGTCAACCGACCGGCAGGGCTTGCATGCAAACCGGCGGCGGAGCGTTCGGCAACCGCGGTTTGTTCGAGGATCTGCCGACAGCTGACGGCAAACTGTTCGCCCACCGGGCTCAGCTCGACACCGCGCGGCCCGCGAATAAGCAGGCTATTGTTCAGCCGTGCTTCCAATGAGGCGACGGTACGCATGATGGTCGCAGGCGACAGATCCAGCTGCCGCGCGGCCGCTGCCAGGCTACCGGCTTGCACCACGGCTGCGAACACCTGCATCTGCCGATAGCGACTCATGCGCTAGGCGCTCCCGGCCCGCTGCAGCGCAGGGTCTTGCAGGAAGCGGCTGGCACAGAAATCGACAAAAGTGCGGACCTTGGCAGGCACCCGTCCGCCACCTTGATAAAGCACATGCACCGGCAGAGCGGCTGCCTCAAAGGTATCGAGGATGATCTCCAGCTCGCCCTTCGCAACCAGCTCGGCCACCTGATACGAAAGCACCCGCGTCAGCCCCCAGCCCAGGCGTGCAGCATTGATCGCCGCCTGATTGGAACTCACCAGCAGACGCGGTTTGGGGTGCAGCGTGAGAGAGCTGGTGCCCAGGTTGAACTGCCAGTCTGTAAGCAGGCTGCTGGCCGAGGACATCACGATGGGCGCGGCCATGACCTCCTTGGGATCTTGCAGCCGACCAAAACGTTCGAGAAAGGCCGGCGCGGCGCAGATGACCGGACGGATTTGCCCAACCTTGATGGCCTGCAAGCCGGTTTCCGGCAACTGGCCAATGCGGATGGCGACGTCCACGCCCTCCTCCACCATATTCACCAGGCGATCCACCAACAGCGCATTGATCGTCACCTGTGGATGGGCCGACAGGTACTCGGTAATCAGCGGAATCAGGTACAGCTCACCGAACATCACCGGTGCCGTCACGGTGAGGTTACCCCGTGCACGAATGCTGCTGCCGGTCGCCAGCTCTTCGGCCTCTTCCAGTTCCAGCAGGATGCGCTTGCAGTCCTCCACATAGCGCCGCCCCGCTTCGGTCAGGCGCAGGCTACGCGTGCTGCGCGCCAGCAACAGCGTGCCCAGACGCTTCTCCAAGCCGGCAATCACCCGAGTCACGCTGGGCGGCGACATACCCACCAGTTTGGCACCACCGGCAAAGCTTTCCGCCTCAGCAACGGCCAGCAGTACTTTCATTTCCTGAAACCTGTCCACACTCACCGCCCAGCTAAGAGACACTGATTAGGAATCAGCGTACCCGATCTGCGAGCTGTAGCCTGCTCCCTATAGCGCTTCTTGTAGCGAAAGCGACCTCAATCAACCCCGCTCAACCACCGGCGCATGCTCGGCCATCAATGCCATCACCCAGTCGATAAACACCCGTAGCTTGGCGCTAACATGCCGATTCGGTGGAAAGGCCAAATACATCGGCATCGGTGCCATGCTCCAGTCCTCGAACAGCGGCAGCAACTCACCCGTAGCCAGGTGTGGTTTGGCCATGTAGTGCGGCAGCCAGAGCATACCCAGGCCGGCCAGGCCCGCGGCGAGATAAGCGTTTCCATCATCGACTATCAGTAGTGGGCGGCCCTGGGCCTCGATACGCTCCTCGCCCCGTTGCATCGCGTAGGGCAAGGCCTTGCCTGTGCGTGACCAGAGAAACCCCACCGTACTGTGACCACCCTCCTCCAGTTCACGTGGGTGCACTGGTGTGCCAGCGCGTTGCAGATAGCTCGGCGCGGCGTAGACCCCGAGCCGCAGATCGCCCACATGTCGCGCCACTAGCGACTGATCGGTGATCTCGCCACCGCGCACCACACAGTCGACGTTCTCGCCAATGATGTCGACCATGCGGTCGCTCACGCCCATGGTCAATTGGATTTCCGGGTAGCGGGCATAGAACGCCGGTAACGCCGGGATCAGCAGCATGCGCGCAAACGGACTGGGTACATCCACCCGCAGCCGCCCTCGCGGTGCCATCGACGCACTGGAAAGGCTGGTCTCGGCATCGTCAATATCGGCCAGCAGGCGCACGACGCGATCGTAGTAGGCCGCACCATCGGCGGTGATGTTGACCTTGCGCGTGGTGCGGTTGAGCAAGCGCACCCGCAGCCGCGCCTCCAGTTGCTGGACGAGTTGCGTCACGCTGGTCTTGCTCATGTGCAGGGTGGCCGCCGCCTTGGTGAAGCTGCCGGTTTCCACCACTCGAGCAAAGGCCTGCATTGCATCAAAACGGTCCACTTCACGTCTCACTCAGTTCTGTATTGTTTGGATTCTACAAACAGTCATGAACAAAGTTGCTGGTTTATCGATACCCACCGTCTTTTTATCGTGGCTCCATCCTAAACAATGGGCCGCGGTGGCCCCCTATGGAGTCATTCAATGACAAGCAAACGTGATGTGGTTTTCCCGGCTAACTCTCATGCCCTGTACGAACTCCATCGCTACTCACCAGCGATCCGCTCTAACGGCTTTATGTTCGTATCCGGCCAGGTTGGTAGCCGCAAGGATGGCTCGCCCGAGCCGGACCTCGAAGCGCAGGTACGCCTCACCTTCGCCAACCTTAATGCGATCCTGACCGAGGCAGGCTGCAACTTCGATGATGTGGTCGACACGACCATCTTTATGCTCGACCCCGACTCAAAATTCGAGACCATCTGGAAAGTAGTGGCAGAGTACTGGGGCGAAGCACCTTACTCGACAGTGACGGCTATCGGCGTGACCTGGCTGGCCGGCTTCGACTTCGAGATCAAGGTGATCGTCAAGCTACCAGGTTAGCGCCTGGTTCAGCCCCTCCCTCGTCGACGACGAGTGGGGCTGCCAGCTAAGTCTGTAAGCAAAACCGGAAACGATTTGCCAAGTATGGTGATGTCACGGGCGCTTCATCGGTGTTGTGGCTGCTGGCCCCTAAGCTGGCTGTTTAGCCTGTTCGAATAGCAAATAGACCTAAAGACCACGAAGCTTCGGGGGTCATCCTAGGTGATCCGGGGCGGCAATCTGGCGTTTGTCTGCATGGAGTCAAAGCCATGCGCATTCAATTGGCATAACAGTAGTTAGCGCGATAAATTGTCGCCAACCGACCTGTATTGCTGGAGAACGCCATGCACACGCAAGACCCTTGCGACGAACTGTTGCTCGATAACCAGCTGTGCTTTGCCCTGTATTCGACCTCGTTACTGCTGACCAAGGTCTACAAGCCGCTGCTGCAGGCGCTGGGCCTGACCTACCCGCAGTACCTGGCGATGATGGTGCTCTGGGAAGGCGATGGCATCACCGTGGGCGACATCAGCAGCCGCCTGCTGACCGACCCCGGCTCCGTCACCCCGCTGCTCAAGCGCCTGGAAGCCGAAGGCCTGCTCAAGCGTACCCGCAGCAGTGTCGACGAGCGCGTGGTCGAGCTGTTCCTCACCGACAGAGGCCGCGAGCTGCGCGAACAGGCCAAGAGCGTTCCCAACTGCATCCTTACCGCCACCCAGCAATCCACAGCTGAACTCGGCACCCTGAGGGCTGAACTGGTCGCCCTGCGCAGCAGCCTGCAACAGACCGTATAAGCACCCGGGCGGCAGGCCAGTCGCCCGCCCCAGCGGCCTCGTCGTATAAATCGCATCACGCTCCCCCGTCATTTCCAGCTCCGTACAACAATTTCGCCCTGCCGCCGCCCTCGAAAACATCGCGCAACAGCCCGTCAATCCTCGCTTATGGCCGAACAAAGCAGCGCTTATCGCTAAATGCTCAAAAATATATCTTGCGCACTAAATTAATGAGCACTAGAGTTCTCCCCACGGAACTGATTAGCGCACAAAATATTATCGCGAAAAAGACCACGAAGACCTGCAGTGGTCTTCACCCAACCCAACAGCCCTGACATTCGTGGAGAACCCTTATGAAAACCCTGATCGCATTCACCGCCCTGCTTGCTCTTTCCGCCCCGGTTCTGGCTGACGACAGCCAGGCAGATGGCAAAGGCCTTTACCCAAACTGGCTAATCAACCACGAAGGTTGATCGCCACCTGACAGCACAACGCTCTAAACAACCCAAAAGCTCCAGAGGATTACCAGAATGTCGATTCAAACCATTGCTTACCGTGCCTATGCAGAAGCCACCGGCGGCCGTGACGGCCGTGCCATCTCCTCCGACGGCGTACTCGACGTCGCCCTGACCACCCCGAAAGAGCTCGGCGGTGCCGGCGGTGCGGGCACTAACCCCGAGCAGCTGTTCGCTGCGGGCTATTCGGCCTGCTTTATCGGCGCGATGAAGTTCGTCGCTGGCCGCGACAAACTGGCGATGCCAGCAGACGCCTCAATCGAAGGTGTAGTGGGCATCGGCGCGATCCCCAACGGTTTCGGCATCGAAGTCGAATTGCGCATCAGCCTGCCAGGCATGGAGCGCGAGCAAGCGCAAACCCTGATCGACCGCGCGCACATCGTCTGCCCTTACTCCAACGCCACCCGCGGCAACATCGACGTCACCCTGACGCTGCTCGACTAGCCGTGCAGCTTTGCTGCGATACGAGCAACGTACTCGCCCTGATGGCGTGCGATTTCCAGCTCACGGTCATCCGGCTGCCGAGAACCATCGCCACCGGCGATGGTAGACGCACCATAAGGCGTGCCACCCCCTACTCTCGAGATATCGAACAGTGCGGGGGTGGTATAGCCGATTGGCACGATGATCATTCCGTGATGAGCAAGTGTGGTCCAGGTGGAAGCAATGGTCATTTCCTGGCCACCGCCCGTTCCGGTTGAGGTAAACACGCTCGCGACTTTTCCAGCCAGAGCGCCCTTGGCCCAAAGGCCGCCTGTTCGGTCGAGGAAGTTGCGCATTTGCCCGGACATATTGCCGAAGCGAGTCGGAGTGCCAAAGATGATTGCATCGAAATTTTCCAGTTCCGACGGCTGTGCCTCTGGCGCACTCTGATTGGTCTTGCCGCCTGCTGCTGAAAAGGCTTCTGGGCTCATTGTTTCAGGAACCCGCTTTACCACAACCTCCGTTCCTGGAACGCTGCGCGCCCCTTCGGCGATCTTGTTTGCCATGGTCTCAATGTGGCCATACATGGAGTGATAGAGCACTAAAACTTTAGCCATTGTTAGTTCCTCATTCTGTGAGTTTGCGCGGTTTTGAGCACCCGCGATGCGGGTGTGGATCTACTTGGTTCGCCCCTCTGCGTTTGAAACCTGAGGCTATCGTTGCAACGCTCAGCACGCTGGCTGTGGTCACGTTCAAGCTGTGTCGCGTGAAGTGGAGCGGCTTCGCCATATCAGATGGCACATCGAATTCAACGATTTGGATGAGCGCTGGCGGCAAGCCCCTGAGCTTCGATATCCGGGGCTATGGCCCTGCGCTATGCGTTGCACGCTGAGGCCCTAACAATGGCCAGTGTTCTGGGGGCGGAACTGGTCTGCTCCTCGTATAACCCGGCATCGCACAAACGTCGCCAGGCCTGAGGTGTGACCCCGATCTGGCGGCGGAAGGTACGGATGAAATGGGATTGGTCACAGAATCCGTGACTGTGGGCGATGTCGGTCAGCGAGGAGTCGGTCGTGAGCATGATCTGTCGCGCAGATTCGATGCGGCGACGTGCGACGTAAACCAGCGGCGTTACACCAAAGGTATTTTTGAAAGCATGCGAGAAGTAGCTGACACTCAGGCTGAGAACAGCAGCCAGCTGATTTGTGCGTATTGATGAGTCGAGGTTAGCGTCGATGTAGTCAACCACCCGTTTAGTTTGCCAACTGGATAGGCAGCCATGGCGGCTTTTTAACTGACTATCGCTCTTTTGCAACATGACCAGGGCGCGGGTCAGGCATAGGCAGGCTGAGTCACGGTCAATGCTCAGGTGCGCTTGAGCATCGCTAAGCAATTGCATGACGCCGTCATAAGCTTCGTCGGAAATACAGCGCTGAGTCTGGCTGTCTACTGCAGTTGCCGGGGTAACGGCATGCAAGGTGGCACGCATGGCGGTGCTCCACTGTGGATCTTTATGTCCATGGCCCCATGCTATGCCGTGCACTGATCGCACATAAGACAACAATGGGGGGCGCGCGCCCCCCTCAAAAGTGGGGTATTACACCGTGATGATGCCGCGCTGAATGCCGAGAGTGACCGCATGGGTACGATTGCTGGCACCCAACTTGTCCATGATGCTTCTTAAATGCCCCTTGATGGTGTCCTCCGTGATCATGAGTTCCGCGGCGATTTGCTTGTTGGGTTTCCCCATAGCCACACATTGCAGAACCTGGGTTTCACGAGCGGTCAGGCAGTCGTGGCTCAGGTGATCAGCCAGTTCAACAGCTATCTCTGCCGGGAAATGGCTGTTGCCTGCAGCAATGGAGCGGATGGCATCCAGCAACTCCTTGCGCAGACTACTTTTCAATAAGTAGCCGACAGCTCCCGCCTTGATTGCATGCAATGCCCTTACATCACCCCGATAGGTGGTCAGAATGGCAATGCGAGCGCAAGGAAACTCGGCGCGAATGCCATGAATCGCCTCGATGCCATCCATCTCGGGCATTTGTAGATCCATCAGGGTGACGTCCGGGCGCAGCGAGCGAAATAGCTGAAGCGCTTCGTAACCATTGGTCGCCTCGCCGACCAGCGCTATGTCTGATTGGGCTTCAAGGACGGCGGCTATACCCTCGCGCAGCAGAGGGTGGTCATCGACGACCAGCACGCGTATCTGTTCATTCTCCGGATGCACACTCAGGGCCTCAATTGGGTCAATACACGTAGCCACTGGCTAAGACGTCGCGGGATACGCCGATAGGCTGTTAACGCGGGTACAGTCAGTTGAATTTCAGTTCCACTGTGGGCACCTCTTTGAATAGACAACCGCCCGCCGATTTTTTCGGCCCGCTCCAGCATGCCGTGTAAACCCCAGTGATTGGGGCGGATATTGGGCGGCAGATACTGTGGGTCGATGCCGCTACCGTTATCGTCAACGCTTAGCTGAAATGCGTGCCGGGTGTAGACGATGCGGATTTCCACGTTCTGCGCATTGGCATGTCGAAAGGCGTTCATGATCGCTTCACAGCCTATCCGGTAGCTTTCTTCTCCGACTATCGGGTGCAGCGGCAGTGGCGTGCCATGGCTGTTCAGGGTAAAGCGCGTACTGCCTTCCAGCTGCAGCTCACTGGTGACAGCGGCAAATGCATCGATCAGGTTCAGAGCAGGCTCGTTCAGATCACGCAGATTATTCACCCGCTCTCGTGCCTCAACCAGAACCTGATCGGCGCGGTCTAGCGCTCTCTCCATTTTGGCTCGTGCTGGATGAGTACTGGGGATTTGCTCAGTGGCAGCCTGGAAACTCAACATAAGACCCTGCACCCCCTGGAGTAGGGTGTCATGCAGTTCACGGGCGATTCGCTCGCGCTCGGCGTGTCGCTCCTCAAGGCGGTCACGCAGATGTTGTGCTGCACGGCGAATATTGAAGCGATGCAGCATCCACAAGATGCTCGCCACTACTAGACCGCTCAATACTATAAATAGTGGGGTGCGGTAGAACACGGGGCGAATACTGAAGCTCAGCACGGCCTCCTCGGTGCTCAGTAGTCCATCCTGATTGGAGGCTAATACGCGGAACCGATAATCCCCGGGACCGAGCCCCGTATAGATGGCGCTACGTTTTGAACCCGCCTGCTGCCAGTCTGTGTCGAACCCCTCCAACAAATAGCGAAAGTGCAAGCCTTGCATGCCTGAGAGGCTGAGCGCTGTATAAGAGATTTCGATGCTTCTTGGCTCTGCCCCCAGTCGTGACAACTCACTGGGGCGGGGTTCCTTACCATCCACATTGAATGATTGGATAACTACCTTGGGGGCGGCTTTACTCTGCACGTAGCGGGTCGGATCGATCCAGGTCACGCCCTTGCTGGTGCTGAACCATAGACGTCCATCCGTACTACGCACTGCAGTGGGTAATGGGAGTACTTGGTGCGGGTCGTTGGCCAGGCCACCAATCACCTCATAGCGGCGGTAACCTATGTGGTAGTGCGGGTCAGCGATGGCGCGCTTTAACTCACCCGCGGTCAACTGATAGACCCCGGCTTTGCCGTGGAGCCAGAGATCATAGCTACCGTCGCCTTCAGGTTCTCTGGGAGGTACGGCCAGAATCGCGTAGATATTGTCGAACAGCCCATTGTCCGGCAGGTGAAGGCTGTGGAAGCGCTCGCCATCGAAGAACGCCACTCCGCGCTGGCCACCCACCCAGGTGAGACGGCCCTGATGCAGCATTGCGGTGACATGACCCACCTTCAAACCTTCGTCTGCTCCCCAGTGCTGCTGTCCCTTGTCGTCGTGAGTCACGATCAGGTTATTGCGGTAGCCAAACCAGAGTCTGCCAAGAGGATCGGTGGTCGCGGTGACAGGCATTACCTGGCTTGGATCAGCATTAGGCGGCGCAACCATTGACCAACGCCCGTTTCGAAGAACGAACAACCCTTTGCGGTTGATCGAAACCCACAGGTTGCCCTCCTGATCGAGCGTCATTGCGCGGACGGCTGAGTCAAGCGCATCCTGGGTTGGCAATGACGCGACGCGCTCGATTTTGTCGCCTTGCGCGCGCCAGATACCCTTGCTGCCAGCCATCCAGATATCACCGTTAATATCTCTGAAGGCATTACTAATCGGTGCCGGTATATCCAGAGTGGTCAACCCAGTGCTGCTCAGGCGCATTGCCGGCAGGTTGCTGGTACCTGCCCAGACACTGCCTGCCGCACCAGCAACCAATGCGAAATTCTGGGCGTTGTGTGGAAATGCGGCCGAAACCATGGCACTTGGCCGAAAACGGTCTAGCCCGGCGCGGGTGCCCACCCAGATATTGCCGTCGACATCTTCGAGTATTGGGAGAACGTTATCTGCACTCAAGCCATCCTTGGCCATAAACGCTTCTTGGTGATCGAGGGCGTCAGTTATCGATAGCGTACTGAGGCTGGCAGAGGCTGGCACATAGCGAAGGCCCTTACCGCTGGTACCCACCCATAGCGCCCCGGCGCTGTCGAATAACAAACCATTGGCACCATCGATTACTCTCACCTGGGTCGCCGCATCGCCTTCGCTTGGCACGATTCGGCGCAGCGAACCGCCATAGCGTTCGGCCATCCAGATGGCCCCATCTGGAGCCTGAGCCATTTGACTCACCCAACCCACCGCAATGCCTGCATCGACAAAGGCTCGGGCACCCGACGGCAGGTAGAACAGGCGATCTTCATTGGCTGCCCATAGCGTGCCATCGCGGTCGAGGAGTACCGCGCGGGCATGTCGCCCCGGAAAGTTCCAGTCGCTACCGATACGCTGCCAGGCGTTACCGTCAAACCGTGCCAAACCATCATTGGCGGCGATCCAGACTGCGCCACTGTGATCCTTGGCGATGCTATAGACCACTCCGCCAGGCAACCCAGCGCTGACTGGGTAAGTGGTTATGCCCGTGTCGGTGATCAGGCTTATGCCACCCGCACGAAGACCGGCCCACAAGCCTTCGTCCGCCGCCTTGAGGGCGGAAATAATGCCCAGCGGACTGCCGTCAGGCGGGGCATAGCGCGCGAAGTCCAGGCCATCAAAGCGATAGAGCGAATCGTTGGTTCCCAGCCAGAGATAACCATCTCGGGTCTGAGCCAAAGCCCCTACCTGGCTAGGGCCCTCATCGGCGACGGTCCAGCGGTGGTGCTCCAATGTGTCCAACAAGGACTCGGAGGCCGTTACCGCCGAACTAACCCATTGCAGGCCAACCAATAGCGCACAGCATGCCAACGCCGTGCGGGTGCGCCAGCGTTTTCCTGGGGTGAGCATCTGCTGATGGGTTGGGGAGGAGCCCAATACGCTAATCACCACGTGAACCTGAAAGCATCAAAAACGACCCAGCTGAGTTTGCGCCCATTCAATGGTGTAGTCAGCTATGTGCTCCCAACCGGGTTCGACGATAAGCCAGTGGCTGTACCCGGCAAAGCACTTGAGCGAGGTGCTGGCCGCTGAGCGGTTGTAGTGCCGATAGTTCGACGTCACCACACATGGCCGTATGCTGTGATCCTTCTCGGCGGCGATCAGCAGCAGCGGTGCTCTGCGGTCATTGGCAAAATCGACATAGGTGCCAATCCCGAAAGCCGCTTCAAAGAAAATCCGCCCCGGTGCTGGCACGATATGCTTTGCATGTAGCCGCGAAATATCCTGGACCGCCATAGCCTGGGTAAATTGTTGGGTAAATGCTCGTAGCGGAAAATACATGACGCGCTTCCAACTGCCCCAAGCCATGCGCATGGGTATCGCCCTGTAGAGAACGCTCAGGCGAGGTATTGCCCCGCGAGGGGGGATCGCTGCAATCGCAATGCCGGCACAGCCAAGACCACGATCCAACAGCAGCTGGACGAGCAGACCGCCCAGCGAGTGGCCAATCAGCAAGGGCGGCTGAGGCATGCGCTGAATCAGCGCGGCATAGTGCTCAATAATTTGTCTGATCCCAAGCCTTGGGAAGTCGGTATGTGGCGCGTTGCGCAGCCTCTCTGGCGGCCCCTCCGATAAGGGCCAGGGGGGTGCAATACAGGTGTAGCCGCATGCCCGATAGCGGCTGGAGAAATTATCCCAGGCGGCGGCAGACAGCCATTCGCCATGGATGAATAGCACGGTTGTCTTCATCCCTGATCCCATGCGCATGTCATTGCGGTTCATGCATTGACTCCTTGGTGAATGCGCTCAGGTGTGGGACTTAGTGGGGGCCAGGTGGTGGTGAATGCGTATGGCGACCCCGACCGCCTGGAACTGGCGAGCCGCGGCCTCGATGCGTTGCTCGGCACGGGTTACCCGGCCGTGGTGGCGCAGATGTTCAAGCCAGGACTCATCAAAGAAAAATTCCAGCCAACGCTGCGGCTGCTCACTGTCCTGGAACAGCCCCCAGGAAAAGGCCCCATTGCGCATGCGCATGCTGCGCACATCCTGCATGGCAAGGCGAAACTGTTCTGCCTGCGCCGGATCGACTTGATACTCAAGGGTGACCATTACAGGGCCGCGTTCCTGGTCCTGGTCATCGGCAAGGATGGGTGCAGGCCAATGCAGGGACGGTGCCAGGTCTTCGGCCTCGGTGACCGGCAAATGGAAGCGCAGGGTCAGTACGATGCCCACCAGCAGAACCCCGCCGGCGATCAGCAGGGTGAGGCTGATCGACAGGTGGCTGGCGACGAAGCCCCACAGCGTGCCGCCGGCCGCCATGCTGCCGAAGAACACCAGGATGTATACCGCCAGTGCCCGCGCCCGCACCCAGTTGGGTACGGAGGTCTGTGCCGCCATTTGCAGGCTCGACAGCACGGCGATCCAGGCCGCGCCACTGATCATCATCACCGCTATCAGCCAGTACAGGTTGCGCACCCCGGCCAGCGCGGCAAGCACCAGGGCGTAGAGCAGGCTGGAGCCGGCCACCAGGTGATCGGGGTTCACCGCCTCACGGATGCGCGGCAGTAACGTAGCGCCGAGCACTGCACCGATGCCGACACTGCCGAGCAGCAGGCCGAAATCGCTGGCGCTGCCGTTCAGTTCAGCGCGCACGATCAGCGGCAGCAGCGACATGCCGGCACTGGCACCGACGAAGAACGCCGCCGACCGCACCAGCACCGCTTGCAACGGCTGGGAGCTGCGGCTGTAGCGCCAGCCTGCGCGCATGGCCCCGAGCAGCCGTTCCGCCGGGAACAACGCAGGTGTCTGCTCGCGTTTCCAGGTATACAGCACCGCCATCACCGCGAGGAACGATACGGCGTTCAGCGCGAAGGTGGCCCAGGGGCCGGTGAGGCTGACCAGTACCCCGGCAATCGCCGGTCCGATGGCCCGGGCGACGTTGATGCCAAGGCTGGACAGGGCGATGGCCGAACCGAGGTCGCGCTTGTCGACCAGCTCGGGCGTCAACGCTGACCAGGCCGGCATCATCAGTGCAGTCCCCACGCCCATGCCCAGGGTCAGGAGCAGCAGCAGCGCGACGGTCATCATGCCGCTTAGCGTGAGCAGAGCCAGGAGCATCGCCACCGCGGCCATCCACACCTGCACCATAAGCAGGTAGCGACGCTTGTCGACGATGTCGGCCATGGCACCCGCGGGAAGAGCCAGAAAGAACATCGGCGCGGAGCCTGCAACCTGCACCAAGGCAACGTGCATGGGGCTGGCTGAAAGCGTCGTCATCAACCAGCCGGCCCCTACTTCGTGCATCCAAGTGCCGATGTTGGAGGCAATGCTGGCCAGCCATAGCCAGCGGAAAGTGCTATGGCGCAGCGCGCTCCAGGGGGAGCGCTTTTCGATAGCCGTGTCCATGCTCAGAACGCGAAGCAGGAGCAGCCGAAAGCGCCCCAGAAGCCCTGGTAGTCACTGACGGGTACGGATGAGCGGCGCACCTGGTCATGGCTGTGCGCATGCACCGCGCAAGGACCTGAGCATTGATGCACCTGAGTCAGCAGCGGTGAAGCGGGACGCCAGTGGCCGGGTACCTTGGTCACCGGTGACCAGTCCGGCATGACCGGCAGGCTCGGCGGCGACAGCTGGTCGAACTCCGCGGCGCCGTAGACCACTTTGCCGTCGACTATGGTCAGCACCGATTCGATCCACTTGATCGCCTCTTCCTCGACACTGAAGAAGTCCGCCGACAGCGCCGTGAGGTCGGCCAGTTGCCCAACCTTGATCTGGCCCTTCTTGCCCTGCTCTGACGAAAACCAGGCACTGCCATGGGTAAACAGCTGCAGGGCGGTATCACGGGACAGCCCGTTGGGGTAAAGCTCCAGCCCGCCAACGGTTCGGCCGCTGACCAGCCAATACAGCGAGGTCCAGGGGTTGTAGCTGGAGACGCGGGTTGCATCAGTCCCCGCACCAACGGGTACGCCTTCGGCCAGCATGCGTTGAATGGGCGGGGTCTGTTCGGCGGCCTTGCTGCCGTAGCGGTCGACGAAATACTCGCCCTGGAAGGCCATGCGGTCCTGAATGGCAATGCCACCGCCAAGGGCGCGGACCCGCTCGATATTCTTCGGGCTGATGGTTTCGGCGTGATCGAAGAACCATGGCAGGCCGTTGAAGGGAATGTCGCGGTTGACCCGTTCGAACACATCGAGCATCCGTGAAATGGATTCGTCGTAGGTCGCGTGCAGGCGGAACGGCCAGCGCTGCTCGACCAGGTGACGCACTACGGGTTCCAGGTCCTGCTCCATGGTCGGCGCAAGGTCTGGGCGAGGTTCGAGGAAGTCTTCGAAGTCTGCGGCAGAGAACACCAGCATTTCGCCGGCCCCGTTGTGCCTGAAGAAGTCATCGCCATCGCCAGGCTTGACCATGCCGCTCCAGTTCTTGAAGTCGGTCAGCTCTTCCTTGGGTTTCTGGGTGAACAGGTTGTAGGCGATGCG
>CAZOEC010000053.1:0-30114 GCA_964578635.1 uncultured Pseudomonas sp.
CCCTGGCGCGGATCAAGAGTTACCACGACTACGGCACCTTCACCCCGCTGCAGGTAGCAGCCATCGCCGCCCTGGAAGGCGATCAGCAGTGCGTGCGCGATATCGCCGAGCAGTACCGCCAGCGCCGCAACGTGCTGGTCAAGGGCCTGCACGAGATCGGCTGGATGGTCGAAAACCCGAAAGCCTCGATGTATGTCTGGGCGAAGATTCCCGAGCAGTATGCTCATCTCGGCTCTCTGGAGTTCGCCAAGAAGCTGCTGTTGGAGGCCAAGGTCTGCGTCTCGCCCGGCATCGGCTTCGGCGACTACGGCGACGACCATGTGCGCTTTGCCATGATCGAAAACCAGGACCGTACCCGCCAGGCCATTCGTGGCATCAAGGCGATGTTCCGCGCCGATGGCCTGATCCAGCCCCCGGCCGCAGGCAAGCCGCGCAAGGCTGCCGATAGCTAGCGGCCTGCCGGCCCTGGCGTCTGAAAAACTCCGCACCTGCCTGCACCTGTTTCACGCTGGCAGGGTCGCGGTTCGCTCAGCTCGAATAATCCAGCACCGTCCACACCCGGCTGAGGCCGTCGCCAATCACGCAACCGCTCTGACTGAGCTGGCTGCGATTGCTATTGCTGTGCAGCGACATCAGCGTGGTGCTGCCATCGGCGGCATCCGAACGCTCGCTCAGCCACTGCACCCGGCCGCAATTGGCCGTTTCGATCACATAACTGGCGGCAACCCGGGCATCCCGGCTCGGCAGCCTGATCGTATCCACCACCCTGCCCTGTTCCTGCACTCGCTTGCCATCGGACACCAGCACGGCCCAGGCCTGGCCGTCCTCGATCACCAGATAGGTGCCATTGGCCCTGGGTTGTTCCAGCTGTGGCTGGGCACAACCACTCAGCAGGCCCAGCAACACAATTGTCATCAGCATCTGTTGCATTGTCAGTTACTCCGGCAGCGGCTTTCAGGGCGTATGGACGGGTAGAAATCGGGGTACGGCCTTACTATTATCGAATACTGTTTATTTGTACAGTACTTTTCGATTACCCTGAATCCCGCTCATTACGCCTGGCCTGCAGCGCTGCATACCCGGCCCCCCAGAGATTAACCAGGAGAACAAGGATGCTGGACGTACTGCAGTTGAAGCACACGGTAAACCGCATGCCGCTGGAAAAGGTCCGTGCCACGGTCGCCGAATTGCACCTGGAGGGCATCGTCACCGAAGGCAAGACGCCGTTCTCCCGGGTGCACTTCAATACCTGCTTTGCCGAAATCGAGGCTCTGCTGCAGCGTGCCGGCTACCACAAGCAGCTCGATGTGGTCGGTTACCAGGGCCTGGCCTATGCCATGTTCGACCCTGCTCGCTGGGAGGCAGTGCAGGTGCTGCGCTGGCTCAAGGAGTTCGTCGAGGAGGCGCAGCCACGCTCCGCTCCCCAGCGTCAGGAGTACAGGGCCTGAGGCGCTAACACCTAAAGGCCTGCAAACGAACCAAAAGCGCTCAGCACCGCGCGCATATGCACGCCAATGGCCCATACGCCCCGTTATGGAGGCCCATGGGCCAGCTGCATGGGCATCTTCACGCCGGCCTCACAAGCTCGATTCGAGATCATATATAAACACTAACTATATGATTTATATCTATATATAAATCTATTCTAGATTGCCTCTCAGGTCGCAAAACCCATTTCCAAGGGCGTCATAGCCATCCCAGCTGCAAACCTGGCAAGCCCTTTGCTTATACCTCCTCAAGACACCTACACACGTCTTCAGATCGCCAACGGCGGTGATCGGGACGAAATTGACAAAGACGTCAACGACACTCGGCCAAGCATTGGCAGGGCTGTCCGCGACGTCTTTTTTCGTTTCTGGGACCTGAGGAACCACTATGCGTAACTCCACCGCTCGCCGTTCGCTACTGAAGAAAACCCTGGCCGGACTCGGCTGCGCCGCCGTCATGCTGCTGTCGCCACTGAGCGTGCAGATCGCCCTCGCCGCCGAGGCGGAAAAGGACGAACTGAAGTTCGGCTTTATCAAACTGACCGATATGGCCCCGCTGGCCATCGCCTACGAGAAAGGCTTCTTCGAGGATGAAGGGCTGTACGTCACCCTGGAGGCCCAGGCCAACTGGAAAGTGCTGCTGGATCGTGTGATCGACGGCGAACTGGACGGCGCGCATATGCTCTCCGGCCAGCCGATCGGTGCCACCATCGGTTTCGGCACCAAGGCCGACGTGGTCACCGCCTTCACCATGGACCTCAACGGCAACGCCATCACCGTCTCCAATGCGGTCTGGGAGGAGATGAAGAAGCATGTGCCGATGGAAGGCGGCAAGCCGGTGCATCCGATCAAGGCCGACGCCCTGAAGCCAGTGATCGACAAGTTCAACGCCGGCGGCAAGTCCTTCAACCTGGGCATGGTGTTCCCGGTGTCCACCCATAACTACGAACTGCGCTACTGGCTCGCCGCAGGCGGCATCCACCCTGGCTACTACGCCCCGCACAAGGGCGACACCAGCGGCCAGATCGACGCCAAGGCCCTGCTCTCGGTAACCCCGCCGCCGCAGATGCCCGCCACCATGGAAGCCGGCACCATCCACGGTTACAGCGTCGGCGAGCCGTGGAACCAGGCCGCCGTGTTCAAGGGCATCGGCGTGCCGGTAGTGGCCGACTACGCCATCCGCAAGAACATGTCGGAGAAGGTCTTCGGCGTGTCCAAGAGCTGGGCCGAAGCCAACCCGGAAACCCACAAGCGCGTGGTCAAGGCGCTGATTCGCGCCGGCCAGTGGCTAGACGCAGACAACAACGCCAACCGTCAGGAAGCGGTGGAGATCCTTTCCCGTCCCGAGTACGTGGGGGCCGATGCCAAGGTGATCGCCAACTCGATGACCGGCACCTTCGAGTTCGAGAAGGGTGACAAGCGCGAGGTACCGGACTTCAACGTGTTCTTCCGCTACCACGCCACCTACCCCTACTACTCCGATGCAGTGTGGTACCTGACGCAGATGCGCCGCTGGGGCCAGATCGCCGAAGCCAAACCGGACAACTGGTATCTGGAGATGGCCAAGAAGGTCTACCTGCCGGAGATCTACCGCGAAGCCGCTGCCGAATTGATCGCAGAAGGCAAGTTCGCAGCCAGCGATTTCCCGCCAGCCGATGACGACGGCTTCCGCGCGCCATTGACCGACACCATCGACGGTGTGCCTTACGACGGTCGCAAGCCCAATGCCTACCTCGAGCAGTTCGAGATCGGCTTGAAAGGCGACACGCAGCTCTAATCAGGCACTCCCGGGGCCGGTACGCCGGCCCCCTCCTAACAAAGAGGACAGGACGATGAGCAACCCGAGCGTCGCCACCCCGATAACCGCAACACTCAAGTCGGCGCGCAGCAATGCGCTCCTCAAGCGCTGGGCCCCGGCGTTGATCCTGCCCATGCTGGGCATCATCGGTTTTCTGCTGTGCTGGCAGCTGCTGGCCAACAATATCCAGACCAGCCTCGGCCAGTTCCCCGGCCCGGTACAGGTCTCCGAACAGTTTTCCGGCCTGGTCGGTGCGCACCTCAAGGAGCGTGAAAAGGCCCGGGTCTTCTACGAACGCCAAGACACGCGCAACGCCGCCCTGCTAGCGAAAAACCCCGACGCCGAGATCAAGGTACGGCCCTATACCGGCAAGCCGACCTTTATTCAGCAGATATTCACCAGCCTCTACACCGTGATGGCCGGCTTTGCCATCGCCTCGCTAATCGCCATTCCACTGGGTATCGTCTGCGGCCTGAGCAAGAGCATCTACACCGCCATCAACCCGCTGATCCAGGTGTTCAAGCCGGTCTCGCCGCTGGCCTGGCTGCCGCTGGTGACCATGCTGGTCAGCGCCCTGTACGTCAGCGACGACCCGCTGTTCGCCAAGTCCTTCCTCACCTCGGCGATCACCGTGGCGCTGTGCTGCCTGTGGCCGACGGTGATCAACACCACGGTGGGTGTGGCCGGCATCGACCAGGACCTGAACAACGTCAGCAAGGTGCTCAGCCTGTCGCCCATGTCCCATGTACGACGCATCGTGCTGCCGGCCGCCGTGCCGATGATCTTCACCGGTCTGCGCCTGTCCCTGGGGACCGGCTGGATGGTGCTGATCGCCGCCGAAATGCTGGCGCAGAACCCGGGCCTGGGTAAGTTCATCTGGGACGAGTTCCAGAACGGCAGCTCCAACTCCCTCGGCCGGATCATGGTGGCGGTGATCGTCATCGGCCTGATCGGCTTCGCCCTCGACCGCCTTATGCTCCTGCTGCAACGTCAGTTCAGCTGGGACAAGAATGCCGTACTGCGCTAATCAGGAGACCTCCCATGAGCCATTCACACCTCGAACTCAGCGGCGTCGGCATCGACTTTCCCACCGACAAGGGCCTGTACCGCGCGCTGCAGAACGTCAACCTGCGTATCGACAAGGGCGAATTCGTCTCCCTGATCGGCCACTCCGGCTGCGGTAAATCCACCGTGCTGAACATAGTCGCCGGGCTGTACAAGGCCACCACCGGCGGGGTTATCCTCGACGGCCGCGAAGTGGACGAGCCGGGCCCCGAGCGCGCCGTGGTGTTCCAGAACCACAGCCTGCTGCCCTGGCTGAGCTGCTACCAGAACGTCGAACTGGCGGTGCGCCAGGTGTTCCAGGGCAAGAAATCCCGCGGTGAAATGCGCGAATGGATCGAGCACAACCTCGAACTGGTGCATATGAGCCACGCCACGCACAAGCGCCCCAGCGAGATCTCCGGCGGCATGAAACAGCGCATCGGCATCGCCCGCGCCCTGGCCATGCAGCCCAAGGTGTTGCTGATGGACGAACCCTTCGGCGCACTGGACGCCCTGACCCGCGCCCACCTGCAGGACTCGCTGATGGAGATCCACGCCGAACTGGGCAACACGGTGATCATGATCACCCACGACGTCGACGAGGCGGTACTGCTGTCCGACCGCATCGTGATGATGAGCAACGGCCCGGCGGCCACCGTGGGCGATATCCTCAAAGTCGAGCTGGCGCGCCCCCGCGAGCGCCTCGCTCTGGCCAACGACCCGCAGTACCACGCTTACCGGGCGGCGGTGATGGAGTTCCTCTCCCAGCGCCAGCAACGCCCGGCGGCTTGAGTTGTGCGGCCTGAGGCCCGCGGCATGGACCGCAACGGGCCTCTGGCCGCAAGCCAGCGACGACCAGGGCAGATAAGTCCTGACAAACGGCCTTACCGCCCTATCGTCCCCAGCGGTCTGGAAAACTGCCGATCCAATTGAACTTAATGCGCTGACGGCCACCGAACCCAAGCCATTCACAGACGTTCAAGACTATTAAGGATCAGTCGTGCTTGATCTCACCACCTGGAACCTCTCGGTTCCCACCGACCCATCCCCCACGATCATCGAAACCCCGCGCCTGAACAACGGCTATGACAGCCAGTACTTCCGCCACAACGACGACGGCAGTGTCACCTTCTGGGTCCCGGTAGATGGCTCGCATACCGCCGACGCCCGCTACCCACGCAGCGAGCTGCGCGAAACCCAGGCCGACGGCTCACTGAGCAACTGGCACTACTACAGTGCCGACAACCACCTGAGCGCGGTGTTGTCGGTCAATCAGGTGCCGAGCCAGAACAAGGTCGTCATCGGCCAGATCCACAGCAAGGACCAACCCGGCAGCAACAATGATCCGCTGGCCAAACTGCAGTATCACTACCTGCACGGCGTCGGTCGGCTGGAACTGCTGCTGCGCAAACGCCCAGGCGATACGGAGGTACAGAACATCCTGCTGGCCGAGAACATCCAGCTGGACGAGCGGTTCAGCTATAAGCTGCGGGTCACCTCGAGCGGCAAGCTGGGCGTCAACGTCGAGAGCAGCGAAGGCGACAGGGGCGCGCTTTATCAGCAGTTGAGCGCGTACTGGAGCAAGGAACAGCTGTACTTCAAGGCGGGTGCCTATATTCAGGACAATTACGGCCCGCCCAATGAGGGCGGCCGGGTGACCTTCTATCATGTGAACACCCAGCACCGCTGAGGACGGGCGAATCGCCACGGTGGGCGGCGCATCATTCAGCGGGCCGATCGCACAAAGTCGATAAAAGCCCACGTACAATTGCGCCGCCCTATCCCGCCCGCACGAGATCCGCCCATGGCCCGCCTCAAACTCGAGTTCCCCGAAGACCAGTTCTGCTACAGCACCCACCTGACGGTACGGGTGACCGATATCAACGCGGCCAACCACCTGGGCAACGACTCGATGATCTCGATGATTTCCGAGGCGCGGGCACGTTTTCTGTTCGAGTTCGGCATCGAGGAAACCCGCGAGGACGGCCTCGGCATCATCGTCACCGACCTGGCCACCACCTACCGCGCCGAAGCCCATGCCCGCGACCAGTTGCTGTTCGAGGTCGGAGTGATGGATTTCAACCGCTACGGCGGCGACATCAGCTTTCGTATCAGCCGCCCGGCCGACGGCACGCTGGTGGCCATGGCCAAGTCCGGCTTCGTGTTCTTCAACTACCGCCTGGGCAAGGTGGTAGAGATGCCGGCCGCCTTCAGCGCCAAGTTCGCCAGGGTCAACTGGCTGGACTAGCGATCAGGCAGTGCCAGTTTCTGTACCCTATACTCCTCCCTGAGTAGTCACCGGCCTGGCCGCGGCCCCTGCAGCGGGCGCGGCATGCGCCGGTGGAATTGAGAATTGGTTTGATTGTGCTGTTTGGCAGGTTGTTTTTGTGTCGCCCCAGGGCGGCAAGAACAGGATGCACAACCTATGGCATTTGCAATCGTCTTGATTCTGCTTGTCGTCGCCTCGGTGCTGTTCCATGTGCTGAGCCCCTGGCAGGCAACGGAAGCCGCCTCCAACTGGGCCTCGATAGATACCGCCCAGTTCATCACCCTGCTGATCACCGGGGCCTTCTTTGTCGCCGTCAGCCTGTTTATCGCGGTTGCCATCATTCGCTACCGGCACAAGGCCGGCCGCCGCGCCGCCTATCAGCCGGAAAGCAAGAAGCTCGAATGGTGGCTGTTCGGCATTACCAGCCTGGGCATCGTCGCCCTCCTGGCACCGGGTCTGGTGGTCTACCACGACTTCGTCCGGGTGCCGCAGCAGGCCCACGAACTGGAGGTGGTCGCCCAGCAGTGGCGCTGGGGTTACCGCTTCCCCGGCCAGGATGGCCAGCTGGGCAAAGCGGATACCCAGTGGATTGACGCCCGCAACCCCTTCGGCCTCGACCCCAATGACCCCGCCGGCCAGGACGATATCCTGATCAGCGGCAACGAGGTGCGCCTGCCGCTGGAGCAACCGGTCAAGGTGCTGCTGCGCTCCAAGGATGTACTGCACAATTTCTATATTCCCCAGGTGCGCGCCAAGATGGACATGGTGCCGGGCATGGTTTCCTACTTCTGGTTCACCCCGACCCGCCTCGGCGAGTTTGAAGTGCTGTGCGCCGAGTACTGCGGCATCGCCCACTACAATATGCGCGGCAAGCTGATCGTCGAGCCGCGCGCCGCCTTCGAACAGTGGCTGGGCGGCCAGCCGACCTTTGCCCAGACCCTGAGCAGCGCCGCCAGGCCCAGCCAGGCCAGCGTGCTGGAGCAGGGCCGTCAGCTGGCGCAGAACAACGGCTGCCTGGCCTGCCACAGCCTCGACGGCAGTGCCAGCCTGGGCCCGACCTGGCAAGGTCTGTACGGCAGCTCACGGCCGCTGGCAGACGGCAGCAGCATCCAGGCCGACGAGGCCTATCTGAGCGAATCGATCCTCGCGCCACAGGCCAGGCTGGTGCAGGGCTATCCGCCGGTCATGGTGCCCTACCGCCTCAATGCAGAGGACCTGGCCGCGCTGATTGCCCTGATCAAGTCCCTCGGTGATGCCCCGAGCGAGTCGTCCGCCGCTGCGCAAGCCGGCGACGACCTGGCCAGCCAGGGCCAGCAGCTGGCCACGTCCCTGGGCTGCCTGACCTGCCACAGCCTCGACGGCAGCAGCGGCATAGGCCCCAGCTGGCTGGGCCTGCACGGCAAAACCCAACGCTTTGTCGACGGCAGCACACAACAGGTCGATGCCGCCTACCTGGAAGAATCCATACGCACGCCCAATGCCCGGGTCGTCGCCGGCTACGCCGCGGTGATGCCCACCTACGACCTGGACGAGACACAACTCGCGGCGCTGCTGGCCTTTATCCAGGCCAGCAGCGCCAAGCCCGACCCGGCACCTGCGACAGCACCCTAGCCAGCGCGGGTCGCCGACACAGCGCCACTTCAGCATGAGGGAGACGTGATGGCCTATGCACAAGCAGCCGAAGCCCAGCTACAGCACGAGCCGGGCAGCTTTCTGACCCGCTATGTCTGGAGCCAGGATCACAAGGTCATCGCCATTCAGTATTTCCTGACGGCACTGTTCGTCGGCCTGATCGCCCTGGTGCTGTCCGGCCTGATGCGCATGCAGATCGGCTTTCCCGGCAGCCTGGACTTCATGGATGCCAGCGCTTATTACCAGGCCATGACCATGCACGGCATGATCATGGTCGTCTACCTGCTGACCGCCCTGTTCTTAGGTGGCTTCGGCAACTACCTGATCCCCCTGATGGTCGGGGCCCGGGACATGGTCTTCCCCTACCTGAACATGCTCAGCTACTGGTTCTACCTGCTTTCGGTGGTGCTGCTGCTGGCCAGCTTCTTCGTGCCCGGCGGCCCCACCGGAGCCGGCTGGACCCTCTATCCGCCGCAGGCCATCACCCAGGGCACCCCGGGCACCGGCTGGGGCATCATCCTGATGCTGGTATCCCTGGCGGTGTTTATCGTCGCTGCCACCATGGGCGGGCTGAACTACGTCACCACGGTGCTCCAGGCCCGCACTGAGGGCATGACCCTGTTCCGTATGCCGCTGACGGTGTGGGGCATCTTTATGGCTTCGATCCTAGCCCTGCTGGCCTTCCCGGCCCTGTTTGTCAGTGCGCTGATGATGCTGCTCGACAGCCTGCTGGGCACCAGCTTCTTTATGCCGGCGATCATTTCCCTCGGCCAGCAGCTCGACCATGAGGGCGGCAGCCCGATCCTGTTCCAGCATCTGTTCTGGTTCTTCGGCCACCCGGAAGTCTATATCGTCGCCCTGCCCGCCTTCGGCCTGGTCTCCGACCTGATCAGCATCCATGCGCGCAAAAACATCTTCGGCTACCGCATGATGGTCTGGGCGATCGTCGCCATCGGCGTGCTCAGTTTCGTGGTCTGGGCCCACCATATGTATGTCAGCGGCATGAATCCCTATTTCGGCTTCTTCTTCGCCATCAGCACCCTGATCATCGCGGTGCCCACCGCGCTCAAGGTGTACAACTGGGTGCTGACCCTGTGGCAGGGCGATATCCACCTGACCGTGCCCATGCTGTTCGCCCTGGCCTTTATCCTGACCTTTCTGGTGGGCGGCCTGACCGGCCTGTTCCTCGGCAATGTGATCGTCGATATCCCGCTGTCGGATACCTACTTTGTCGTCGCCCATTTCCATATGGTCATGGGCGTAGCACCGGTGCTGGTGATCTTCGGGGCCATCTATCAGTGGTACCCGAAGGTCACCGGGCGAATGCTCAACGACCGCCTGGGCCAGCTGCATTTCTGGATTACCTTTCTGGGCACCTACGCCATCTTCTTCCCCATGCACTACCTGGGTTTTCTCGGCATGCCGCGGCGCTATTACGCCTATGACAACTACGACTTTATCCCGCAGTCGGCGCAGGACCTGAATGCCTTTATCACCGTCGCCGCCCTGACCGTCGGCGTGACCCAGCTGCTGTTTCTGTTCAACCTGTTCTGGAGTGCCTTCAACGGCAAGCCTTCGGGCGGCAACCCCTGGGGCGCGAGCAGCCTGGAATGGCATACGCCGCACACCCCGCCGCGCCACGGCAACTGGGGCGAGCAACTGCCGGTGGTGCACCGCTGGGCCTATGACTACAGCGTGCCGGGCATCGCCCAGGATTTCGTTCCGCAGACGATGTCCGACGAAGAGCTTGAGCTAATGAGGCACCGCGATGCCAACCCTCAGCCGGAGCCGCGCCCATGAACCCATCAATCTTGCGCAACCACCCCAATATGGGCCCCGGCGACGCCTGGCAAGCTCGGCCAGCGAGCGAGGTGGATCGGACAAAAGCCGCCAGGATCGGCCTGCGCCTGTTTCTTGCGGTCGTCAGCTCGCTGTTTCTGCTGTTTCTGGTCGCCTTTATCCTGCGCTCGCAAATTCCCGACTGGCAGCCCCTGACCGAACCCATGGCCCCCCTGGCACAGACCGGCTCGCTATGGCTCAACAGCCTGCTGCTGATCGCGGCCAGTATCGGCCTGCAGTGGGCCCGGATGGCCGCCCGCCGGGGCCAGGGCAAGACCACTCTCATCGCCTTTACCCTCGGCGGCGCGCTGGCCATCGCCTTTCTCGCCGGGCAGTTCTGGGTCTGGCAGCAGTTCGCCGCCCAGGGCTATCTGCTCGCCAGCAACCCGGCCAACAGCTTCTTCTACCTGCTGACCGGCCTGCACGCCCTGCACCTGCTCGGTGGCCTGATCGCCTGGGCCAAAACCCTGAGCAAGCTGCTGCTGCGCGAACCGCTGCAATCACTCAGCGCCAGCGTGGAGCTGTGCGCCATTTACTGGCACTACCTGCTGGCACTGTGGCTGCTGCTGTTCGCCCTGCTGACCAGCACCCCGCAAACCTATGAGGCCATCGCCGCATTCTGCGGCCTGAGGTGAAGCCATGGCAGCGCACCCAGCACCACCGGCAGAGCGTCACGACCCCGCAACCGCGGTACCCGAAAGCGGCTGGGCCGCGGTCGCCAGCGACTGGGCCGCGGATCGCCAGGCGTTCCGTCAGGTCCCCTGGGGCAAGGCGATGATGTGGATCTTCCTGCTCAGCGACACCTTTGTCTTCACCTGCTTTCTCACCGCCTATATGGCGGTGCGCATGACCACCACCGAGCCCTGGCCGAATACCAGCGAAGTCTTCGCCCTGACCATCGCCGGCAACCATATCCCGCTGATCCTGATCGCCATCATGACCTTCGTGCTGATCAGCAGCAGCGGCACCATGGCCATGGCGGTCAACTATGGCTACCGCCGCGAGCGGCGCAAGACCGGTGCGCTGATTCTGGCGACCGCCTTCTGTGGTGCCGCCTTCGTTGGCATGCAGGTGTTCGAGTGGGGCAAGCTGATCGAGGAAGGCGTACGCCCCTGGGGCAACCCCATGGGTGCGGCGCAATTCGGCGCGAGCTTCTTCATGATCACCGGCTTCCACGGCCTGCACGTGTCGATCGGGGTCATCTACCTGTGCGTGATCGCCTGGAAGGTTCTACGCGGGGATTACCAGCGCTCGGGCAACTATCAGAATGTCGAAATAGCCGGGCTCTACTGGCACTTCGTCGACCTGGTATGGGTGTTTATCTTTGCCTTCTTCTATTTGTGGTAACCCTGCAGAGGAGCACAAACCATGGCGCAGACACAGGATCAAGGACAGCACCACCCCATCAGTCTGTATCTGAAGATCTGGGGGCTGCTGTTTCTGCTCAGCACCCTGTCCTATCTGGTCGACTACTACCAGTTCAGCGGCTACCTGCGCTGGTCGCTGATCATCGTCTTTATGCTGCTCAAGGCCGGTCTGATCGTCGCCATTTTTATGCATATGGCCTGGGAGCGGCTGGCCATGGTCTATGCCATCCTGCTGCCGCCCCTGTGCCTGCTGGTGCTGGTCGGTCTGATGGCCAGCGAGGCGGACTATATCTTTATGACCCGCGTGCTGTTTCTCGGCCAGGACCCCGCCACGCCATAACAGCGGACGGAGTCCCAGGCCAATACCTTAGATGGCGCGTTTGAATTGATGCCAGCGGTGCAGCCAGGCCACTATCCAGTGCGGCGCTGCCGATCCGGTGCCTGCCGCATTGAGCCGGGGGTGATGCTGAACCACCCGTTCCAGGACCGCTTCCTGATCCGCCTCGACATCGACGAAGAACACATGCTTGCCTTCCTGCAGGTTCTGCTTAAAGCGGCGGAAGTGCGTGTTGGGCACCTGAATACCGAAGAAGCCACCCTCCCAGGTGCAGAAACCGAACAGCACCACGGCGAGAAAGATAAAGGGTACCCAGCCGGCGGCCGTTGCAGTCCAGCCCATAAAATAGGCGGCGGCCAGCACCAGGCCAGCCAGGACCAAACCAACCGCGGCACCGATCTCGCCGGAATGGACCACGTCCTGCTTCATAAATGAGGGCACGTCGTGCAGATGGTGCTGTTCCACCTCGGCATCCTTTTCACTGAGCACATGGATCTGCTCGGTGCTGATGCCCTGGGCTTCCAGCTCGTTTTCCACGCTTTCAAGATCGTCAAGATTGTCGCTGATGTAATAGTGTCTGTTCATCACACACCTCCCATCCCGCTCTGCTGTAGCCCCCCTGTTTTACAGCCCGTGGCTGAGTTCTACAGGTGGCGTCTGGCCGCTACGAACATCGCTGCACCACTGCCCCGTATCAATGTTCCACAGCATCTATGTTCCACGGTCAAGACCGAGTATAGCACTCGGGAATTCGCCGCCAGCGTGCGGCTATCGGCTGAACCCGGCACCGAGACAGGCAAGGCGGGCCCGAGCCGATAGCCGCGGCCATTCAGCGATACAACAGCGTCCGGGATAAATGTCCCGAGTCGACGAACGGCCCTGAATTCGCCGCTCAGGCGCGTTTTTTGCGTTATTTACGGCCATACGTCGCTTAGCAGGCTATCGACATGACAGATTGCAATTGACCTGCTACGCCTTAGGCATAACGCCAACGGGGGAACCGCCATGCCAACTACGCGCAGCCACGTCCGCCAGGCCGGGCTGGCGAGCAACCTGCTCGCCATCGCCCTGCTTACCCTGCCCATACCGACTCAGGCCATGACCCAAGACGCCACCGAGCGCGAGCGCCGGGTCTCGGCACCACAACCCGACGCTGTAGCCCGGCTGCGCTAAACGCCGGGCCACCACCAACGTCCTTAGCCCTCGCCTGGATCGCCGGGACGCCCTGCTCGCCCCATCCAGGTGCGCCCATGCGCACAACGCCTCTTTTTGCAGCGCATCCCTGTCGCGTCGTTGTGCACAACCCCGTAAAACCCTGGCTCCGACGTGTTGGCGCAGCTTTTGCTTAGCCATGCATACAGGTAGCCAACGGTGGCTGCTCGACAAACGACAAAGACGTCGCATAGACCACGCCCCAGGGCGACCGGTAGATGCGGCGTTTTTCGTTTTTAGCTCCAGTGTTCGGGGCGGGTGCAGACGCTGTGATCCAGGGTCTGCGCTTGTAACTCTCTCAACCCAGCTGTGGCGGAGGGGCTGTTGATGTTTCGCCGCGAGCGTCGAAGCGTCAACAGACCCTGCTCCCCAGGGTGCCGCATCACAAGTACGGCACCTCCCCGGTGGGTTGCGGCCGCCGTGTCCACGACCATGGCACGACGCGCCCGCCGGGACCCTTTTTCTGCCGATGAGGTTTGCGATGAATACAAGTTTCTGGAAATCCGGCCACACACCGACGCTGTTTGCCGCCTTTCTCTATTTCGACCTGAGCTTTATGGTCTGGTATGTACTCGGCCCCCTGGCCGTACAGATCGCCACCGCCCTCGACCTTACCGCCCAGCAACGCGGCCTGATGGTGGCCACGCCGATCCTCGCCGGTGCCGTGCTGCGCCTGTTGATGGGTTTTCTGGCCGACCGCCTGTCACCCAAGACCGCCGGCCTGATCGGCCAGGTCATCGTCATAGTGGCGCTGTTCTGCGCCTGGCAGATCGGTATCAATAGCTACGAACAGGCCCTGCTGCTCGGCCTGTTCCTCGGCTTCGCCGGTGCCGCCTTCGCCGTGGCCCTGCCCCTGGCTTCGCAGTGGTATCCGCCGCAGCACCAGGGCAAAGCCATGGGCATTGCCGGTGCGGGTAACTCCGGCACCGTGCTGGCGGCGCTGTTCGCCCCGGGTCTGGCCGCCCTGTTCGGCTGGCAGAACGTATTCGGCTGGGCGCTGATTCCGCTGCTGGCCACCCTGCTGATCTTCGCCTTTATGGCCAAGAACGCCCCCGAGCGACCCAAGCCGAAAGCCGCCGCCGATTACCTGAAAGCCCTGGGTGACCGCGACAGCTGGTGGTTTATGTTCTTCTACAGCGTCACCTTCGGCGGTTTTATCGGCCTGGCCAGTGCCCTGCCCGGCTACTTCAACGACCAGTACGGTTTGAATCCGGTGACCGCCGGTTACTACACCGCCGCCTGCGTCTGCGCCGGTAGTCTGATGCGCCCGCTCGGTGGTGCCCTGGCCGACCGTATCGGCGGCATCCGCTCGCTGTTGATGATGTACACCCTATCCTCACTGAGCATTGCCGCCGTGGGTTTCAACCTGTCCAGCTCGGCCGCTGCCCTGGCCCTGTTCGTTACCGCCATGCTCGGCCTGGGTGCCGGTAACGGCGCGGTATTCCAGCTGGTACCACAACGTTTCCGCAAGGAAATCGGCGTAATGACCGGCCTGATCGGCATGGCCGGCGGCATCGGCGGCTTCCTCCTGGCCGCGGGCCTGGGCACTATCAAGCAACAGACCGGCGACTACCAGATGGGCCTGTGGCTGTTCGCCAGCCTCGGCGTGCTGGCCTGGTTCGGCCTGTACAGCGTCAAGCGCCGCTGGCGCACCACCTGGGGTAGCGCTGCAGTCACCGCCGCCCGCGTGTAATTGCACAGCCGTAGGGTGGATGACGCCTTTTTCATCCACCATGGAGCCACGGTGGATCGGTAAAGCGCGATCCACCCTACGCTCAACCTTTGGAGCGTTAAGGCAAAGGCGGGGCTGACTGGCAGCGCTTATTGCACTGGTCAGGAAAGGCGGGAGAAGTCGGCAGCGGCTCTCCTTTGCTGCCTCACCAGCCTCGCCTTTGCCTCAGCGCTTCTTCAGCAACAACCCCAGGAACTTCAGCATGGCCCTGCAACTGACTTTCGGTGAAGCCAGCGCGATCGGCCCCAGGGCCGAGAACCAGGACGCCATCCGCGTGGTGACCCCGGCCCCGGCCCTGGCCGCGAGCAAGGGCTATCTGTTCGCCCTGGCCGATGGCGTCAGCCAGTGCGCCGACGGCGGCCTGGCTGCCCGCGCCACCTTGCAGGCCCTGGCCCTGGACTATTACTCCACCCCGGAAACCTGGGCCGTGACCCAGTCCCTGGATCGCCTGCTGGTGGCTCATAACCGCTGGCTGCAAGCCAATGGCGGCGGCCAGCCGTTGCTGACCACCCTCACCGCCCTGGTCCTGCGTGGCCGCCGCTTTACCCTGGCGCATGTAGGCGACTGCCGCGCCTATCGCTGGCAGCAGGGCCTGCTCGAACGCATCAGCGAAGACCATGTATGGGAGCAGCCGGGCATGCAGCATGTGCTCAAGCGCGCCATGGGCCTGGATCAGCACCTGGTGGTGGACTACCTGGACGGCGAATTGCGCGAGGGCGAGTGCTTTGTACTGGTAAGCGACGGGGTCTGGGCCACCCTAGGCGACAACGGCATCCAGCAGATCCTCCACGACGAACAGGATCTCGCCGCCGCCAGCCGCGCCCTGGTCAACGCCGCGCACCTGGCCGGCAGCCAGGACAATGCCAGCGCCCTGCTGCTGAGGGTCGAGGCCCTGCCGGAAAGCGATCTGGCCGATACCCTGGCGCAACTGGAACACTGGCCCGTGCCGCCGCGCCTGCGCGAGGGGCATGATTTCGAGGGCTGGCAGGTTGAACGGCTGCTCGCCGAGTCGCGTCAGTCGATGATTTACCGGGTGCGCGATGCCCAGGCGCGGCGCTGGCTGCTCAAGACCCTGCCGCCCAGCCGCGCCGATGAAACCCAGGCGGGCCCCGCACTGCTGCTTGAGGAATGGTTTCTGCGCCGGGTCGCAGGGCGCTTCTTCGCCGATGTGCACCCGCTGCCGCAACGTCAGCACCTCTATTACGTGCAGCGCGAATACAGCGGCCAGACCCTGGCCGAACATCTGCGCCTGAATGGCCCGCTGGGACTGCCGGAGTGGCTGGACATCGCCCCGCGCCTGATCAAGGCCCTGGGCATGCTGCACCGGCGCAATATCCTCCATCGCGATATCAAGCCGGAAAACCTGCTGTGGGGCGATGATGGCGAATTGCGCGTGCTGGATTTCGGCCTGGCCTACTGCCCGGGGCTGTCCCGCGACGAAGCCCATGAGCTGCCCGGCACCCCCAGCTATATCGCCCCCGAAGCCTTTGCCGGCACAGCCCCCACGGCCCAGCAGGATCTCTACAGCGCCGGCGTGACCCTCTATCACCTGCTGACCGGGCACTACCCCTATGGCGAGATCGAAGCCTTTCAGCATCCGCGCTTTGGCCAGCCCACCCCAGCCAGCCGCTATCGTCCGGACCTGCCGGGCTGGATCGACGACAGCCTCAATCGCGCCCTGACCGCCGAGCCCAAGGCGCGCTATGAAACCGCCGAGGAGTGGCTGCTGAGCCTGGAACAGGGCGAACGCAAATCCCTCAGCAGCCGGCCGCGGCCGCTGCTCGAACGCGAGCCCCTGCTGGTCTGGCGCAGTGTCGCGCTATTTTCCCTGGCGCTGAACCTGGCACTGCTGTTTCTGCTGCTCTGACAAAAGCGCACCAATACAGCGCAAGACGCCTTCAAGTAGTGCAGCAACCGCGCCGAACAAAACCTGCAAGTGGCTGAAAAGCCATGAAAAACGCCATCTGGAGAAGTTGGCACAAGCCCTGCATTGGATTACGCAGAATTAATAAAGCGCAGCCTTCAACGTTGAGGGCTGTACTTCCCGAGAGAACGGGACTTGGACAAAGGCGTCCTCGCTAGGTGACTAGCGGGACGCCTTTTTTGTTTTCTGGCCTGCCATACCTGGTGGCCCCCTTAGAGCCGTCGCGGAGCGACGCTAAAAATTGCTCCCGACAATTTTTCCGTGATTTTTGATTCAGGAGATGGCCGGCATGAAAAAACTCAAGCTGGTGATGATTGGCAACGGCATGGCCGGTGTCCGCACCCTCGAAGAGCTGATCAAGCTCGCCCCCGACCTCTACGACATTACGGTGTTCGGTGCCGAGCCGCACCCCAACTACAACCGCATTCTGCTTTCGCCGGTACTGGCCGGCGAGCAGACCTTCGAGGAAATCGTGCTCAACGACCTCAACTGGTATGCGGACAACGGCATCAAGCTGCTGCTCGGGCGCAAGGTGGTGAAGATCGACCGCAAGGCCCGCCTGGTAGTCGCCGATGACGGCAGCGAAGCCGAGTACGATCGCCTGCTGATCGCCACCGGCTCCAACCCCTTTATCCTGCCGATTCCGGGCAAGGACCTGGCCGGGGTGATCGGCTACCGCGATATCGCCGACACCCAGATGATGATGGAAACCGCCAAGACCCATAAGCATGCGGTGGTTATCGGCGGCGGCCTGCTCGGCCTGGAAGCGGCCAACGGCCTCAAGCTGCGCGGCATGGACGTGACCGTGGTGCACCTCGGCGATTGGCTGCTGGAGCGCCAGCTCGACGCCACCGCCGGCCGCCTGCTGCAACAATCCCTGGAAGACCGCGGCCTCAAGTTCCTCCTGCCCAAGCTTACCGCCGAGCTGCTGGACAACGGCGAAGGCCGGGTCTGTGCGGTGAAATTCAAGGACGGCGAAGTGATTCCCGCCGACCTGGTGGTGATGGCCGCCGGCATCCGCCCCAACAGCGACCTGGCAGAGCAATCCGGGATTGCCTGCAACCGCGGCATCCTGGTCAACGACACCATGCAGACCTTCGACCCGCGGGTCTATGCCATCGGCGAATGCGCCAGCCACCGTGGCATCGCCTACGGTCTGGTCGCGCCGCTGTTCGAACAGGCCAAGGTCTGCGCCAACCACCTGGCCCAGCTCGGTTTTGCCCGCTACCAGGGCTCGGTGACCTCGACCAAACTGAAAGTCACCGGCATCGACCTGTTCTCCGCCGGCGAATTCATGGGTGCCGAAGGTACCGAGACCATCACCCTGTCCGACCCCATCGGCGGCGTGTACAAGAAGCTGGTGATCAAGGACGACGTGCTGGTCGGTGCCTGCCTGTATGGCGACACCGCCGACGGCGGCTGGTACTTCCGCCAGATCCGCGAGAACCACAACGTCAGCGAGATCCGCGATCACCTGATGTTCGGCGAAAACGCCATCGGCGACACCGGCCACCAGGGCCAGAGCAAGGCCATGTCGATGCCCGACGACATGGAAGTGTGCGGCTGTAACGGCGTGTGCAAAGGCACCATCGTCAAGGCCATCCAGGAGCACGGCCTGTTCAGCGTCGACGACGTGAAAAAGCACACCAAAGCCGCCAGTTCCTGCGGTTCCTGCGCCGGCCTGGTCGAACAGATCCTGATCAACACCGTGGGCGGCGCGGCGGACGTCAAGCCGAAGAGCGAAAAAGCCATCTGCGGCTGCAGCGATCTCAACCACGGGCAGATCCGCAAGGCCATCCGCGACGAGCACCTGACCAGCATCCCGGCGACCATGGCCTTCCTCAACTGGAGCACGCCGAACGGCTGCGCCACCTGCCGCCCGGCGCTGAACTACTACCTGATTTCCACCTGGCCGGGCGAGGCCAAGGACGACCCACAGTCGCGCTTTATCAACGAACGCGCCCACGCCAATATCCAGAAAGACGGCACCTACTCGGTGATTCCACGGATGTGGGGCGGCGTGACCAATGCCTCGGAGCTGCGCCGCATCGCCGACGTGGCCGACAAGTACAACGTGCCCATGGTCAAGGTCACCGGCGGTCAGCGCATCGACCTGCTGGGGATCAAGAAGGACGACCTGCCGGGCGTGTGGAAAGACCTCGATATGCCGTCCGGCCACGCCTACGGCAAATCCATCCGCACCGTGAAGACCTGCGTCGGCAGCGAGTTCTGCCGCTTCGGCACGCAGAACAGCACGCAGATGGGCATCGACCTGGAACACGCGCTGTTCAATATGTGGTCGCCGCACAAGGTCAAGCTGGCGGTCTCCGGCTGCCCGCGCAACTGCGCCGAATCCGGCATCAAGGACGTTGGCATCATCGGCGTCGACTCCGGCTGGGAGCTGTATATCGGTGGCAACGGCGGGATCAAGACCGAGGCCGGCGAGTTCTTCGTCAAGCTCAAGACGGCCGAAGAAGTCATGGAATACAGCCTGGCCTTCCTCCAGCTCTACCGTGAAGAAGCCTTCTACCTCGAGCGCACCGTGCATTACATGCAGCGCGTAGGTATGGAGCACATCAAGCAAGGCGTGCTGGAAGATGCCGAGCGGCGCAAGGCCCTGCATGAGCGCCTGCTGTTCTCCCTGTCGTTCGAGCAGGACCCGTGGAAGGAGCAGTTGGCCAAACCGCAGCTGAAGAAAGAATTCGATCGCATCGCACTGCAGCAACTGGAGGCGCACGTATGAACTGGCTGGATATCTGCGACCTGAATGAAATCAACCCACTGGGTGCGCGCATCGTCGCCGGACCCAAGGGCGATATCGCGATCTTCCGTACCTCGACCGATGAGGTGTTCGCCCTCGACGACCGCTGCCCACACAAGGGCGGCCCGCTGTCGCAAGGCATCATCTACGGCAAGCGCGTGGCCTGCCCGCTGCACAACTGGCAGATCGAGCTGGAGTCCGGCGAAGCCGTGGCCCCGGACCAGGGCTGCGCCCACCGGCACCAGGCCAAGGTGGAGAACGGCCGGGTGCTGCTGGCCCTGAACAGCGCGACCGAATGTGCCTGATAGGTCATTGGTAGGCCGCGCGCATTGCCCCGCGGCCTACCCGATTACCGCAGAGAGATGACGCCCATGACCCATTCCCATCAGATCACCGCCTCCACCTGCTGCTATTGCGGCGTGGGTTGTGGCGTGCTGATCGAACACGATGACGAGAAGATCCTCGGCGTCCAGGGCGATCCCGCGCATCCGGCCAATTTCGGCAAGCTGTGCAGCAAGGGTTCGACCCTGCACCTGACCGGCGACCTCGACGCCCGCGCGCTGTATCCCGAACTGCGCCTGGGCAAGGGCCTGGCCCGTACCCGCACCGACTGGGACAGCGCCCTGGATCACGCCGCCAACGTCTTCGCCGAAACCATTCGCGAGCACGGCCCGGACAGCGTCGCCTTCTACATCTCCGGCCAGTTGCTGACCGAGGACTACTACGCCTTCAACAAGCTGGCGAGAGCGTTGGTGGGAACCAACAATATCGACAGCAACTCGCGCCTGTGCATGTCCTCGGCTGTGGTCGGCTACAAGCGCAGCCTGGGAGCCGATTCGCCGCCGTGCAACTACGAGGACATCGAGCAGAGCGACTGCCTGCTGATCGCTGGCTCCAATATGGCCTACGCCCACCCGGTGCTGTTCCGCCGCCTGGAAGAAGCCAAGGCCAAGCGCCCGGACATGCAGATCATCGTCGTCGACCCACGGCGCACCGACACCTGCGAGCTGGCCGACCTGCACCTGCCGATCATTCCGGGCAGCGACGTCGCCCTGTTTCACGGCATCCTGCATATCCTGATGTGGGAAGGCTGGATCGACCGCGCCTATATCGACGCCCACACCGAAGGTTTCGACGCCCTCAAGACCCTGGTGCGCGATTACAGCCCGCAGATGGTCAGCGAGCTGTGCGGCATCAGCCAGGACAGCCTGCAGCAATGCGCACGGATGATCGGCAGCGCACCGAGCTTCCTCTCGCTGTGGTGCATGGGCCTCAACCAGTCGAGCAGCGGCAGCGCCAAGAACAGCGCGCTGATCAACCTGCACCTGGCCACCGGGCAGATCGGCAAACCCGGTGCCGGCCCCTTTTCCCTCACCGGCCAACCGAACGCCATGGGCGGTCGCGAAACCGGCAGCCTGAGCAACCTGCTGCCCGGCCATCGCGAGGCCGGCAATGCCGAGCACCGCGCCGAAGTGGCGCAGTACTGGGGCGTCGACGCGCTGCCGGCCAGTGCCGGGCTGAGCGCCATCGAACTGTTCGAAGCGGTGCGCGTCGGCAAGGTCAAGGCCCTGTGGATCGCCTGCACCAACCCCGCGCAATCCATGCCGGATCAGAACAAGGTGCATGAAGCCCTGGCCGCCTGCCCCTTCGTAGTGGTGCAGGAAGCCTTTTTCACCACCGAGACCTGCCACTACGCCGACCTGCTGCTGCCCGCCGCCAGCTGGGGCGAGAAGGAAGGCACGGTGACCAACTCCGAACGCCGCGTCAGTCATGTACGCAGCGCCGTGCCAGCGCCCAAAGAGGCGCGGCCGGATTGGGCGATCACCAGCGATTTCGCCCGTCGTTTAGAAAAACTGCTCCGCCCCGGCCTGCCCAGCCTGTTCGACTTCGACCGCCCGCAAGAGCTGTTCGAGGAGTACAAACACCTGACCGCCCAGCGTGACCTCGACCTGTCGGGGCTCAGCTACGCGATTCTGGATAACCAAGGTCCCCAGCAATGGCCGTTCCCGGCCGGCGCAACCCAGGGTACGCCGCGCCTCTACGGCGATGCGCGTTACCCCACTGCCAATGGTCGCGCGCAGTTTCATGCCGACCCTTACCGTGCGCCCAAGGAAAAACGCGAGGCGCGCTTTACCCTGACCCTCAACACCGGCCGCCTGCGCGACCAGTGGCATGGCATGAGTCGCACCGGTACCGCCGCGCGCCTGTTCGGCCATGTCGAAGAGGCCGTGCTCAGCCTGCACCCGGACGAGATGCGCCGCCGCCGCCTGCAAAGCGGCGACCTGATCAAGGTCCGCAGTCGTCGCGGCAGCCTGATTCTGCCGGTGCAGGCCGACGACAGCATCCGTGCCGGCCAGGCCTACCTGCCGATGCACTGGGGCAACCGTTTTCTCAAGGGCCTGGGCACCAATGTGCTGACCCAGCCGGCATTCGATCCGCTGTCCAAGCAGCCGGAACTCAAGCACGCCGGGGTCGAGGTGGAAAAGGTCGAGCTGCCCTGGACCTTCTTTGCCCTGGTCGAAGGCCAGGTGCAGACGCGCTTCGAAGCCCTGCGCCCGCTGTTCGAAGGCTTTGCCTACGCCAACCTCAACCTGACCGGACGCGAGCGCCCTGCTCTGCTGATCCGCGCCGCCTGCGCCGTGGCTCCCGAGCCCGAGCTGCTGGCGCAGATCGATCAACTGCTCGGCCTGCACGAAGGCCCGGTGCTGGCCTATGACGACCCGCGTAAAGCGGTCGGCAAGCGCGTGCGCATTGAGGACGGCCGTATCACCGCCATCCGCCTGGCCGGGGAAACCGCCGCCCGCGACTGGCTGAAAAGCCTGTGGAACGACGGCCAGGCCGATGCCGACCTGCGCCGCTGGCTGCTCGCGCCGCTGTCCACCCCACCGGGCGCGGCCAGCGGCAGGAAAGCCAGCAAGACCCTGTGCAACTGCCTGAACGTCAGCCAGGACGCGGTATGCGCAGGGATCGCCCGCGGCCTCGACCTCGACGGCCTCAAGCAGGAACTCAAGTGCGGCACCAGTTGCGGCTCCTGTGTCCCGGAAATCAAGCGGCTGCTGGCCACTGCGCCAATAGCGATCAATGCCTAGAGGAATCTGATATGAGCGCAAAAGTCTGGCTGGTAGGCGCAGGGCCCGGTGATCCGGAGTTGCTGACCCTGAAAGCGGTAAAAGCCCTCAATCGGGCCGATATCGTGATGATCGACGACCTGGTCAACCCGGCCGTGCTGGAGCATTGCCCGAATGCCCGGGTGGTACCGGTGGGCAAGCGCGGCGGTTGCCGCTCCACGCCCCAGGCCTTTATCCATCGCCTGATGCTGCGCTACGCCCGTCAGGGCAAGTGCGTGGTACGCCTGAAAGGCGGCGACCCCTGCATCTTTGGCCGCGGCAGCGAAGAAGTCGACTGGCTCAGCGCCCATGGCATCGAAGTGGAAATGGTCAACGGCATCACCGCAGGCCTGGCCGGTGCCACCCAGTGCGGCATTCCCCTGACCCTGCGCGGCGTGGCCCGCGGCGTGACCCTGGTCACCGCCCACACCCAGGACGACAGCACGCTGAACTGGGCCGCCCTGGCCCAGGGCGGCACCACTTTGGTGGTCTATATGGGCGTGGCGAAACTGGCGGAAATCCGCGCAAGCCTGCTGGCCGGCGGTATGCGCGCCGATATGCCGGTGGCGCTGATCGAGAACGCCTCCCTGCCGCAACAGCGCGAATGCCGCAGCTCCCTGCACGCAATGCAGCAGGACGCCCTGGACTTCCAGCTGAAAAGCCCCGCCATCCTGGTCATCGGCGAGGTCGCAAGCCAACAGCAACAGGCGGCCATTGCCATCAGTGCCTAACTGCTTCGCGCTCCTGCGGAGTTGTGACCTTGCCCGCTGCCCCCTCAGTGGGCTTTTTTTCGCCTGAGAGAACGCGCCGCCAGAATGACTGAGCGACAGAAGCGCCCGAACAACGGATAAGAACAGGCGCTGGCCGAAAAAAAGTCATAAAAAAACCCCGCCGAAGCGGGGTTTTCTACAGCGTCAGATCAATTACTGCTGGATCTGGGCTTCTACTTCAGCTTCTACGCGACGGTTAACAGCGCGGCCGGAGTCGGTAGCGTTGTCGGCAACCGGACGGGCTTCGCCGTAGCCAGCAGCGTTAACGCGCTGAGCTTCTACGCCGTACTGGTTGACCAGAACGTCACGAACGGCGTTGGCACGACGCTCGGACAGGCTCTGGTTGTAGGCATCGGAACCCTTGGAGTCAGTGTGACCCTCAACCACGGTGGTGGTTTGTGGGTACTGCTTCATGAAATCAGCCAGGTTCTTGATATCACCGTAGCTTTCTTCTTTGACGCTGGCTTTGTCGAAGTCGAACTTGACGTCCAGTTCAACACGAACCAGTTCCATCGGCTCTTCAGCAGCAACCGGCTCAGGCATCGGCTCAGGAGCAGCTTCAACAACCTCGGCAGGCTTGGTGCTGCCGCCGAAGTTCAGACCGACGCCAACGCCTGCCTGCCACTCGGTGTTTTCGGTATCCAGGCTGTGCAGAACATCTACACCGGCTTTGGCGAAGAACATTTCGGTGAAGTAGTACTTGGCACCGGCACCGACCATCGCGAAGGTGGTTTTGTCATCACCGCGAGTGAAGGTGTTGTCCAGGTCCTGATGGCCGAAACCGGCGGACACATAAGGACGCAGGCTCTGGGCAGCCGGAGTACCGAAGTGGTACAGGGCTTCGACAGTGCTCAGGTGACCGTCAAGCTGCTCACGGCCATGGGTGGAACCCGGCAGGGTGTCCTGGGAACGCATGCTGCGGTACACACCATGCGACAGGTTCAGGGAAACGTCATCTGTCAGGAAGTAACCGATGCCGCCGCCGAACAGGTTGCCATTGGTAGCGTCACGATTGCTTTCGGTAAAGGTACGCTTACCGAAAACGTCCACTTCGACAGCGCCCTGACCCTGAGCAAGCGCGCTGAGCGAGGAGGAAGCCAGCAGCGAGCCAATGACAACGCCTAAAGTGTTTTTCAATTTCATTGTTAAATCCCTATCTTGGTGGTCAGTAAGTTGTCTGACAAACTCAAGACAACTCAATCGGCAATCCTAACAGAATTAACCACGTACTTCGACGCGAATAATTTAATTAAGTTTCAGGACTGTCGGAAAACTTTTCACGCAGGCGGTCGAGGGCCCGTTTATAGCGCATTTTCGTAGCGCTCAGGCCCATGTGCATGATGTCGGCGATCTCCTGGAACTCCAGCTCTGCGACAAAACGTAGCACCAGAATTTCCCGATCAATAGGATTGACATGCACCAGCCAGCGATCCAGGCCATTGCGCTCTTCAACTTTCGGTGTTTTATCTTCCGAAGCTTCTTCGAGCGGATCCAGGCTCAGCGCATCAATAAGGCGGCGTTTGCGCCGTTCCTTGCGATATTGGGTAATACATTCGTTATAGGTAATGCTGTACAGCCAGGTTTTAAACTTGGATTTGCCTTCAAAGTTCTTCAAGCCATAAAGAACTTTAAGCATCACCTCTTGACAAACATCATCGGCGTCCCGCTCGCTGCCCAAATAACGCGCACAGACATTGAACAAGGTGCGCTGGTAACGGCGCATCAGTTCTTCATAGGCACGGGTGATATGGAACAACTCGTCGTGGGCACGCGCCACCAGCTCTTCATCCGAGAGCTCGCGGGGGTCGTAACGCAGAGACACAGATTGGGCTTTATTCAAAACGAGTCGGGCCGACAGTCAGGACAAAAGCCGCCGCAGTCCGCACAAACGGGCGACTGGGTCGGCGGCATACAATAACAGGGATTGACGCCTTAGCGGCTGCTTACGCGCTGCTCAAGCAAGGTGCGATTGGCCACGGAGACCAGTTCGCCTGCGTCGGTCAACAGTGTGGTCTTGACCGTGCCAATTTCCTCGATCTGCCCTTCGACCTCACCAACCTGAACTTGTTGCCCAACCTCATACAACTCACGCACATAAATGCCGGCCAGGATCTGGCTGGCAATATCCCGGCTGCCCAGACCGAGCGCCAGGGCCACGGCCAGGCCAACGGAAATCAGCACGATGGCGATCACGTTGTTGAGCAGGTCGGTTTTGACTTCGAGCTGACCGATGGCCACCGAAATACTGATGATGATCACCAGGCCCTGAGCCACGCGCGACAGGCCATGGGCATACTCCAGACCTACACCCTCGGCCGCGCCACGCACCAGGCCGCTGACCAGTTGCGCCAGCAGCACACCAGCGAGCAGCACCAAGGCCGCACCGAACACCTTGGGCAGGTACAGGGCCAGGGTATCCAGAGTCGAAGAAACCCGCTCCAGGCCCAGGGACTCGGCGGCCGTAACCAGGAAGATCAACAGCACAAACCAGTAGACGATCTTGCCGATCAGGGTCGATACCGGCACCTGGATGCCGGCACGACTCAACAGCTTGGTCAGGCCGGTGCCTGCCATCAGGCGATCCAGACCGATCTTGCCGAGCAGTTTGGACAGCAGGGTGTCGAGAAACTTGGCCACCACGAAACCCAGCAGTACCACCACCATGGCCCCGAACAGGCGTGGAATAAACGCGGCAATCGGGGTCCATACGCTGGCCATCGCATCAACCAGGACTTGAGTAAATTCCATGCTTAGTCAGCCTTATCAAGAGAGGGATCGGAAGGTTTGCGCCGGGACACAGGGGAGATATGCGCAGCGCCGCTATTGATCGCGATCATCAGTGCACCCAGGCAATGGCCCATCAGGGCAAACAGATCGCCCGCGCCTACTTGGCGGTTGGCGGTCTTCAGAACGCGGTGCAGACAGGCATCGTCGTCGTGATTCGACGCGGATGACTTGAGCAGATCGCGCAGCGATTCTTCAAAAGGGTCGTGCATTGCACACCTCACAGGACGTGACGGCTAGACGAGCGGACGGCCTGGATAGTCACATCAGGCCAGACGCAGCCGACGTAACAGCCACCATTGGCCGAGGGCCACAGCCACCATCAGCACGCAGATAATGGCAAAGCCATAGGGACTCTCCGCACCCGGGATACCGCCGACATTGATGCCCAGCAGCCCGGTAAGGAAGGTCAGGGGCAGGAACACGCCGGCGATGATGCCAAAACGGTACATGGTGCGATTCATGCGCTGGTCCATGCGCCGATTCTCCGCCTCGAGAACCAGGCTGACCCGTTCACGGCTCAGTTCCAGCTCCTCCAGATAACGGGTCAGGCGGTTGTTCAGCTCGTTCCAGTAGTCGGTATCGTCGTCCAGAAACCAGGGCAGCTGATGGCGCGTCAGCTGCGCATAGATATCGCGCTGCGGGGCAAGAAAGCGCCGCAGACTGGCAGCACGCCGGCGCATCTGCAGAAGGCGGGCGTGGTCAGGCACCAGGCGCTGCTCGGCATCGACCATCTCTTCCTGCTCATCGACCTGCTCGGACAACTCCGTCACCAGGTTCTCGACCTTGTCGGTCAGATAATGCGCCAGGCTCAGAATCACTTCCGAGGCGGATTTTGGCCCATTACCGGCGGCCAGATCCGCGATCAGCGCCTCTGTCGCCCGCACTGGTCGCAAGCGCAGGGAGATCACCCGACGCGCATCGGCAAAGATGCGCAGCGAGACCATATCCTCCGGCTCGGCCCCCGGATTGAGGTTGACCCCGCGCAGGAACAGCAGCAACTCATGCTCCGGCAACGGCAGCATCCGCGGCCGGGTGTTCTCTTCGAGCAACAGGTCGCAGGCAAACTCGCTCAACCCGCTGTCGCGGCGCAACCAGTCCTGGGTCTGCGGGTGACTGCGATCCCAGTGCACCCAGAGGCTTTCCTGCTCGGCCAGTTGCAGTTCCTGCAGCTGGCGACGATCAACGGCCCGCGCCCCGCCCAGCCCATCGAGGACAAAGGCATGGACCAGGCCGCGCTCTTCACGCGGCATTGTGGCATCTAACAAATTCAGCTTACTCCGGCATCTGCAACGCGGACGGCGAGACAATCACGCCATTATTGTCGGCGTACAGGTATTCGCCCGGACGGAACGTCACGCCGCCAAAGGTCACCGCCACGTTGAGGTCGCCGATACCGCGCTTGTCGGTCTTCATCGGGTGACTGGCCAGGGCCTGGATGCCCAGTTCGGTCTGCGCCAGCACATCGACGTCACGCACGCAGCCATACACCACTATGCCTTCCCAGCCATTCTTCGCAGCCTTCTCCGCCAGCATGTCGCCCAGCAGCGCACGACGCATGGAAGCACCGCCATCGACCACCATAACCTTGCCCTTGCCCGGCTGCTCGACCTGCGCCTTGACCAGCGAGTTGTCCTCGAAGCACTTGATGGTGACGATCTCGCCGCCAAAGGAGTCGCGACCGCCAAAGTTGCTGAACATCGGCTCGACCACCTGAACCAGTTCCGGGTAGGCGTCGCACAGATCGGGGGTGATGTAGTGCATGGCAAAACTCCTGTTATCTATAGATGTGGCTTACAGCTCTATACCGACACGATCGGCCGCATAGGCCAGAGGCAGATGGACAAGGCCTGGGCATTGGGCATTCAAGGCGCGACCACTGAGCAGTTCGAACTCGATGCCGTGCCGCGCACAGCGCAACACGCCGGCGGCCAATGTCGCGTTGTGCAAAGGTGCGCCCTGGTGTGGACAACGATTTTCCAGCAACAGGGTACGACCTTCGACCACCATCAGCAGCAAACTGCGCCCCTGCAGCGAAAAAACTCGGCGATAACCCTCCTCGAGGTTGAGCAAGTGCTCAAGAGCAACAAACATTGCACCTCCGCCGTCCGCACAGAGTGACCAGAAGCTGCGCAGAAGTCAGATAGTAGCCGCAAGGCTACTCGACTGAAACGAGTTTGTTCCCCTCCGGCTCGCCACTCTGCACCTGCGCGCTCTTGCGCAACCACTGCTCCACCAGTGGCCATACCTCGCGCTGGGCCTCCTTGCTGACCAGCATTTCGACATGGCCGAAGTCGCTGTGGAAACCATGTTTCTTACCCAGACAGAGAAATTCGCTCACGGGCGAGCCAAACTGTTCGAGCAGCTTGCGGCAGGCCCATACCGGATCCTGGCTATCGCCCACTGCCGCCACCGCCATGACCGGCACCCGCACCTCGGCAAGGCCCGCCCACCAGTCCCGCTCGGCATCGCCAAAACGGCCGAACAAGCCGTGCCAGCGCAGGCTTTCGATGGCCAGACTGGCCGGTTCATCCTCGGGGCCGCGCTTGAGCCTGGAACCGGAAATCACCGAGAAGCCCTTGAGCAGCAGACGACTGCCCCACTCCACCGGCGGCACCTTGAGCGGCCAGTAGACGCGGCTGATCTGACTGCCAAACAACGCCGCCGAAGCCATTCTCGACTCGTCCAGGTACCCACCGCCCAGCGCTCCAGCCAGGGTGATACCGCCCAGGGAATGCCCCAGCCAATGGGCTTTCTGCGGGTTTTGTTCGTAAATAAAATCGGCTATTGCCGGCAGGTCGTAGCGCACATAGTCGCTGACCTTGTTGTGCTTGTACTGGCGATTGCGCGGCGACAGGCCATGGCCACGCATCTCGGCGATCCACACATCGAAACCCGCACGCGCCAACTGCGGGCCGAGACCGATGCATTTGGGCGAATACCAGAAGCGCCGGTTGGAAAAACTGCCGGGAATCAGGATCACCGGCACACCGCGCTCCTGCTGATGATCGGCACGGCCCAAACGCGTCAGAGCCAGCTGAACACTGCTATCCGGGCTGTTGCCGGGCTTGAGGCGGTAGACATCCTCACTCAGATCGCCACGAAACTCCGCGCTGATCAAGGCGACGGGGAAAAGCTCACTGCTGCTTTGCATCTTCTGCGCTCTGGTACAAAGAGTTGCTGGGAACAATCTTTCACGCTGCCCGACGATGACCGCCACCGACGGCCGACAACAAGAATTGTCGGGAACAATTTTTCATATCGCCCACGACGTGCCCCGCAGGGGTGAAGCATCTGGACGTGCTGAACACAAAAAATTGTCAGGAGCAATTTTTACCGTCGCTAGCGACGGCCCGAAGGGTGGTCGCCAGGGATGGCAGACCATAAAAAAGGGCAGGATAAACCCGCCCTTATACTGCGATTTAACCGTGCGATCAGACCGGCGCTTGAGCTTCCGCGAGGAAGAACCAGGTATCGAGCACCGAATCCGGGTTCAGTGACACGCTCTCGATGCCCTGCTCCATCAGCCAGCGCGCCAGATCCGGGTGGTCCGAAGGGCCCTGACCGCAGATGCCGATGTACTTGCCGGCCTTGTTACAGGCCTGAATGGCGTTGCTCAGCAGCTTCTTCACCGCCGGGTTACGCTCATCGAACAGGTGCGCGACGATGCCGGAGTCACGGTCCAGGCCCAAAGTCAGCTGGGTCAGGTCGTTGGAACCGATGGAGAAACCGTCGAAGAACTCGAGGAACTCTTCGGCCAGAATGGCATTGGACGGCAGCTCGCACATCATGATGATCTTCAGACCATCCTGACCGCGGGCCAGACCGTTGGCGGCCAACAGATCAACCACCTGGCTGGCTTCGCCGAGGGTACGCACGAAGGGCACCATGATCTCGACGTTGGTCAGGCCCATCTCGTTGCGCACCTTCTTCAGCGCGCGGCATTCCAGCTCGAAGCAATCGCGGAAGCTCTCGCTGATATAGCGCGACGCGCCGCGGAAGCCCAGCATCGGGTTCTCTTCTTCCGGCTCGTAGAGCTTGCCGCCGATCA